>NZ_JBEYFY010000004.1:0-95794 GCF_040703595.1 Streptomyces sp. NPDC007084
CAGCAACGGCCCGATCACCGCCCAAGCCTGATCAGTCACTTCATGACGACGCACCACGAACGGACCAACGACCCACCGACATTGCGGACACGCCCTAGAGCCTGCCGCTCCGCCGCACGTCATGCCGGTGCCCGGTCTCCCCAGGGGAGGCCGGGCACCGGCATGTCCGGGCCCGAGGGGGTGTCCGCGACTGCGCGCGCGGCTGCCCCCTCGGGCTGGTTCCCTACTCCCCCTGCTCCCCCTGCTCCCCCTGCTCCCCCTGCTCCCCCTGCTCCCCCGCGATGATCTCGGCCGCCGCCTGGCCGCAGACCCGGGCGGCGCCGTGGGTGGCGATGTGCAGGGCGCCCCGGGGGGCCGACTGGGGGACGCCCATCTCGACGACAACGGTGTCCGGGCGCGCGGCGAGGAGGGTGTCGAGGGCGTCCGCCATCCAGGGGTGGCGGTGTTCGTCCCGGACCACGGCGACGACCGGGCGCTTGCCGGCGGCGGCGAGGGCGGCGGTGCCCGCGTCCTCGCCGGTGAAGCTGCCGGTCTCGGTGCCGGGGAGCAGCCGGGCCAGTTCGGCGGCCACGCCCCAGGGGGTCTCGTCACCGACCGCGATGTTCGCGACCGGGGTGAGCGCGGCGACGTAGGGGGCCTCGGTGAACGGGGTGAGGGCCCCGGAGCGGGTCACGGTGAGCGCGCGCCGGGCGGCGACCAGACCGACGTCCCGGCCGAGGTCCAGCCCGGTGTCCGCCGCGCCGTCGGAGCCGGCCGGGGCGTGCCCGGAGCCCGTACGGAGCGTGACGGCCGGCGCTCCCGCACCGTTCGAGGCGTTCGAACCGTTTGAGCCATTCGAGGCGGGCCGGGAGACGGCGGCGGCAGCGGCGGTCCACTCGGCGAGGGCCCGCACCCGGTCGGCCGCGTCCGCGAGCCGTTCCTCGGCGAGGTCGCCGGAGCGGACGGCGGAGACGAGGGCGTCCCGCAGCCGGCGCACGGTGTCGTCGTCCGCGAGTCCGCCGCCGACGCAGATGGCGTCGGCGCCGGCCGCGATGGCGAGCACACTGCCCCGCTCGATCCCGTAGGTCGCGGCGATGGCCTGCATCTCCATGCCGTCGGTGACGATGAGGCCCTGGTAGCCGAGTTCCTCGCGCAGCAGCCCGGTGAGGATGCGGCGGGAGAGGGTGGCCGGGCGCTCGGGGTCGAGGGCCGGGACGAGGATGTGCGCGCTCATCACGGCCCGGCTGCCCGCGGCGATCGCGGCCCGGAAGGGGGCGAGTTCGCGGGACTGGAGGACCGCGAGGTCGGCGTCGATGCGGGGCAGCGCGTGGTGGGAGTCGACCGCGGTGTCGCCGTGGCCGGGGAAGTGCTTGGTGCAGGCGGCGACGCCGGCGGCCTGGAGGCCGGTGACGTAGGCGGCGGTGTGCCGGGCCACCAGGCCGGTGTCGGCGCCGAAGGACCGCACGCCGATGACCGGGTTGGAGGGGTTGGAGTTCACGTCGGCGGACGGCGCCCAGTTGAGGTTCACCCCGCACGCGGCCAGCCTGCGGCCGAGTTCGAGGGCGACGGCCTCGGTGAGGGCCACGTCGTCGACGGCGCCCAGCGCGTGGTTGCCGGGGAAGGAGGAGCCGGTGCGCACCTCCAGGCGGGTGACGTCGCCGCCCTCCTCGTCGATGGCGACCAGGACGTCGTCGCGTTCGGCGCGCAACTGGGCGGTCAGGGCGGCCAGTTGCTCGGGGGTGGCGATGTTGCGGCCGAACAGGCCGACGGAGGCGAGGCCCTCACCGAGGCGGCGGAGCAGCCAGTCCGGAGCCGTGGTTCCGGTGAAACCGGGCTGGAGGACGGTGAGGGCGTCGCGCGTCAGGGTGTCTGTACCGCTGGCGAATGTCGTCACGGGTGGCGTTATCCCTTCACGGCGCCCGCGGTCAGACCCGCGGCCATCTTCCGCTGGACGAGGAGGAACAGGACGACGATCGGCACGGCCATCATCGTGGAACCGGCCATCATCGGGGCGTACTCGGTGCCGTGCTTGGTGGTGAAGTTACCGAGCCAGACGGTCGCGGTCTGGTTCTTCTGGCTCATCAGCATCAGGGCGTAGAGGTATTCGTTCCAGGCCTGGATGAACGCGTAGACGGAGGTGGCCACCATGCCCGGGGCCAGCAGCGGGAAGACCACGCGGATGAAGGCGCCGGTGCGGCTGCACCCGTCGACCATGGCGGCCTCCTCCAGCTCCTTGGGGATGTTGACGATGAAGCCACGCAGCGTCCACACCGTGAAGGGGAGGATGAAGGTCAGGTAGGTGACGATCAGGCCGGTGAGCTTGTCGTACTGGTCCAGGTCGTTCAGCAGCAGGAAGACCGGGATGATCATGGCGACCAGCGGGATCATCTGGACCGCGAGGATGCCCACGATGACGATCTTGCGGCCGCGGAAGGCGAAGCGGGAGATGGCCAGCGCGGCCAGCATGCCGACGATGATGCCGATGACGACCACCGAGACGGACACGACGAGGCTGCGGCCGACCGGGCCCCAGAAGTCGGCAATGTCCAGCGCGCGGCGGAAGTTGTCGAGCGTGAGGCCGGTGGGGAACAGGCTGGGGTCGGGGTCGATGGCGTCCTTGGCCGGCTTGAAGGCCGTGTTGAACATCCAGTAGACCGGGAAGCCCGCGGTGAGGAAGACGAGCAGGCCGACCACGTTCCAGCCGAGCTTGGACTTGCGGGGTCCGGAGGACTTCCGCCCCGCGGCGGACGCCCGCCCGGGCGTGGCGACGGCGCTCATTCGACCTCTCCGATCTTCAGCATCTGGCGCATGTACACGGCGACCACGCCCAGCATGAGCAGCACGGTCAGCAGGGCGATCGCGGAGCCCTGCGCGTAGTCGTTGACGACGAAGGCGCGGTCGTAGGAGTACGTGGTGAGGAGCTGGAACTCGTCCTCGGGGTGGCCGCCGCGCATCACGAAGACCTGCGGGAAGACACCCATGTCCCAGATGACCGAGAGGGTCGTGAGCATCACGATGATCGGCTTGAGGATCGGCAGCGTGACGTAGCGGAAGACGCCCCAGGAGCCGGCGCCGTCGAGCCGTGCGGCCTCCTCCAGCTCGGCGGGGACCTGGGTGAGTCCGGCGCTGAGGGTGATGACGACGAACGGCACGGCGCCCCAGACGACCAGGAGCATGATCACGGCCAGGCCCTGGGGGCCGCTGGCGAACCAGTTGTGGCCGACCATGTCGACGCCCGGCAGCTTGCTGAGCAGCGCGTTGAAGATGCCGTAGTCGGAGTCGAAGAGCCACTTGAAGACGGTGGTGGCGACGATGATGGGCATGCCCCAACTGGCCACCAGCACGATGTTGATGAGGGTCTTGACCCAGCCGGAGACCCGCTGGAGGAGCAGCGCGATCAGCATGCCGACGACCATCGTGAAGATGACGGAGCCGGCCGCGAAGACGATCGTGCGGACCACGACGGCCCAGAACTCGCCGTCCCCGAGCACGTTGGTGAAGTTGTCGAAGCCGACGGACTCGGCCGGCTGGAAGCCCCAGAGCTGGGACTGCCCGAACTTCTGGAAGGAGAGCGTGACCAGGCGGACCAGCGGGTAGCCGAGGACCAGCGCGAGGATCAGCAGACAGGGGGCGAGCAGCGCCCAGGGGGTGGCCGCGGAGCCCGAGGTCCGTCGCTTGCGCGGAGTCCTGGGGGCGGCCGGTGGCGGTGGCGCCAGCCGCGGCGGCGGCACCTTGGCGGGGGTGGTGGTGTCTGCGGCACTCATCGCGCGCTCCTCAGCGGTCCCTCAGGTCGTACGGAAGCGAAGGCCCGCACGGCCGGGCGGGACGTGCCCGCGGGCCTGGCCGTACGGCAGGCAGGGCCCCGCCCCTCCGTGACGGAGGACCGACGGGGCCCTGCTCTCAGGTCACTTGGTGTTGATGACCTTGTCGATCTTGGCGTCCGCGTCCTTCGCGGCGTCCTCGACCGACTTCTTGCCGGTGCCGATGCTCTGCAGCATGGTCTGGAGGACCTGGGCCTTCTCGACCTGGCCCCAGCCCGGCGCCATCGGGACGAACCAGTTGGACTCGGCCGCGGTGGCCGGGACGGCCGTCGCCGGGTCGTTCTTCAGGGTGGCGAGGTCCGTCTTGTTGTTCGGCAGGTTGCCCTTGCCCATCAGGCCCTTCTGGCCCTTGGGTCCGGTGAACGCGTTGATCCACTCGGCGGCCACGCCCTGCGCCTTCGACTTCACCGGGACGGCGAGGTCGGAGCCGCCCAGGAAGACGGGGAGGTTCTTGCCGGACGGGCCGGGCATCACGAAGTTCTCGAGGTTGCCCTTGAGCTTGCCGGTCTTGTCGCTCTTCGGGTCCTCGGCGGTCGCGCCCTCCCAGGCGGCACCGAAGATCATGCCGGACTTGCCCTGGCCGTAGACGATGTAACGGTCGGACTCGTCCTTGGTCTTGTCGCCGTGCATGTACTTGTCGACGACGTTCTTGAACTCGGTGAGGCCCTTGATCGACTCGGGCGAGGAGAGGTTGGCCTTCCACTGGCCGCCCTCCTCCTTCGCGATGGAGCCGCCGGCGTCGTAGACGAAGGACATGGCCGCGTACCAGTCACGGGTGGGCTGGTACCAGGCGCTGAACTTGGAGCCCTCCTTCTTCTGGATCTTGTCCAGGTCGGAGGTGAGTTCGGCGTAGGTCTTCGGCGGGGTCTTCACGCCGACCGAGGCGGCGATGTCCTTGCGCCAGTTGCCGACGCGGCCACCGGCGTAGTACGGCACGCCGTAGGTCTTGCCGTCGTAGGTCACGGAGGCCTTGAGGCCGTCCAGCCAGGCGTCCGCGTTGTCGAACTTCGACGTGTCCAGGGGAGCGAAGGCGCCCTTGACCATGTAGCCGAGCATCTCGGTGTTGCCCATCTCGACCACGTCGGGCGCCTTGTCGGTGGCGAGGACGGCGTCGAGCTTGGCGTTCTTGTCCGGCCAGCCGTAGTACTCGTGGTTGATCTTGATGCCGGGGTGCTTCGCCTTGACGGCCGCGTCGGCCGCCTTGACCAGCTCGGGCCAGTTGTTCTGCGCGTCGACCGTGAGCCAGACCGTCAGGGATTTCGCGTCCCCGGCCTTGTCCGACCCCCCGGACTTGTCGTCACTGTCCCCGCACGCCGCGATGGAGAACATCATGCCCGCGATACCGATCGCGGCTATCAGCTTGCGCTTCACGCCACCCTCCTCAGGGATGCCACAAACCCCCCTGCTCCCCGCGGTGACATACGACGTGTGACCGCCCGTGGGGCCGGGACTGGACCAATGGTGTAGACCAGTAGGGGGAGCTTGGCCTAGACCTAGAGGGGTGTCAAGGGTGTGTAAGCCCGTCCTCTCGTCCGTTATGGGACCTACATATGCAAGGACCTTTAAGTAGCCAAGCGGCATAAATAGCGGGGGTGTTAGACCACACCGGCACGATGGACTAGACCAACAGGAACGGCAACGGTATATAGAGGGGATCACGGAGCGTGCGGGGGGACACTCGCACCACGAGCCGTGCCACGATGTGAGCCGTGACCGACGGAACGTCGGTCGCTTCGGCATCCGGAGCCGGGAAGGCGGAGCATGAGCACCGACGTCAGCAGTGCGGAGAACGAGGGTGGGGCGCCCATCCGTACCGCGCGCGTGCCCAAGTACTACCGGCTCAAGAAGCACCTGCTCGACATGACGGAGACGCTGCCGCCCGGCACACCGGTCCCGCCCGAGCGCACGCTCGCCGCCGAGTTCGACACCTCGCGCACCACCGTGCGCCAGGCGCTGCAGGAACTGGTCGTCGAGGGCCGCCTCGAACGCATCCAGGGCAAGGGCACCTTCGTGGCCAAGCCCAAGGTCTCCCAGGCGCTCCAACTCACCTCGTACACCGAGGACATGCGCGCGCAGGGCCTCGAACCCACCTCGCAGCTCCTGGACATCGGCTACATCACCGCGGACGACGCGCTCGCCGGGCTGCTCGACATCTCGGCCGGCGGCCGGGTGCTGCGCATCGAGCGGCTGCGCCTGGCGAGCGGCGAGCCGATGGCGATCGAGACGACCCACCTGTCCGCCAAGCGCTTCCCTGCCCTGCGCCGCTCGCTCGTCAAGTACACCTCTCTCTACACCGCGCTCGCCGAGGTGTACGACGTCCATCTCGCCGAGGCCGAGGAGACCATCGAGACCTCGCTGGCCACCCCGCGCGAGGCCGGGCTGCTCGGCACCGACGTGGGGCTGCCCATGCTGATGCTCTCCCGGCACTCGCTGGACAAGCTGGGTGAACCGGTGGAGTGGGTGCGGTCGGTGTACCGCGGCGACCGCTACAAGTTCGTCGCCCGTCTCAAGCGCCCGACGGACTGAGGGAGTTCGGGCACCCCGCCCGGCACCCCGGCGCCGTACGCCCCGACCGCGGCCCCGCGGCGGCCTCAAGGGCCTCGCCCGCACGCACACCAAGCCTCCACACCGGCGCCGCGACCAGGGGTTCCCTAAAGCTGAGCCGTCGCCTAGATTGCCTGCGCGTTACACAGGTGATCGCGAGGGGACGGAGCCGCCGTTATGTCAGACCTGCCCGAAGTGAAACCACCGGTGGTGACACCGGTCCGCGTGGTGATCGCGCTCTGCCTGCTCGCCCCCTTCGTGGCGATGCTGTGGGTCGGCTCCTACGCCAAGACGGACCCCACCTTCATCGGCATCCCCTTCTTCTACTGGTACCAGATGCTGTGGGTGCTGCTCTCCACCGCGCTGACGGTGACCGCGCACCAGCTCTGGCGGCGTGACCAGCGGACCCGCGCGGCCAAGGCCAAGGGAGGTGCCGGAGCATGAACGACGGTGTGAACGGCGTCGCCCTCGGCGTCTTCGTCTTCTTCTTCGTGGCCGTCACGGTCATGGGATTCCTGGCCGCCCGCTGGCGCAGGGCCGACAACGAGCACAGCCTCGACGAATGGGGCCTGGGCGGACGGTCGTTCGGGACCTGGGTCACCTGGTTCCTGCTCGGCGGCGACCTCTACACGGCGTACACCTTCGTCGCCGTCCCCGCGGCGATCTACGCGGCGGGCGCGGCCGGCTTCTTCGCCGTGCCGTACACGATCCTGGTGTACCCGCTGATCTTCACCTTCCTGCCCCGCCTCTGGTCGGTCTCGCACAAGCACGGCTATGTGACGACCTCGGACTTCGTGCGCGGCCGGTTCGGCTCCAAGAGCCTGTCGCTGGCGGTCGCCGTCACCGGCATCCTCGCGACCATGCCGTACATCGCGCTCCAGCTCGTCGGCATCCAGGCCGTCCTGGACGTGATGGGGGTGGGCGGCGGCGAGAACACCAACTGGTTCGTCAAGGACCTGCCGCTGCTCATCGCCTTCGGTGTGCTGGCCGCGTACACCTACTCCTCGGGGCTGCGGGCCCCGGCGCTGATCGCGTTCGTGAAGGACACCCTGATCTACATCGTGATCGCGGTGGCCATCATCTACATCCCGATCAAGCTCGGCGGCTTCGACGAGATCTTCAAGGCGGCGGGCGACAAGTACACGGCGGCCGGGGCCGGCGGGGTCGTGCCGCCCGCGGCGGGCCAGTGGACCTACGCCACGCTCGCGCTGGGTTCGGCGCTCGCCCTGTTCATGTATCCGCACTCCATCACCGCGACGCTGTCCAGCCGCAGCCGCGAGGTGATCCGCCGCAACACGACGATCCTGCCCCTCTACTCGCTGATGCTGGGCCTGCTCGCCCTGCTCGGGTTCATGGCCATCGCGGCCGGCGTGAAGGTGCAGAACGGGCAGCTCGCCATCCCGCAGCTCTTCGAGAACATGTTCCCGGACTGGTTCGCGGGCGTGGCCTTCGCCGCCATCGGCATCGGGGCGCTCGTCCCGGCGGCCATCATGTCGATCGCCGCCGCGAACCTCTTCACCCGCAACATCTACAAGGACTTCATCAAGCCGGACGCGACCCCGAAGCAGGAGACCCGCGTCTCCAAGATCGTCTCGCTGCTGGTGAAGGTGGGCGCGCTGGTCTTCGTCCTGACGATGGACAAGACGGTCGCGATCAACTTCCAGCTGCTGGGCGGCATCTGGATTCTCCAGACCTTCCCGGCGCTGGTCGGCGGCCTGTTCACCCGCTGGTTCCACCGCTGGGCGCTGCTCGCGGGCTGGGCGGTCGGCATGGTCTACGGCACGCTCGCCGCCTACGGGGTGGCCTCGCCGACCCAGAAGCACTTCGGCGGCAGCTCGAAGGAGATCCCGGGCATCGGCGAGATCGGCTACATCGGCCTGACCGCGTTCGTCCTGAACGTGGTCGTCTCCGTCGTCCTCACCTTCGCCCTGCGCGCGTTCAAGGCCCCCGACGGCATCGACGAGACCTCGCCCGAGGACTACACCGCCGACGCGGGCGACCCCGGCGTCCAGGTGGAGCTTCCGCCGGCCACGGCGGGCGCCGGCCACTAGGGGAAACGCCTGCCCCTGCGAGAGGGCGCCCGCCTCACCGGGAGGGCGCCTCACCAGGAGGGCGCCCTGTCTCACCGGGAGGGGGATCGCCCCACCGAGAGAGGGGCAGGGCAAGGCAGCCGAGGACGGGCCGCCGGTCGCGAACCGGCGGCCCGTCGCCGTGCCCGTCCGGGGCCCTCCCCGCCCCCGGCTACTCCCCGCCCGGCCCCTCTCCCCGGCCAGTCCCCCTCGCCCCGGCCAGTCCCTCCCCCGCCGCGTCCGGGCCCCGTTCGGCGGCCGGGCCACATCCGGCCGCTCACCTACGAGTTGACCCCCCGGCACACTCCGTAGCGCTCTCCGGCACCGACACGACACAACATGTGGGGGTGCTCCCTGGGCCCGGCACAAGATGTATGCTCATGCTCGCTGTCGCCGCAGGGGAATCCGGTGCGAATCCGGAACTGTCCCGCAACGGTGTACTTGTGCGTGTTCGCGTATTGGGCGTGCCCGCGTACGTGTCAGTCCGAGGACCTGCCGACAGCGCACCCCGGCCACCCGGCCCGGGTGCCGACGACGTCCGGGCCTCGCGGAATGGGCCGGTGGACGCGGTGCGCTGGCTGCCCAGAAGCGTTTCCGTGTGCCCCCGTGCTCCCCGAAAGGCCCCGTGCCGAGCGAGGGAGAGCCCCACGTGACCATCGCGCCAGCAGATCCGGCTTCAGTGACCGAGCACCAGGCCCCGGTGGAGACCGACGGCCCCGGAGCCGCGCTGCTGCGGACCCTGACCGACCTCACCGCCGACCTCCCCGACGCCGACCCCGGCCGGGTCGCCGCCGCGGCGCTGCGCGGCCGGTCCGCCCGCGCCGACGAGGCCGAGCTGCGCGAACTGGCCACGGAGGCGGCGGCCGGACTCATCTCCGAGGACCCCGTCTACTCCCGGCTGGCCGCCCGGCTACTCACCATCAGCATCGCCGCGGAGGCCGCCTCCCAGGGCGTGACGACCTTCTCCGAGTCGGTCGCCGTCGGCCACCGCGAGGGCCTGATCGCCGACCGCACCGCCGAGTTCGTCCGGCTGCACACCGCCCGGCTCGACGCGCTGATCGACCCGGCCGGCGACGACCGCTTCGGCTACTTCGGCCTGCGGACGCTGCACAGCCGTTACCTGCTGCGCCACCCCATCACCCGCAAGGTCGTCGAGACGCCCCAGCACTTCATGCTGCGGGTCGCCTCCGGCCTCGCCGAGGACGACACGGTCCACGCCGTGGACGAAGTCTCCGCGCTCTACGGGCTCATGAGCCGGCTCGACTACCTCCCGTCCTCCCCCACGCTCTTCAACTCCGGTACGCGGCACCCCCAGATGTCGTCCTGCTACCTCCTCGACTCCCCGCTGGACGAGCTGGACTCCATCTACGACCGCTACCACCAGGTCGCCCGGCTGTCGAAGCACGCCGGCGGCATCGGTCTCTCGTACTCCCGCATCCGTTCGCGCGGTTCGCTGATCCGCGGCACCAACGGCCACTCCAACGGCATCGTCCCGTTCCTCAAGACGCTCGACGCCTCGGTCGCCGCGGTGAACCAGGGCGGCCGGCGCAAGGGCGCGGCGGCGGTGTACCTGGAGACCTGGCACTCCGACATCGAGGAGTTTCTGGAGCTGCGCGACAACACCGGTGAGGACGCCCGGCGTACGCACAACCTGAACCTCGCGCACTGGATTCCGGACGAGTTCATGCGCCGGGTGAACGAGGACGGCGTGTGGTCGCTGTTCTCCCCGGCGGACGTGCCCGAGCTGGTCGACCTGTGGGGCGACGAGTTCGACGCCGCGTACCGCAAGGCCGAGGAAGCGGGCCTCGCCAAGAAGACCATCCCGGCCCGCGATCTGTACGGCCGCATGATGCGCACCCTCGCGCAGACCGGCAACGGCTGGATGACCTTCAAGGACGCCGCCAACCGCACCGCCAACCAGACGGCGGAGCCCGGCCACACCGTCCACTCCTCGAACCTGTGCACCGAGATCCTGGAGGTCACGGACGACGGGGAGACCGCGGTCTGCAACCTGGGCTCGGTCAACCTCGGCGCGTTCGTCGTCGGCGACGACATCGACTGGGAGCGGCTCGACGAGACCGTCCGCACCGCGGTCACCTTCCTCGACCGCGTGGTGGACATCAACTTCTACCCGACCGAGCAGGCCGGGCGCTCCAACTCCCGCTGGCGGCCGGTCGGTCTGGGCGCGATGGGCCTCCAGGACGTCTTCTTCAAGATGCGGCTGCCCTTCGACTCGCCGCAGGCGCGCGCCCTGTCCACCCGGATCGCCGAGCGCATCATGCTCGCCGCGTACGAGGCCTCCGCGGACCTCGCCGAGCGCAACGGCCCGCTCCCGGCCTGGGAGAAGACCCGTACCGCCCGGGGCGTGCTGCACCCCGACCACTACGACGTCGAGCTGAACTGGCCGGAGCGCTGGGAGGCGCTGCGCGGGCGGATCGCCGAGGTCGGCATGCGCAACTCGCTGCTCCTGGCCATCGCGCCGACCGCCACCATCGCCTCCATCGCGGGCGTCTACGAGTGCATCGAGCCGCAGGTGTCGAACCTGTTCAAGCGCGAGACGCTCTCCGGCGAGTTCCTCCAGGTCAACTCCTACCTGGTGGCCGAGCTGAAGAAGCTCGGCGTGTGGGACGCGCAGACCCGTGAGGCGCTGCGCGAGTCCAGCGGCTCGGTGCAGGGCTTCACCTGGGTGCCGCAGGACGTGCGCGACCTGTACCGCACGGCGTGGGAGATCCCGCAGCGCGGTCTGATCGACATGGCCGCCGCGCGGACCCCGTTCCTGGACCAGGCGCAGTCGCTGAACCTGTTCCTGGAGACGCCGACCATCGGCAAGCTGTCCTCGATGTACTCGTACGCCTGGAAGTCGGGCCTGAAGACGACGTACTACCTGCGGTCCCGTCCGGCGACGCGGATCGCCCGCGCGGCGCAGGCGCAGGCACAGCCCGAGAAGACCATCCCCGTCCAGCAGGCCGCCGACCCCGACGCCGTCGCCTGCTCCCTGGAAAACCCCGAGTCCTGCGAGGCCTGCCAGTAATGACCGACACCACCACCGAGAAGGCCGTGTCCGAGAAAAACCTGCTCGACCCGGGCTTCGAACTGACTCTCCGTCCCATGCGCTACCCGGACTTCTACGAGCGCTACCGGGACGCGATCAAGAACACCTGGACCGTCGAGGAGGTCGACCTCCACTCGGACGTCGCCGACCTCGCGAAGCTGACGCCGGGTGAGCAGCACATGATCGGCCGGCTGGTCGCGTTCTTCGCGACGGGCGACTCGATCGTGGCGAACAACCTCGTGCTGACGCTGTACAAGCACATCAACTCCCCCGAGGCGCGGCTCTACCTGAGCCGTCAGCTCTTCGAGGAGGCCGTGCACGTCCAGTTCTATCTGACGCTGCTCGACACGTATCTGCCCGACCCGGACGACCGCGCGGCGGCCTTCGACGCGGTGGAGAACATCCCCTCCATCCGCGAGAAGGCGCAGTTCTGCTTCAAGTGGATGGACTCGGTCGAGAAGCTGGACCGACTGGAGACCAAGGCCGACCGGCGCCGCTTCCTGCTGAACCTGATCTGCTTCGCCGCGTGCATCGAGGGCCTCTTCTTCTACGGTGCCTTCGCGTACGTCTACTGGTTCCGCAGCCGGGGTCTGCTGCACGGCCTGGCGACCGGCACCAACTGGGTGTTCCGCGACGAGACGATGCACATGAGCTTCGCCTTCGACGTGGTCGACACCGTCCGCAAGGAGGAGCCGGACCTCTTCGACGACAAGCTCCAGGAGCAGGTCACCGACATGCTGCGGGAGGCCGTCGAGGCCGAGCTGCAGTTCGGCCGGGACCTGTGCGGCGAGGGCCTGCCGGGCATGAACACCGACTCGATGCGGCAGTACCTGGAGTGCGTCGCCGACCAGCGCCTACAGCGGCTGGGCTTCGCTCCGGTGTACGGCTCGGAGAACCCCTTCTCCTTCATGGAGTTGCAGGGTGTCCAGGAGCTGACGAACTTCTTCGAGCGCCGTCCGTCGGCGTACCAGGTGGCGGTCGAGGGTTCGGTCGACCTGGACGAGGACTTCTGACCGGTCGTCAACGCCCCTTCTACCGAACGACCGTTACCCCTTGTTGACTGACCGTCAGCGATGAGAGCCGGGCCGCCCACGCGGCCCGGCTCTCGCCATGTGCCGCCCCGGCTCCCGCCATGCGCCGCCCCGGCTCTCGCCGCGTGCCGCCCCGCTTTCGTCACGCGTCGGCCCGAATTTCGTCACGTGCTGCCCCGCGCCGGTTATCCCCCGTCCCATCCCCGTCCATGGAGCGGCAAAGTTCTGCCGGCACGGGTGTTCGCAGGTCGTCGCGCCCGGCTACGTTCTGGCCGTCCCGCCGTGTCTCCCCACAGGGGCACGACAGGACGACTGAATTGGCATGCCCATGACGTTTTACGGGCCGTCTCTCCACGGCCCGCGCTACGCGCGTCACGGGCCCGCCCCTTCAGAGCGCCGAGAACCCCCACTTCCGGCTGTGGCGCCGCGCGGGGCCCCACCCGGGCCCACCCGGCAGCGGCCATGAACCGATGGAGGCGACACCCCCATGCGCTCCCAGCGCCCGATACCCTCCGGCAGACCCGTCCGGAGCCTGCGCAGACTCCTCACCACCGCGCTCCCCGCCCTCGCCCTCGGCCTCGCCGGGTTCGCGGCGGCGCCGCCCGCCGACGCGCGGCCCGCCCCGGCCCCCCACGTCTCCCGCACCACCCAGAACTCCCGGGCCCTGACCGACCCCGCCCGGCAGACGGTCCACGCGACCGGCAAGGCCGGCCAGAAGGTCGCGACCAAGCACCTGTGCGCGCGAGCGGCCCGGCCCGGCACGATGTCCTGCTTCGCGCAGCGCAGGACCGACATCGCGCAGCAGCTCGCCGCCGCCGTCTCCCCGGACGCGACCGCCGCGGTGTCCGGCCTGAGCCCGGCCAACCTGCACAGCGCCTACAACCTGCCCTCGACCGGCGGCTCCGGTCTGACCGTCGCGGTCGTCGACGCGTACAACGACCCCAACGCCGCCGCCGACCTGGCCACCTACCGCTCGCAGTTCGGCCTGTCCGCCTGCACGAAGGCCAACGGCTGCTTCAAGCAGGTCAGTCAGACCGGCTCGACCACCTCGCTGCCGTCGAACAACACCGGCTGGGCGGGTGAGGAGGCGCTCGACATCGACATGGTCAGCGCCGTCTGCCCGAACTGCGACATCATCCTGGTCGAGGCGAACTCGGCGAACGACACCGACCTCGGAACGGCCGAGAACGAAGCGGTCGCGCTCGGCGCCAAGTTCGTCTCCAACAGCTGGGGCGGCGACGAGGCCTCCTCGCAGACGAGCGAGGACACCGCGTACTTCAAGCACCCCGGCGTCGCGATCACCGTCTCCTCCGGCGACGAGGCCTACGGCGCCGAGTACCCGGCGACCTCCCAGTACGTGACCGCGGTCGGCGGCACCGCGCTGACCGCCTCCTCCGGCGCCCGCGGCTGGAGCGAGTCGGTCTGGAAGACCAACAGCACCGAGGGCACCGGCTCCGGCTGCTCCGCGTACGACCCCAAGCCGAGCTGGCAGACCGACACCGGCTGCTCGCGGCGCATGGAGTCCGACGTCTCCGCGGTCGCCGACCCCGCGACCGGCGTGGCCGTCTACGACACCTACGGCGGCTCCGGCTGGGCGGTCTACGGCGGCACCAGCGCCTCCGCGCCGATCATCGCCGGTGTCTACGCGCTGGCCGGCACCCCCGGCTCCGCCGACTACCCGGCGAAGTACCCCTACTCCCACACGTCGAGCCTCTACGACGTGACCAGCGGCAACAACGGCTCCTGCTCGCCGGCGTACTTCTGCACCGCCGGCACCGGCTACGACGGACCGACCGGCTGGGGCACCCCGAACGGCACGGCCGCCTTCACCCCGGGCACCGGCACGGGCAACACGGTGACCGTCACCAACCCGGGCAACCGGTCGACGGCGACGGGCGGTTCGGTGAGCCTTCAGATCGCGGCCGACGACAGCGCGGGCGCGGCCCTCACCTACAGCGCGACCGGGCTGCCCCCCGGGCTGTCGATCAACGCCTCGACCGGACTGATCTCCGGTACGGCGACGACCGCGGGCGGCTACGCGGTCACCGTCACCGCGAAGGACGCTACGGGCGCCTCCGGTTCGGCCTCGTTCACCTGGACCGTGAGCACCTCCGGCGGCGGCTCCTGCACCTCGGCGCAACTGCTCGGGAACCCCGGCTTCGAGTCGGGCAACACCGGCTGGACGGCGTCGAGCGGTGTCATCACGACCGACTCGGGTGAGGCGGCGCACGGCGGCTCCTACAAGGCCTGGCTGGACGGCTACGGCTCCGCCCACACCGACACGCTCTCCCAGTCGGTGACCGTCCCGGCCGGCTGCAAGGCCACGCTCACCTTCTACCTGCACGTCGACACGGCCGAGACGAGCACCAGTACGGCCTACGACAAGCTCACCGTCACCGCCGGCTCCACCACGCTGGCGACCTACTCCAACCTCAACAAGGCCACCGGCTACGCCCAGAAGACCTTCGACCTGTCCTCCTTCGCCGGTTCCACCGTCACGCTGAAGTTCAGCGGCGTCGAGGACTCCTCCCTCCAGACCAGCTTCGTCGTGGACGACACCGCCCTGACGACGAGCTGAGCGGGTATCGCCGGGACCCCCGGCCGCCACGGCGGCCGGGGGTCCCGGTACGCGTGCGGCGGGCGGGGTCCCGGTACGCGTGCGGCGGGCGGGGTTCCGGTGCGCGTGCGGCGTGCGGGATGGATCCTGATCCGCCGGTGGCGCGTCCAACCCGCAAGGAGGCCACCCCATGCGTCGAACGACCCCCACCAGGACCATCGCCCTCACGGCACTGACCCTGCTGCTCGCGGCCGGCTGCGGAACCCGGGGCGGGAGCGAGGCGGGCGGCAGCGGCACCGTGTCGCCGTCATCCGCTCCGCCGTCGTCCCCGTCCTCACCCGGGTCCGCGTCGCCGACCTCACCGAACTCGCCGCCCCCGCCGTCCCCTTCGGAGCCCTCGTCCCCGTCGTCCGGCCGGGACTGCCCGCCGGTGAAGGGGGAGCTGGGCGCGGCGGACACCGGGCACACCTACTGCCTGGCGGTCGGGGACACGGTCCGCGTCACCCTGGACGGCACCACACCCCGGCCCTGGAAGCCCGTGAAGAGCGCGGGCGGCGCTCTGGAGCCCGCCAACAGCGGGATCGTGCTCCAGCCGGGCGACGCGACCGCCGCCTACCGGGCGGTCGCGGCCGGCACGGTCGAGCTGACCTCGTCCCGGCCGATGTGCCCGAGCGATCCGGCCCGGATGTCCTGCAAGGGGCTTCAGGAGTGGACGGTCACGGTGGTGGTGCGGAAGGCCTGAGGCCGCGGTGGCCGGCCGGTGTCCTGGCGGGCACCGGCCGCCGCCCTGAGCTGGCGGTCCACCCGCCTCTCGCGGGCGAGCCCGACCAGGGACGGGAGCGCCACCAGCGCGAAGACCGCGAGGACGACGAGGATGCCGACGAAAGTGTCCACGAGTGCGTTCATGAACATCAGTGTCCCGTCGGTGACTCCTTACCGGCAGTGGCAGAACTGCCGCGCACCCTCGAATTGCTGCCACCGACGGTGCACACTGGGCGGCATGCTGAATAACGTGGCCGCCGTGCTCCTCGACGGCGTGCATCCCTTCGAACTCGGCGTGGTGTGCGAGGTGTTCGGCCTCGACCGCAGCGACGAGGGCCTGCCCGTCTACGAGTTCGCGGTCGTCTCCGCCGAGGGCCCCACCCTCGGCACCCACGTCCCCGGCTTCACCGTCTCCACCCCGTACGGGCTCGACCGGCTCGACGAGGCGGACCTCGTCGTCGTGCCCGCCGGGAACACCTTCGCCGTGCGCGGCTACCCGCCCGAGCTGCTCGTGGCGCTGCGCCGGGCGGTGGACCGCGGGTCCCGGGTGCTGAGCGTCTGCTCGGGCGTCTTCGCGCTCGGCGCGGCCGGGCTGCTCGACGGCCGGCGCTGCGCGGTGCACTGGCAGCACGCCGGCGAGCTGGCCCGGCAGTATCCCCGGGCGGTGGTCGAGCCGGACGTGCTGTACGTGGACGCGGACCCGGTGATCACCTCGGCCGGCACCGCGGCCGGGATCGACGCCTGTCTGCACATCGTCCGCAAGGAGCAGGGCACGGAGGTGGCCAACACCATCGCCCGGCGGATGGTGGTCCCGCCGCACCGGGACGGCGGCCAGGCCCAGTACATCGAGCACCCGCTGCCCCGCTCGCGGTGCGACACGGTCGGTGACGTGCTGGTGTGGATGCAGCGGCACCTCGACCGGGAGACGACCGTCGAACAGCTCGCCGCCCGTGCCCACATGGCGCCGCGCACCTTCGCGCGCCGCTTCCAGCAGGAGACCGGGACCACGCCCTACCGCTGGATCCTGGGCCAACGGGTGCTGCTGGCACAGCGGTTGCTGGAGTCCTCGGACGAGACGATGGACGCGATCGCGAGCCGTACGGGTTTCGGTACCGCCGCCGCGCTGCGCCACCAGTTCGTGCGGAGTCTGGGCACCACCCCGCAGGCGTACCGGCGCACGTTCAGGGGCCCTCGGGCGGCCTGAACGTGCGCCAGGTGGACGTGCGGGCGGGTGCGGTCCGGCCGGGGCCGGACGGCCGGGTCCGCTAGCGCGGCTCGGCCTTCAGCCGCAGGTTCTGCGGACGCAGGGTGATGCCGACGCGGGTCGCGTCGTTGGAGCCGGACACCTGGCTGAAGCGCCAGCGGGAGGCCACGGTCGCGGTGACGAGGGTGAGCTGCGCCATCGAGAAGTGGTCACTGGGGCACTTGCGGTTGCCCACGCTGAACGGGCGCATCGCGTACTTCGGGATGTCCTTGGAGCGTTCCGGAAGCCAGCGGTCGGGGTCGAAATCCAGGTGTTCCTGGTACGACCGGGGATCGCGCTGGATCGCGTACGGGCTGTAGACGATGTCGGCACCGGCCGGAATGCGATAGCCGCCCAGTTCGGTTTCGGTCACCGCGCGGCGCGTCAATATCCAGACGGCGGGACGCAAACGCATCGCCTCGATGACGACATTGTTCGTGTGCGACAGCTTCCGGACGTCGTCGAATCCGACGGGCCGGTCCCCGACGACGGATTGGACCTCGGCGGCCACCTTGTCCGCTTGTTCCGGTTGTTCGGTGAGGACTTGGAGCAGCCACATGATCGTGGACGCGATGGTTTCGCTGCCGGGCGTGAGTATCGCGACGACCTGGTCGTGGATCTCCTGTTCGTCGATGGGGTCGCCGTCGTCGTTCTTCGCTTCCAGCAATGCCGTCAGCAAATCGTCCGGCTTTTGACCGGATGCGCGGCGCTCGGCGATGATCTCGTCCACGAGAGCGTGCAGATCGGCCAATGCGCGGTCGAATTTGCGCATCGACGGAAGCGGAAGCCGATAGAGCGGCCCCGCGGGTATGACCATGCGCTGGTACATACCGCGGAACACGGTCGCGAGGGCGAGGCTGAGCCGCTCGGCGCGCTCGTCCATGAAGCGGCCGCGCAGCAGGCAGCGGGCGGCCATCCGGACGGCGACGCGGAAGGACTCGGAGGTGCAGTCGACGGTCGCCCCGCCCTCCCAGCGGTCCGCGAAGGCCCGGGACTCCTCCTCCATGATCGGCCCGTACTCGGGGATGATGTCGGCGCGGAACGCGGGCTGGATGGTGCGCCGCTGGCGCCGGTGCATCGGCCCGTTGGCCGTCGCGACGCCCTTGTTGCCCAGCAGCCCTTCCAGCGACTCCCACAGGGGGCCGCCGATCTCGTAGTCCGGGTTGAGCGCCAGCGCGCCGGTGAGCGCCGGGGTGGTGACGGCGTACACCGTCTTGGGGCCGAGCTTGAGGCGCACGACGTCGCCGTGGTCGCGCAGTTGGGTGAGGAAGGCGAGCGGGTCGCGGGCCAGTTTCCAGCCGTGCCCGAGCACGGGCACCCCGCCTCCGGCGAGGGGCGGAACGGACAGCTCCCGCACCTCGGGCACCTCGGGTCGTACGGACTCGACGGTCATTTCTCACCTGCCGCTTCATTGTTGACGTACGGGGGTGTGGAGCGGTCGTCCCAACTGTCGACCCGGTAGCGGCCCGACTCGTGGTGGAACCAGTACACGGAGCTGAACCAGTTCCGCATGTTTCCGACGCACGCCGTCACCGCGGCACTGACCGCCTTTCCCCGCGCGGTGCCGTCCGCGAGGGTTTCGGCGAGCCTTAAGACGTCCTTCTCGGCGACGAGGAATTCACTGATGCTTTCCTCGACCCGGCGCCGGACTTCGGTGACGGCTTCCTCGAGCGTCAGCCCCTGATGGTGAATGAGGCTGATGCCGAGATTGTGTACCTCGTCGCCCGCTATTTCCTTCGGCAGCGAACAGAGGTCGTTGTACCAGGCGGCGAATTCCTGGCTGAGCAGGGCCGCCCGGTGGAATGCGGGATGCAGTCGCACCGCGTCGGGGAGTTCGATTCCCGCGCTCGGTTCGAGCAGGTCGGTCCATATCCAATGCGCGAAGGTGAGCCGGCGCAGTTCGAGATACTCGTCGACGGTGGGAATGGTTCCCGACGTGCGGTTCCTGAATTCCTGGTCGTACGCCTCGATCACCGCGTGGAAGTGGAGCGCGAACCGCTCGTTCCAGTTCTGGCCGAGGAACGAGTACAGCCGGCCCACGCTGTCGGCGAACCCCGCGACCAGGGGATCCTCGTGGTGCAGATGGTCCCCGGGTGCGTCGAGGGCCGCGTGGAGCTGGAACCTGAGCCTCCGCCAGGCGTCCGCGCGGCCGTGGATGACGTCCCGGTCGTGCCGGTCGTCCCAGACGAAGAACCACGCGCTGTAGTCGGCTATCGCCTGCATGACCTCGTCGGGCGCGCCTATGTAGTAGCCCGCCATCAAGTCCGTGTAGCACAGACCGTCGGCATATTCCTCGACCTTGTCCGCGGGCATCAGCCGCTTTTCGAGGAGCCAGGTCCTGGTGTTCTCCTGGAGTTTGGGCCAATACGGGTGCAGTTGACGGGGAAACCCGGACTCGATCACCGGGAGGGAGAGCGCCGGTGGGACCGCGATCGCTGTCGGTGTCGATGAAGAGCCGTGTGAGAAAGCATGCACGAACAAACCCCTCTCAGCCGCCTGTTGACGCCACGCCCCTCCCGCTGTGCCGGGCGTGCGCCGTTGCGTATCCCCGCACTTCCCATTCAGCACTACAACTGACCGTTCTGGGAACGGATTTGCTCCATTCACTACCTCAAGGTGCCGAGAATGCCCCCTCGCGTGACTGAATCCGGATCATCGGGAGAGCACAAGGGAGCGAACGTGCGACGCACATACGAACGGTGCCTGGTCAGGAGGTTCTCCCGACCAGGCACCGTTCGGACCGGCCCACGAGCGGCCGGGGGTCCCGCCTGTCAATTTCTGTCACAGCCGTACGCGACGGCCGGGGACGCGCCGCGCCGGGCGCGGTCAGTCGTTGGCGACGATCTCGTAGCGCGGTTCGTTCTCGGCCATCTGCCGCAGGGCGTCCTTGCGTTCGCGCTTGGAGAGCCGGTCGATGTACAGGTAGCCGTACAGGTGGTCCGTCTCGTGCTGGAGGCAGCGCGCGAAGTAGCCCGTACCGCGCACCCGGATCGGGTTGCCCTTCTCGTCCTGCCCGGTGACCTCGGCGTAGTCGGGGCGGGCCAGCGGCGCGTACGCGGTCGGCACCGACAGGCAGCCCTCGTTGCTCTCGTCGAGCTGGCGCTGCTCGGCGGGCAGGTCGACGAGCCTCGGGTTGCAGACCACGCCGACGTGCCGGACGCCCTGGTCGTCCTGGCAGTCGTAGACGAAGACCTTCAGGTCGACGCCGATCTGGTTGGCGGCCAGGCCCACGCCCTCGGCGGTGCGCTGGCTGGCGAACATGTCGGCGACCAGGGCGTCCAGCTCGGCGCCGAAGTCCGTGACGTCCTCGCACTCCTTGTGCAGCACCGGGTTGCCGACCACCGTGATCGGCCGCGAGGTGCCACGCTCGCGGTAGGCCGCCTCGCGCTCCTCGGCGTCCTCGGTGTCGATGACGTAGCCGTCGTCGTCCACGGGGAGCACGCCCGCGTGCTGCTGATCGGTGTCCTGCTGGGCCATGACGACGTACGCCTTCCTCAAACCTTCGGGAAATTCTGCGGGTACAGCCTAAGGGGACCTCAGCAGACCTCTTCCAGGTCCCGCCAGTCCCGGGAGTCCGGGCTGTCCGCCACCCAGCCGTCCAGCAGCCCGCGCACCAGCGAGGCGGGCGCGGCGAGCCCGCACTCCCGCTCGGGCACCCAGAGCTGTCCGTCGGTGCGGTGCCCCAGCGGGCCCGGGTGTCCCGGCTCGCTGTGGTCGTGCGGGTCCAGGTGCTCCCCGTCGCCCTCGTCGGACGGCATCCGGGACTCCGAGCACATCCGGCACAACAGCCGCACCGACGAGGACCAGTCCTCGGCGGCGAACCCGGCGTCGGCGGCCAGCCGCTCCAGCGCGTCCCGGTCGTCCTCGGTCGCCGCCTCCAGGAGCACGACCCAGGTGGGCACCGGCGACGGCGCCCACAGCTCGATCTCGTCGAAGACCGGGTAGGAGTGCCCGGCGGCGGTGGTCCGCTCGCCGTGCGGGACGCCGTCGTGCAGCACGACCTCGCCCCAGCGGCGCCCCGAGGAGGGCAGCGGGATCGACAGCACCTCGACACGGGCCGGGTCCAGCCGGCGCCCCCACACGACCTCGGCCTCGCCCTCGGGTGACAGCCGCACGGCCGCGCTGCCGAGGTCCATGCCCACCGGCTCGTCCGGGACGGCGGCGCCGCCGGGCACCCGCAGCCCGTAGGCCTGCCAGGCGCGGCGGGCCAGCGGCCAGTCCTGGAGGGCGGTGGCGGCGATCCCGACGTTCCACCAGTCGGGTGCGCCGGCCTCCCGGTCGAGCAGCGCGACGGCCCGCAGGCCCGCCGCGCGCGCCTGTTCCCAGTCGTGCCGGAACTTGTGCAGCAGCGCCAGGTTGAACCAGGACTCGGACAGCCAGGGCTCCAGGTCCGCGGCCCGCGTCAGCAGCGCTCCCGCGTCCTCGTACCGGCCGTCGCCGATGAGCGTGAACGCGCGATCGGTGGCCTGCCGCCATGAGGCGGAGGGCCGGTGTCGTCCCTTGCCGAAGATCCTCACGATTCCCGCCTGCCAGTTCCTTGCGTTTCCCGCCTGCCGGTCCTTTGAAGAGTCCCTTGAAGACAGTGCGGGCCCGGGCAGGCCCGTACCCCCGAACACCCTCTTCCTCGCATCCAACCACGTACCGTCGGACGGCCGCTCATTACCCATGGGTTACCCAGCCCAGGGCAGGGTCAGACCGGGTCGGGACAGGACCCGGGCCAGCGACTCCACGACCTCGGGCTGATAGTCGCGGGCGGTCGCCAGCCGCAGCTTCTCCAGGGCCGTCAGCGGCCCCTGGGGCCCTGCTTCCCGGGCCAGCTCCTCGTATGCGTTCACGGCGCGGACGATGCGCGCGGTGACGGGCTGTTCCCGGTACGGGTCCGCCTGCCGCTCGACCACCACGGCGACCGCGGCGTCCACCCCGGTCTGCCGGACGACGGCGCCCCCGAGCAGCGCGATCCGCCGCTGTTCGTCCGGCGGGAGTCCGGCGGTCGCGCCGGCCGGTACCGGGTCGACCAGGCTGAGCTGTCCGATGTCGTGCATCAGCGCCGCGTACTCCAGGACGGTGAGGTCGGGTTCGGACAGGCCCAGCTCACGGCCGACGGCCCGGCTGAGGGCGGCCACCCGCCGCGCGTGCCCGGCCGGGGTGTACCCGGCGACCTCGGTCGCCCGGGCCAGCGAGGCGATCGTCTGCCGGTAGGTGAGCCGCACCGCCGCGTACCGCCGGAAGGAGAGCTGGGTGAGCAGCAGCGGCAGCGAGAAGACGGGCAGCGCCCACAGCCCGGTCACCGCGACCGCGAGCGACATGACGGCCCCGGTCGCGCACACCGCGGAACCGACCCCGAGGGTGGCCCGCAGTTCGTCGCGCAGCAGCGGCCCGAACGGCCAGCGGGTCCGCGCGTGCGCCGTCGCCGCCGCGAGCACGGCGTCCCACAGCGTGGTGAGCACGAGCAGCGCGACGAGCAGCAGCGCGACCGCGGGCCCGCCCCACTCCAGCAACCGGCCCTGGTTGTGCAGGGGTTGGAAGCAGACGGCGGCGAAGGCGACGGTCAGCACGCGCCGGGCGAGGTGGTCGAGGGCGGGCCCGCCGCCCCGGGCGACGTGCGGGACGCAGCCGACCAGGGCCGCCGCGACGACCACGGCGACGACCTGGAGGACGCCGTGTCCGGTGCGGTGCCCGGCGTTCTCGCCGAGCAGCGCGTACGCGAGGGCTCCGGCGGCACCGAGCGGCGCGGACTCCCGGTCCTCGGTTCCCCTCCAGCGGGCCAGCTCGCCGACGGCGATGAGCACCCCGAAGGCCAGCGCGGTACCCCGGTCGTCGAGTCCGTCCCATAGGGTGACGCCGAGGGCCAGGGCGGCGAGCAGCAGCGCGAGGGCGCGTACGGCCGTGATCGTGGCGGGCGGTCCGACGCGGGAGGCGACGCGCACGGGGCGGACGGGCAGGTGGTGGCGGGGCGCGGTGGTGCTCACGGTGTCCTCCCGCCGAGGGCGTCGGAGGCCCGCGGCGCGGGTGTGCCGGGTGCGGGGGCGGCGGGCGGGGCGATGTCGGCGGTGACGGCGGGGTGCCAGCCGTGCCGGCCGAGCGCCCGGACGAGTGCCGCGACCATCCCGGGGTCGAACTGCGCCCCCGCGCAGCGCTCCAGTTCCTCCAGGGCGGCCGGCACCGGGCGGGCCCTGCGGTAGGAGCGGGTGGAGGTCATCGCGTCGAAGGCGTCGGCGACGGCCACCACGCGGGCGAACTCGGGGATCTGCGCGCCCGTCAGCCCGTAGGGGTAGCCGCTGCCGTCCAGCCGTTCGTGGTGGTGCAGGATCGCCGAGCGGGCCTCGCCGAGGAAGGCGATGCCGCGGACCATCTCGTGCCCGTACTCGGGGTGCAGTTCGATGATCCGGCGTTCCTCCGGGGTCAGCGGGCCGTCCTTGCGCAGCAGCCGGGTGGGGACGCCGAGCTTGCCGACGTCGTGCAGGATGCCGGCGAACCGGAGCCCCTCGACGCGGTCGTCGTCCATGCCGAGTTCGCGGGCGATCATCATGGACGCCTGGCCGACCCGCTCGCTGTGCCCTCGGGTGTAGCCGTCCTTGATGTCGACGGCCTGGACGAGGGCGCGGATGGTGGCCTGGTGGGCGGCGCGCTCCCGGTGGTACTGGGCGAACACCCAGCAGGACACGTACATGGGGAGCAGTACGAGCAGGGCGGCGACGGGGCCGTAGGGGCTGCGCCAGAGCACCGCCATCATCAGTCCGGCGAGGCCGTGCACGGCGACGGGGGCGAGGGAGCGGGCGAACAGGCCGCGCCAGGCGCCGCGCAGCGGGGCCCGTTCGGCGAGCGCGAGGATGCCGCCGTCGAGGACGGCGAGCACGGCGCAGAAGGTGAGGACGGCGGCGCCGGCCGGCACCAGCGCGTAGGGGAAGCGGGGGGTGGCCACCGCGTCCGGGCCGCCGAGCGCGCCGTGGACCCGGGAGGCGGCCCAGACGGCGACGGCGAGCTGGGCGGGGCGCCAGAGGCGGCGGGCCGCGCGGGGGCGCTGGTCGACCCGGGCGAGCAGGGCGCCGGGCAGCGCGACGAGGGCGGCGGCGGCCGGGGGCAGCAGGAAGGCGCCGGCCAGCAGGACGGGCAGGAAGGTGCCCATGCCCTGGGGGCTCTCGGCGCCGGGGGAGCCGGCGGCGCGTGGTCCGCGCGGCGGCGGGACGTGGTCGCAGCCGGCGTAGAGCGCGGCCAGCAGGGCGACGATCCACCAGGGGACGTCGAGGGCCGGCGCGGGGGCGAGGCAGGCGAGGGCCGCGAGAACGACCAGGGCCATGTACACCCGGGCCCCCGCCGGAACCGAACCCATCCGCTCGCCCCTCCCCGTCCCTCCCCCGGTCTCAGGTTCCGGAGCCTAGGGCGGGGAACGCGGCGCGTGGACCGGGAATGCGCGAATCCGCGGGCCGGGGGCTCGCGGATTAGCACGTTCGGGTGACGGGCGGACGGTCTTTCGGTGTCCGCGTCCGTCCCGCGTCTCGCGCGGGGGTGCGCGCCGGGGTCAGGACTCCCGGGCCGACGCGGTCACGTCGTGGTCGGGGACGGCCTGCCCGGAGCGGATGAGGTCGATGCGTCCCATGACCTTGGCCCGCAGATCGGTGGGCACGTCGTCATGGCCGCAGCACCGCTTCACGAGCTTCTTGACGGCTTGTTCGAGGCCGTACTTCTCCAGGCACGGGGAGCACTCCTCGAAGTGGACCTCGAACTTGGTGCAGTCCGCGTCCGGCATCTCATGATCGAGGAACTCGTAGAGATGATCGAGTACCTCACTGCAATCCGTCTCGTGCGGCTCTCCGCAGCTCATGAGCCCGAGCCTTTCGCGTCGTTCGACTCTCCGGCGCCGGCGGGGACGAGCCCGCGGTCCCGGGCGTAGTCCTCCAGCATGCCGCGCAGTTGGCGGCGGCCCCGGTGCAGCCGGGACATCACCGTTCCGATGGGTGTCCCCATGATGTCCGCGATCTCCTTGTACGCAAAGCCCTCTACGTCCGCGAGATACACGGCGATGCGGAATTCCTCGGGAATCGCCTGCAGCGCTTCCTTGACGTCCGAGTCGGGCAGGTGGTCGAGCGCCTGCGACTCGGCGGAGCGCAGCCCGGTCGACATGTGCGACTCGGCCCGCGCGAGCTGCCAGTCCTCGATCTCCTCGGCCGCGCTGCGCTGGGGTTCGCGCTGCTTCTTGCGGTACGAGTTGATGAAGGTGTTGGTCAGAATGCGGTACAGCCACGCCTTGAGGTTGGTGCCCTCGCGGAACTGGTGGAAGGACGCGTACGCCTTCGCGTACGTCTCCTGCACCAGGTCCTCGGCGTCGGCCGGGTTGCGCGTCATGCGCAGGGCGGCCGAGTACATCTGGTCGAGGAATTCGAGCGCGTCCCGCTCGAAGCGCGCGGTGCGCTCGGCGGACGATTCCGCCGTGGCGTCGCTCGTGCCCCGGCCCTCGGGCTGCTCCGCCTGGCCGTTATCGGTCCCTGCGTCGGTCCCAGTGACCGGACCCACCTCCTCCAGCGATGTAGCGAGACCGAGACCGGTCCCACTGGAATCGGAGAATAGACGACCTTCGGTCGGGGCGGCTTGCCCAGCGGCCGGGGAGGGGCGTACTTCCTGGCCGCCCGGTGTCCGAACCGGAGTGTTCTTACCCGCGTGCAGCACCGTCCAGTCCAGGTCAGCGCGGCTGCTGCGGCTCGGGCAGAAGGTCGAACCCATGCGGCGGACTTCCTCTCGTACGAACGGTCCAGCACGCGCTCCGTGCTGTCTGATCCGCACAACAGTGGTCTGTCACGCAACATTCCCGGGCGTCACGCGAGTGACGCGGACCACCGGACGACCGCGGCCGTGACGATCTCCATCGCCTGGTCCTGCCCGAGCGGCGCCTTCTTCGGTACGGCGAGACCGTGGTCGGCGTAGGGAACCTCGACCAGTTCGTACGAGCCGGCCGGGAACTCCTCCGGTCTGCCGAACGGGTCGTTGCCGCCCTGTACGACGAGCGTGGGCACCCCGGCGCCGAGCAGTTCGGCGGCCCGGGACTTCTCGGGCCGGCCGGGCGGGTGCAGCGGGAAGCCGAGCGCGAGGACGGCGGCGGCTCCGAGTTCGGTGGCGGTGCGGCAGGCGACGCGGGCGCCCGCGCTGCGGCCACCGGAGATCACCGGCAGTCCGGGCCCGGCCAGCGCCGGCCACACTCCGCGCCAGCCGGTGTCCAGGGTCTTCGGCGCGGGGGCCACCTTCTTGCCGGCGACCCGCCAGGGCTGCTCCACCAGGGCGACGCTCACGCCGTGTCCGGGGAGCACGTCGGCGAGTGCCCTCAGGTCGCGGGCCTCGATGCCGCCGCCCGCGCCGTGGCTCACGGCGAGCAGGAGCCGTGGCTCGCGCGCCCGGTGCCAGGTGACGCGGGCGGTGCCGGCGTCGGTCTCGATCGTCTCGCTGCTGATCTCGGTCACGTCAGACTCGCTGCTGGTCTCGGTCACGTCAGAAGAGTGTGCCCTCCTCGGGGCCGTCCAGCTCCTTCAGCAGCTCCGGTCCGTTGTTGCGGACGTTGCTGACGGCCGTGGAGACGGGGAACGCGCGCATCAGTCCGGCGGGCGGCGGCGCGAGCAGGCCGCGCAGGGCGTCCGGGTCGGTGGCGGCCGGGTCGAGCCAGTGGTCCCAGCGGTCGGGGGTGAGCATGAGCGGCATCCGGGGGTGGATGTCGGCGAGCGCCCGCGGGCCCTCGTCGGGCGCCACCGCGAGCGGGGTGGTCTCCGCCTCGGTCGTGATCACCGAGCAGGTGACCCACCAGGCCCGCGGATGCTCGTCCGGCAGCGTCCGGTCCCGCCAGAACTCGTACAGTCCGGCCATCGCGAAGACGGAGCCGTCCGCCGGGGTCACGAAGTACGGCTGCTTGCGGGGCCGCTTCTTCTTGCCCTCGACCTCGAGTTCGCGCTCGGCGGTGCCGGTGACCCACTCGTAGTAGCCATCGGCCGGGATGATGCAGCGCCGCGCGGTGAAGGCCCGGCGGTACGAGGGCTTCTCGTGCACCGTCTCGGCGCGCGCGTTGATCATCCGGGCGCCGCCCTCGGGCGTCTTGGCCCAGGACGGGACGAGCCCCCACTTGAGCTTGCGGAGCTGGCGAACCGGCCTCGGGCTGCCGGCGTCCTTAACGGGACGGTCGAGAACGACGTAGACCTCCTTCGTCGGGGCCACGTTGTAGTCGGGCTCCAGAGTCTCCTCCGGTTCCCACTTCTCGACCTCGAAGATTCCCGCCAGATCCTCGGGTCGCCGACTCGCCGCATACCGTCCGCACATACGTGCCAGACTGCCAGACTCCGTGTCACGAGAGGGAGCCCCCGCCGACCATGCACAGCACAGCATCCACCTCGCTGGCCTCCCTCGGCTCCCTGTGGGACGAGGTCTTCGGGAGCCAGCCCGACCCCGATCTGTGGGTGGTGATCGCCACCCTGGTCGCGGCCCTCGCGGCGGTCGTCCCGCACGGGGTGTGGCGCCTCGCCCGCAACGCCATCACCATCGCGCACGAGGGCGGCCACGGGCTGGTCGCGCTGCTCACCGGCCGCAGCCTCAGCGGCATCCGGCTGCACTCCGACACCAGCGGGCTGACCGTGAGCCGCGGCAAGCCGACCGGCCTCGGCATGATCCTGACCGCCGCGGCGGGCTACACCGCTCCCCCGCTGCTGGGCCTCGGCGGCGCGGCCCTCCTCGGCGCCGGTCACATCACGCTGCTGCTGTGGCTGGCCACGGCCCTGCTGATAGCCATGCTGGTGATGATCCGGAACGCGTACGGCGCGGTCACCGTGATCCTCACCGGCGGGACGTTCGTGGTGGTGTCCTGGCTCACCGGCCCCCAGGTTCAGGCGGCGTTCGCCTACGCGGTGGTGTGGTTCCTGCTCCTCGGCGGCGTCCGGCCGGCCTTCGAACTCCAGGCGAAGCGGATGCGCGGCAACGCGGGCGACTCGGACGCGGACCAACTCGCCCGGCTGACGCACGTACCGGCGGGGCTGTGGCTGTTCCTGTTCCACGCGGTGTCACTGTGCTCGCTGATGGGCGGGGCGCGGTGGCTGTTGGGGGTGTGAGGTGGGGCGGGGGTCGCCGGGGGTGAGCCCGCTGGGGCGGGGCGTCGCCGGTCGGGCGGGGGCGTCGCCGGTCGCGCGGCGGGTCGCCGGTAATGGGGTGGGCCGCCGGGTAACGGCGTGGGTCGCCGGTAACGGGGTGGGCCGCCGGTAACGGGGTGGGTCGCCGGTAACGGGGTCGGCCACCGGGTAACGGCGTGAGCCACGTATCCGGCCGCCGGTCCGGGAGGTGTCCGGTCACCTTGCTCACCCGGCTAACCCGGCACATCCGGCACATCCGGCTCACCTGAACAGGTGTCGGCGGTCCCGGACTGCCGCGGCGGGCGCTCGCCGCGCTTGGGCACCCGGCGGTCCCCGCCTCCCCCACCGGCGTCTCCGGCCGTGACGGACCAACGGCGGCGCGGCCTCCAGCCGATAAAGTGGAGCGCATGACCGCGAACCCCGCCCACACCGCCCTCTGGCCCGCCCCGTACGCAAGCGGAGCCGTCGACGCGACGGTTCACGTGCCGGGGTCCAAGTCGGTAACCAACCGCGCTCTCGTGCTGGCCGCGCTGGCCTCCGAACCGGGCTGGCTGCGCCGCCCGCTGCGTTCCCGCGACACCCTGCTGATGGCGGGCGCGCTGCGCGCGATGGGCGTGGGCATCGAGGAGACGGTCGCCTCCAGCTCGACGGTCGCGGCGGGCCCGGACTCCTCCGGCGAGGCCTGGCGGATCATCCCCTCGGGCCTGCGCGGCCCGGCCACCATCGACGTCGGCAACGCCGGCACGGTGATGCGCTTCCTGCCCCCGGTCGCCGCGCTCGCGGACGGCCCCATCCGCTTCGACGGCGACCCGCGGTCCTACGAGCGTCCGCTGCACGGGGTGATCGACGCGCTGCGGCTGCTCGGCGCCCGGATCGACGACGACGGCCGGGGCGCCCTGCCGCTGACCGTGCACGGCCAGGGTTCACTGGACGGCGGCCCGGTGGAGATCGACGCGTCCTCGTCCTCCCAGTTCGTGTCCGCCCTGCTGCTCTCGGCGCCGCGCTTCAACCAGGGCGTCGAGGTCCGGCACACCGGCTCGACGCTCCCGTCCATGCCGCACATCCGGATGACCGTGGACATGCTGCGCGCGGTCGGCGCCCAGGTGGACACCCCGGAGTCGGGCGGCGAGCCGAACGTGTGGCGGGTGACACCGGGGGCGCTGCTCGGCCGCGACCTGATCGTGGAGCCCGACCTGTCGAACGCGCAGCCGTTCCTCGCGGCGGCCCTGGTCACCGGCGGCACGGTCGTCGTGCCCGACTGGCCGGCGCACACCACCCAGCCGGGTGACCAGCTGCGGGAGATCTTCACCGAGATGGGCGGTTCCTGCGAACTGACCGAAAGCGGGCTGGAGTTCACCGGTTCGGGTGCGATCCACGGGATCGACGTCGACCTCGGCGAGGTCGGCGAGCTGACCCCGGGCATCGCGGCGGTCGCGGCCCTCGCCGACTCCCCGTCCACCCTGCGGGGCGTGGCGCATCTGCGGCTGCACGAGACGGACCGGCTGGCCGCGCTCACCAAGGAGATCAACGAACTGGGCGGTGACGTCACCGAGACCGCCGACGGCCTGCACATCCGCCCGCGCCGGCTGCACGGCGGCGTCTTCCACACCTACGACGACCACCGCATGGCCACGGCCGGCGCGATCCTCGGACTGGCGGTGGAGGGCGTCCAGATCGAGAACGTGGCGACGACCGCGAAGACCCTGCCGGACTTCCCCGAGCTGTGGACCGGAATGCTCGGGAACTGACGGGCGGACCTGGATCATGCGGCGTTACAGCAAGAACACCGACGAGGACGACATCCGCCAGCGGCCGAACCGCAAGGGCAACCGGCCGCGTACGAACATCCGGCCCAAGCACGAGGAAGCCGTCGAGGGCATGGTCCTCACGGTCGACCGGGGCCGGCTCACCTGCCTGGTCGAGGACCGGGTCGTGATGGCGATGAAGGCCCGCGAGCTGGGCCGCAAGGCCGCCGTCGTCGGGGACCGGGTGGCCATCGTCGGAGACCTGTCCGGCGAGAAGGACACCCTCGCCCGTATCGTCCGCATCGAGCCGCGCACCTCCGTGCTGCGCCGCACCGCCGACGACGACGACCCGTACGAGCGGGTGGTCGTCGCCAACGCCGACCAGCTCGCCATCGTCACCGCCCTCGCCGACCCCGAGCCGCGACCCCGGCTGATCGACCGCTGCCTGGTCGCCGCCTTCGACGGCGGTCTCACCCCGCTGCTCGTCCTGACGAAGTCGGACCTCGCGCCACCGGACAAGTTCCTGGAGCTGTACGGCGCGCTGGACATCCCGTACGTGGTGACCAGCCGCGAGGAGCTGGAGAGCGAGGCCGCCGCCGACCTCGTACGGGAACAACTGGTCGGCAGGATCACGGCGTTCGTCGGTCACTCGGGTGTCGGCAAGACGACCCTGGTGAACGCGCTGGTGCCGCCCGAGCAGCGCCGGACCACCGGCCATGTCAACGCCGTCACGGGCCGCGGCCGGCACACCACCACGTCGGCGCTCGCGCTGCCGCTGGCGGGCAAGGCGGGCGGCTGGCTGGTCGACACCCCGGGCGTCCGGTCCTTCGGCCTGAACCACGTCGACCCGTCCCGGGTCATCCACGCCTTCCCCGACCTGGAGCCGGGCACCGAGGGCTGTCCCCGCGCGTGCAGCCACGACGAGCCGGACTGCGCGCTGGACCAGTGGGTGGCGGACGGGCACGCGGACCCGCAGCGGCTGTACTCGCTGCGCCGGCTGCTCGCCACGCGGGAGCGCCACGAGGGCGACTGAGGACGGCCGGGTTTGCGCGGGCCCACCGTCGGTAAGGGCTTCTCCCGGCCGGTGAATGCATAATCGCACCGGGCCCGGAGCGGCCAGCCGAAGCAGTCGACGTGCGGACAAGGGAGGTCACGACATGGCGTGGCTGCTGGTCGTTGTGGCGGGACTGCTCGAAACCGGCTTCGCCGTCTGTCTGAAACTCTCGCACGGCTTCACCAGACTCTGGCCCACCGTGGCCTTCTGCGTCTTCGCCCTCGGCAGCTTCGGTCTGCTGACGCTGTCCCTGAAGAAGCTCGACGTGGGACCGGCGTACGCGGTGTGGACGGGGATCGGCGCGGCGGGCACCGCGATCTACGGCATGATCTTCCTCGACGACCTGGTCTCGGTCCTCAAGATCGTCTCCATCAGCTTCGTCATCATCGGCGTCATCGGCCTCCAACTCTCGGGCTCGGCGCACTGAGTTGGGGCGGGGTCCCGGGGGTGCTCAGACCCCGTAGCCCCGGGGCGGCGGCACCAGCGCGGCCCGCACCAGTTCCGTGGTCGCGCCCTCGGCGGGCGGCGCGACGACGCACGACAGCCCGAGCCGGACGACGAGTTCGCACGACCGCGTGACCTCGGGAGCGTCCGCCCGGGAGACGGCGAGGGTGGCGACGGCCCGGTCCCTGACCAGCGCCACGAAGTCCGCGGGCGAGGGCAGCGGCCCGTCGGCCCGCCGCTGCGCGGGCACCGCGGACGAGGACGGTACGGCGGACAGGCCGGGCGAGGGCAGCCGCTCTCCCCAGCAGCCGGTCAGCATCGCCCGCACCAGCGCGTTGCCGCGCGCCGCCGACGCCGTCCACTCGACGGCCGCGACCAGCCGGTCCCGGGCGTCCGTGTGCGCGGCGAGCGCCCGGTCGACCCCGGCGAGATAGGCGTCGGCCTCCCGTCGTACGAGGGCGCGCGCGAGGCCGTCCTTGCTGCCGAACTCGTTGTAGAGCGTCTGGCGGGACACCCCGGCCACCGCGGCCACGTCGACCATCCGCACCGCCGACCACGCTCTGCGCGCCAGCGCCGTATAGGCGGCGTCCAAGAGGGATTCTCGCGCTGCGGGCATCATCGCCTCCCTGGGGCGAGCGACTCTGCAGCCAGATTTGACGCGCGTGGAAGCACTGTCAAGGGTCCGCGGCGCACGGCGCGCTCGGCGCGCTCGGGGAGAGGCGGACGCGGGTCGGCTCGGACGCCGGGTCGGGCGCCGGGTCGGCAGCTCGGGCGCCGGGTCGGCGGCTCGGGGGGGGGCGGTGTCTTCGGCGACTCCGGTGACCCGGGTGATCCGGTCGGCTCCGGTGATCCCGGGGTCTCCGGCCGGGGGGGAGGCGATCACCCTTCGGTCCCCTGTAGCCCCGTACGGACGCGGGCAGATACGGTTCGGTCATGCCCGACTATCTCGATGACCTGCGGCTCGCCCATGTCCTCGCGGACGCCGCCGACGCCGCGACGATGGACCGGTTCAAGGCGCTCGACCTGAAGGTGGAGACCAAGCCGGACATGACGCCGGTGAGCGAGGCGGACAAGGCGGCCGAGGAGATCATCCGCGGTCATCTCCAGCGGGCCAGGCCGCGCGACGCGATCCTCGGCGAGGAGTACGGCGTCGAGGGCACGGGACCACGCCGCTGGGTCGTCGACCCGATCGACGGCACCAAGAACTACGTCCGCGGCGTCCCCGTCTGGGCGACGCTGATCTCCCTGATGGAGGCGGGCGAGGGCGGCTACCAGCCGGTCGTCGGCGTCGTCTCCGCCCCCGCGCTGGGCCGCCGCTGGTGGGCGGCGAAGGGCCACGGCGCGTTCACCGGCCGCAGCCTGTCCTCCGCGAGCCGGCTCCGGGTCTCCAGCGTGTCCCGCATGTCCGACGCGTCGTTCGCGTACTCCTCGCTGACCGGCTGGGAGGACCAGGGCCGTCTGGACGGTTTCCTCGACCTGACGAAGGCGGTCTGGCGCACGCGCGGCTACGGCGACTTCTGGCCGTACATGATGGTCGCCGAGGGCGCCGTGGACATCTGCGCCGAACCCGAGCTGTCCCTCTGGGACATGGCGGCGAACGCGATCGTGGTGACCGAGGCCGGGGGCTCCTTCACCGGACTCGACGGCCGCCCCGGCCCGCACAGCGGCAACGCGGCGGCCTCCAACGGCATCCTGCACGACGAGATGCTCGGGTACCTCAACCAGCGCTACTGAGCACTCCGAGCACGTAGGCACCGCGAGCACGCCGCGCACGCCGAGCACTCCTCGGGCGCCCCCGCATTCACCGCACGCGCCCTCTTGTTGACTTTCCCTTTAACTGCGACGCTGAGAGTTCCCCCACTTGTGAACTTGTGAACCGTTTCTCCATCGCTTCTCGAGCGCTTCTCCGGCACTTCACCGGGAGGCCGGCAAGTGACCGGGAGACCGGCGGTTCACCGAGGAGGTGGCTCCAGCCCATGCTCGTCCGCGACGCCATGAGCACGGTGGTCCTCACCATCGGCCCGACACACACCCTTCGCCAGGCGGCCCGACTGATGTCGGCGCGCCACGTCGGGGCGGCGGTGGTCCTCGACGAGGACTCCTCCGGCCTCGGCATCCTCACCGAGCGCGACATCCTCAACTCGCTCGCCCTGGGCCAGAACCCCGACGCCGAGACCGCCGGCACCCACACCACCACCGACGTCGTCTTCGCCGCCGCCGGCTGGACCCTGGAGGAGGCCGCGTCCGCGATGGCGCACGGCGGCTTCCGGCACCTGATCGTGCTCGACGGGAGCGGCCCGGTCGGGATCGTCTCGGTCCGCGACATCATCCGCTGCTGGGCCCCGACCCGCCAGCAGGTCCCCGCCTGACCGCGTACGGCTCGCGCGGCGCGTACGGCACTCCCGGCGCGTACGGCACGCGAGGCACCCGCTGCGACTTAGACATGATCCAAGTCCAGCCCGCTTCCAAAGTCACACGCGTTCGGGATCTGGTGCGCCCTGCTGTTACGCTGATCTGTATGAGTGACCTGTTGGAACGACTGCGCGGACGCGGCTGGCGTATGACATCGCAGCGACGTGTCGTGGCCGAGGTGCTCGACGGCGATCACGTCCACCTGACGGCCGACGAAGTGCACGCCCGGGCCGTGGCGAAGCTGCCCGAGATCTCCCGGGCGACCGTCTACAACACGCTGGGCGAGCTGGTCTCGCTGGGCGAGGTGCTGGAGGTCGCCACCGACAAGCGCGCCAAGCGGTACGACCCGAACGCGCACCGGCCGCACCACCACCTGGTGTGCGCCCAGTGCGGCGCGATCCGTGACGTCCACCCCGGCGGCGACCCGCTCGGCGACCTCCCCGACTCCGAGCGCTTCGGCTTCACGGTGTCGGGCGTCGAGATGACGTACCGCGGCGTCTGCCCGAACTGCGCGGCGGCGTAGCGAAGTTCCATGGGAAAGCCCCGGCACACGTACTGTGCCGGGGCTTTTCGCGGACAAGACCATGCCCCCTCACGACGGGGGAAACACCGAGGGCCGGAACCCTTTCGGATTCCGGCCCTCGGCCTTCAGTAGCGGGGACAGGATTTGAACCTGCGACCTCTGGGTTATGAGCCCAGCGAGCTACCGAGCTGCTCCACCCCGCGTCGATGAACTGAACAGTACGTCACGGTTGCGGACCAGCGCAAATCAGTTGTCCGGCGAGCGCACGCCGGCCCCCTCGGCAGAGCAGCGCCCCCATGGGCGCCCCCTCACGCGGACAGTTCCTCCCGCAGCGCGTCCCTCAGGCGGGCCGCCCGTTCGGCGACCTCCGTCGGGCCCAGGGTCACCGCGCGGTCGGCCCAGCGTTTGCCCTCCGCCAGTTCGCCGCGGCGGGCGTACACGAGGGCCAGCCGGAGTGCCGCCCGGCCGTGGCCCGCGTCGGCCGCCCGGGTCCACCAGAACGCCGCCTCCGGCTCGCTCCCCTCGCGGGCCAGCAGCAGCCCGAGGTTGAAGGCGCCGTTACGCGAACCGGCCTCGGCGGCCTCCCGGTACCAGCGGGCCGCCTCCACCACGTCACCGCGCGCCGCGGCCAGCATCCCGACCCGCACCTGCGCGCGCCGGTGCCCCTGGGAGGCCGCCCGCTCGTACCACTCCTCGCACTCGCTCTTCTCCTGCGCGGGCTCGCCGAGTTCGTGCTCGGGCGCGGGCGGTCGGCGGGCGTCGAGCACGGCGGCGAGCCGGTAGGCCGCCTCCGCGCTGCCCCCGCCCGCCGCGCAGCGCAGATGCCGCTCGGCGGCACGCTCGTCACCCTCGCGCAGGCGGGCGATGGCGACCTGGAGCGCGGCCTCGGTGTGCCCGGCCGCGGCGGCCCGCTCGTACCACCGCAGGGCGGCGGCGTCGTCGCTGTCGGTCGCGCGCCCGGCGTGCAGGATGCCGAGATTGAACGCGGCGTCCACGCTGCCGGCCTCCGCGGCCTTGGAGAACCAGGGTTCGGCCCCGGCCGCGTCCCCGACCTGGAGCAGCAGGATCGCCAGCGCGTTCGCGGCCTCGCGGTGACCGGCGTAGGCGGCCCGCCGGTACCACTGCTCCGCCTGCGCGGTCCGCCCCTGCTCCGCGCAGAGCAGCCCCAGGTTGTACGCGCCGTTCACGTCACCCGCGTCCATCGCCGCGCGGTACCACCGCTCGGCGGTCTGCGTCTCGCCGCGCTCGGCGTGCAGCGCGCCCAGCGCGTTCGCCGCGTTCCCGTCGCCGTCCTGGGCGGCCCGCAGCCACCAGACCGCGGCGCTCTCGGTGTCCCCGGCGTCGCGCAGCAGGAAGCCGAGGGCGCAGGCGGCCCGCGCCTCGCCGTCCTTCGCGGACGTCAGATACCAGCGCCCGGCCTCCTTGAGGTGCCCGCGCTTCTCCAGGATGGCGCCGAGATGCAGCGCGGCCCGCCGGTGACCGCGCGCGGCGGCCTGCCGGTACCACTGCTCGGCGTCCTCGCCCGCCGCGCCGATGACACCGTTGTCGCCCACGGCCTGGCCCGTGTCGAGGGCCTTGCGGTCGAGCGCGCGCGCCAGCCGGTAGGCGGCCTCGCGGTGTCCGCGCTCGGCGGCGGAGCGCATCCACTGCTCGGCGCCCACATCACCTCGGTGCTCCAGGAGGTCGGCGAGCGCGTACGCCCCGAGGGCGTGGCCCTGTTCGGCGGACTGGCGCAGCCAGTACTCGGCGGCCGGCTCGTCACCGCGCTCGCGGTGGTGCCGGCCGAGCGCGTGCGCCGCGGCGGCACTGCCCGCGACGGCGGCGATCCGCCACCAGCCGGCGGCCTCGTCGGCGTACCCGCGCTGGTGCAGGAGGACACCCAGGTTGTTGGCCGCCGCCCGGTCGCCCGCGGCGGTGGCGGCACGCAGATGCGGCTCGGCCGCGTCGAGATCGCCCCGGCGCAGCAGCATCGCGCCGAGGACGCTCATCGCCTCGACGTCGCCGGCCTCGGCCGCCGACCAGTGGCGTGCCTCCTCGGCGGCCTCCCCGGTTTCGTCCCGGTCCGAAGGCTGCGTGAGATCGGCAGGCTGCTCAAAGTCGGCAGGCTGCTCAAAGTCGGCAGGCTGCGCAAACCGCCCTGTATCCAACAGAGTTGCCTTGTCCCCCATAACGTCCATCGTCGCACCACCTGCAACCTGGGTACACCTGGTATACCGCAGCCAGTGAGGTCACTTCAGCGTTTTGTCGACATGGCCACAGAGAGACAAGTGAAACACAGATCCCCCAACTCCCCACGTATGGCGCGGGACTTCCTCGGAGTCGCCAGGTCACCGGCCCGCCCCGGCGTGGCGTCACACACGCCGAAGGCCCGGATCCATGAACTGGATCCGGGCCTTCGACTTCAGTAGCGGGGACAGGATTTGAACCTGCGACCTCTGGGTTATGAGCCCAGCGAGCTACCGAGCTGCTCCACCCCGCGCCGTTGTTCTGCAACCGTACCACGGCGCGGAGTGGGCCCCTGACCAGCTACTTCAGGAACTCTTGTCGCTGCTCGGACTGCTACTGGGACTGCTACTGGGGCTGCCCGGGCTACTGCTCGAACTGCCCTTCTTTTCACCGCTCTTGTCGTTGCCCTTGTCACCGCCCTTGTCGGCGCCCGAGCCGCCACTACCGGCCTTGTCCGCCTTGTCCTGGGCGTCCTCGGCCCGCTTCAGGGCGTCCTGGAGATCCTTCTGCGCCTGGCCGTACGCCTGCCAGTCGCCCTTCTTGAGGGCTTCCTGGCCCTGGTCGAAGGCCTTCTGGGCGTCTTCGAGCGCGGACTGGACCGTCGGGTCACTGGACGTCGGCGGCGGCTGGGTGGTCTCGTCCGGTGGCGGCTCGGTCGAACTCTCCGCCCCGAAGACCTTGTTGAGCGCCTGGCTGAGCGTGTTCTCGAAGGCCGTGCTGCCGCCGTAGGTCACAAGGACCTTGCGCAGCAACGGGTACTTGAGGTCCCCGCCGCGCACGTACACCGGTTCCACGTACAGCAGTCCGCCGTCGAGCGGCACCGTCAGCAGGTTGCCGTACTCGACCTCCGAGTCGCCGCCTCTGAGGAGCCTGATGGACTCGGCGATCGACGGCTCGGAGTTGAACTGGCTCTGCACCCGTTTGGGGCCGTCGACGGTTCTGCCGGTCGGCAGTTTGAGAATGTTGATCTTGCCGTAACCGGGTGTCCCCGCCTCGGCGTTGACCGAGACGAACGCGCTCAGGTTGTCCCGGCCGTTCGGTGTCATCGTCGTGGTGAGCGAGAACGCCTGTGACGTCTCCCCGGGCAGCTTCATGCTCAGGTAGTACGGCGGCACCGCGCTGCCCGACTTGTTCGTCGGGTCCTCCGGGACCTGCCACACCTCGCTGCCGCTGAGGAACGTCTGCGCGTCCTTCACGTGGTAGCGGGTGAGCAGCTCACGCTGCACCTTGAACAGGTCCTGGGGATACCGGAGATGGGCCATCAGGTCCGGCGAGATCGACTGCTTCGACTTCACCGTGTTCGGGAAGGCCTTCATCCAGGTCTTCAGGACCGGGTCCTTGGTGTCCCACTGGTAGAGCTTGACCTCGCCGGTGTACGCGTCGACGGTCGCCTTCACCGAGTTGCGGATGTAGTTGACCTGGTTCTGCTGGGCCACCACCGCCCGCTGGTTGTTGGCCGCCGTCAGCGAGTCCGCCGTGGTGTCGCCGAGGGTGGTGCGGGACGCGTACGGATAGCCGTTGGTCGTGGTGTACGCGTCGACGATCCACTGGATCCGGTGGTTGACGACCGCCGGGTAGGCGTCGCCGTCGATGGTCAGCCAGGGGGCCACCGACTCGACGCGCTCCTTGGGCGTGCGGTTGTACAGGATCCGGGAACCCTCGCCGATCGCGCCCGAGTAGAGGATCTGCGGCTCGCCGAACGCCACCGCGTACGCGGCGCGGTTGACCGGGCTGGAGAGGCTGACGCCGCTCTTGCCCTTGTAGCTCGTGGTCCGCTCACCGCTGTCGTCGGAGTAGTCGATCTCCTTCTGGGGACCGCCGACGATCGAGTACTGGGTGGTCTTCTCGCCGTAGTAGATCTGCTGCTGGTACTCGCCGAGGTCGCCCCGGGACGGCAGGTCGTACTCGGTGAAGACCGGGCGGCCCTCGCTGTCGGCCGAGGTGCCCTTGGCCGCGACGGCGCCGTATCCGTGCGTGTAACGGAAGTGGTCGTTGATCCAGTTGTTCTTCGGGATGCCCGCCAGGTTCAGCTCGCGCAGGCCGATGACGGTGTCCTGGTCCTTGCCGTCCTTGCTGTACCGGTCGACGTCCAGGTTCGACGGGAAGCCGTAGTAGTTCCGCACCTGCTGGAGCTGCTGGAAGGTGGGCGACACGACGTTCGGGTCCATGAGGCGGATGCTCGCCGCCGTGTCGGCGTCGTCCCGGAGCTTGGTCTTGTCCTTGGTGTCGCTCGCCCCCGGGTAGTCCTTCACGTCGGTGCCGTCGATCCCGTACGCCTCGCGGGTCGCCTTGAGGTTCTTCTCGACGTACGGCGCTTCCTTGGCCTGCTCGTTCGGCTGGACCTGGAACTTCTGCACGATCGCCGGATACAGCCCGCCGATGAGGATCGCCGACAGCACCATCAGGCCGAAGCCGATGACGGGGAGCTGCCAGGTGCGCCGCCACAGCGTGGCGAAGAAGAGCAGGGCGCAGATGACGGCGATGCAGAACAGGATCGTCTTCGCCGGCAGATAGGCGTTCGCGTCGACGTAGCGCAAACCCGTCCAGTTGCCCGTCGCCTTGAAGTCACTGGACTTCACCGCGAGGCCGTACCGGTCGAGCCAGTAGGCGACCGCCTTCAGCGCCACGAAGATGCCGAGGAGCACCGAGAGATGACCGGTGGCCGCCGCCGTGGCGCGCGCTCCCGGGCTGGTGACCCGCAGGCCGCCGTACAGGTAGTGCGTGAGCGCGGCGGCGATCAGGGACAGCACGGCGGCGGCGAAGCCGAAGCCGAGCAGGAACCGGTACCAGGGCAGGTCGAAGGCGTAGAACGAGACGTCGAGGTGGAACTGGGGGTCCTTCTGGTGGAAGGGCACTCCGTTCACCCACATGAGCCATGTGCGCCACTGGCCCGAGGCGGACGCGCCGGCGATCAGTCCCACCAGGGAGACGATGCCGACGAGCAGCCACCGCTTGTAGGGCGCGATGCCCATGCGGTACCGGTCGAGGCTCTGCTGCTCCATCGACATGGCGCTCAGCGGCGGACGCAGCCGGTGCGCGAGCCAGATGTTGACACCGACCGCGGCCGCCATCAGCAGGCCGAAGACGAAGAAGAGCCCGATCTTGGTCCACAGGGTGGTGGTGAAGACCGACGAGTAGTGAACCGACCTGTACCAGAGCCAGTCCGTCCAGAACCCGGCGAACATGACGAACGCCATGGCCAGCACGGCCAGCACGCCCAGGGTCATGAGCAGGGTCCGGGCACGCCGGGACGGTCGGCCCACTCTGATCCGTGGCCCCGTCGGGCCTCCGCCGCGGTCCGGCATCTGGAAAGCCAAGGTGCGCACCTCGAAGTCGCTGTTGATCCGTCAGGCCCCCGAGTCGGAGAGCCGTCCGCAAGGCTCCGTGATCGAGGAGCCTCATCTATGCAACTTACTCACGCTTTACTCGGTTCCCGTTTCCGGGTACGAACGAGGCAGGATTGTGACCATGTCCAACACTCCCATGGCAGCGAGCCCCCTCACCCGGGCCGTACTCGAGATCGACGAGTACGCCTCCGGCCTCGGCTGGGACCAGCCCGCCCGCCTCTTCGCCCTCGTAGACACCGCACGGCTGCGGGCCCAGGAACCCGGGCTCGCCCGTCAGCTCGGCTTGGAGGACGAGCAGGCGACCACCGGTCTCACCCCCATCGAGCAGGAGGAGATCCCCGCCGGCAAGCCGCTGGACGAGTTCCTCGGCACCATCGCCTGGCCCGACGCGGTGGCCGGCTGCGCGCTCACCGTGGAGCGGCTGATGCTGCCGCCGTCCGCCGAGGCCTCCGTCCCGGAGGGGCTCAGCGGCAAGAAGCTCACCCAGTGGGTGGCCGCGCATCCGGACCGCCAGGAGGTCCGGATGACGGTCGGCGTGCTGCGGGACGGCACCCGCGACTCGGCCCTGCGGCTGCGTGAGAAGGACGCGTCGACGGAGGTCCTGACGGGCGCGGGCCTGGTGCCGGGCCTCGCTGACGCGCTGTCGGCGACGTTCGCGGACTGAGGCGCCGCGCGGACGGGTGTCCGTGCGGTGACGGTGTGAGAGGGGGCGCCCCGGAGTTCCGGGGCGCCCCCTCTCACGAGTGAACGGTGCCGTGCGGGTCGGCGGCGGTCAGCCCTTGGTGGTGCACTTCGGCAGGTCGGAGGTGCGGCCCGCGCTGATGTCCTTCAGGGCGTTCATCGCGTCGTCGATGGTGTCGACCTTGACCAGCGTGAGACCGCCCGGGGTGTCCTTGGCCGCGGCGGCGCAGTTGTCCTTCGGCGTCAGGAAGTACTGGGCGCCCTTGTCGCGCGCTCCGACGGTCTTCATCTCGATGCCGCCGATGGGGCCGACCTTGCCCGCGTCGTTGATGGTGCCGGTGCCCGCGACGAACTTGCCGCCGGTCAGGTTGCCCGGGGTGAGCTTGTCCACGATGCCGAGCGCGAACATCAGACCGGCGCTCGGTCCGCCGACGTCGGCGAGCTTGATGTCGATGGTGAAGGGGTACGTGTGGTCGGTCCCGGCGGAGATGCCGACGATGGCGCGGTCACTGCCCTTGTCGTCGGACGTGGTCGTGGTGATCGTCACGTCCTTGGTCACCGTCGCCGTCGTGTGCTCCTTGGCGGCGGCGGCCTGCTCCTTGGCGGGCACGATCGTGAACACGACCTTCTCACCGGGCTTGTGCTTGGTGACGAGCTTCGCGACGTCGTCGGGCGCCTTCACCGCGGTGCCGTCGACGGACTTGATGACGTCTCCGGCGTGCAGCCGTCCTTCGGCCGGGGAGCCCTTGAGGACAGTGGAGACGATCACCCAGGACTTCACCGGGATGTTCAGCACCTTGAGGGCGGCCACCTTGGCGCTCTCCTGGGACTCGCTGAATTCCTCGGCGTTCTCCTGGGTCGACTGCTCCTCGGTCTTGCCGTTCGGGTACAGCGTGTCGTGCGGCACGACCTTGTTGTCGTGCGCCAGCCAGCCGTAGACCGCCTCGACGAGGTTCATGTTGTAGTCGGCGCTGGTCACCCGGACCGTCGTCATGTTCAGGTGACCGGTCGTCGGGTACGTCTTGCGCCCGGAGATCTGCAGCACCGGCTCGCCGTCGTGATCCCCCAGGGTGTTCACCGTGGGCCCCGGTGACATCTCCGCGTAGGGCACTTTGATGAACACTCCCGCGCACAGGAGCGCGATCAGGATCAGAGTGGAGGCGAGCATCGTCGCGGTGCGGCGTGGCATGGAACGACAGTACGGGACGGTCCTGTCAGCGCACCGTCGGGGCCGTCCGTACGGGGGGCCGCCGGACTCCGTCAGCGGGCCGTACGGGGATGCTGCCGGACTCCGGCGGCGGACCCTACGGGGGTGCTGCCGGACTCCGGCAGCGGGTCCGTCCGCCAAGGCGGGCGGGGTGCCTCAGAGCACGTCGGAGGGTGCCTTCGCTACGGCGTCCGAGCGCTCCATGGCCTCACGCCGCTCCATGGCCTCCCGGAAGCGTGTGTATCCGGCCAGCTCTACGCCGTCTCCCGCGGCCTTGCGATTCCGGCCGGCCCAACTGCCCCACAGTCCGGCACCGATCGCGGCCAAAAACGGAATCAGCAACCAGGCAAGCGCCGCCATGTCGACCTCCCAACCCCATGAGCGACCGCAACTGACTGATCAGCAGATTAACCATCCGCAGGGTTAACGCTCACGGCAGGGCACCGGTTACGCAACCGGAGCCTCCGGCCCGCGGCCGGAGGGCGAGGGAAGGGCGACGAAGGGGGGCGGGTCAGCAGGCGCCGACCCATTCCTGCGATCCGTCGGTGAACGTCTGCTGCTTCCAGATCGGCACCTCGTGCTTGAGGTCGTCGATGAGCCGGCGGCAGGCCTCGAAGGCCTCGCTCCGGTGCGGGCACGCGACGGCGACGACGACCGCGAGGTCCCCGACCCGCAGATCACCCACCCGGTGGACGGCGGCCAGCGCCCGCACCGGGTAGTCGGCGACGACCTTCTCGGCGACCCGCCGCATCTCGGCCTCGGCGCTGGGGTGACCGGAGTACCCGAGGGCCGCCACGTCGGCTCCGCCGTCGTGGTTGCGCACCGTCCCCACGAAGAGCGCCGTCCCGCCGGCCGCGTCGTCCCCGACGGCCCGGAAGACCTCGTCCAGGGAGAGCGGCTCGTCGCGGACCGCCAGGAGCCGGATCGGATCCCGCGCGCCCAGCTCTCCGGGGTGGTCATAGGTAGGTGCCATGACTCCATCGTGCCGCACCCCGCCGACAAGCCGGAATAGACCTTTCACCCGGCACGCACGCGTGCCGCCTTGGAGCCTCCTACAGTCGGGCGCGCGGTACGGGCCGTCCGGGCGGGCGTTTCGGGCCGTCCGGGCGGGCGTTTCGGGCCGTGCGGGCGCGCGGTTCGGGCCGTCCGGGCGCGCGGTTCGGGCCGTCCGGGCGCGCGTTTCGGGCCGTGCGGGCATGCCGTACAAGCGGTCCGCGCACGCCGTACGAGCGGTCCGGCACGCGGCACAGACGAGTCCGGGCACGGCACGCCGGGTCAGGCACGGCCAGGCACGGCCAGGCACGGCCGCTCCGCCGTAGACCTCTCGGACCGCGACACGCCCGGCCGGTGATCCGCCGACCGCAGGGGGCCGCGACACGCCCGGGCTCAGATCCGGCGTCGTGCCTTCCGCGCGCGCCGGACGACCGCCGCCGCGCCGAGCAGGGCCACCGTCGCGCCCGCCGCACCCGCGGCGGTCGCGTCCTTGCGGCCCAGCCGGCGGCCGGCCACGGTGTGCCGTCCGGCGACCTCCTCCAGCAGCTCGGCGAGGACCTCTTCGTTGGTCCAGCGCGGACGCCACCCGGCGTCGTGCAGCCGGCTCCCGCTCACCACCCAGGGGTACATCGTGTAGGCCAGGTCGCCGGCGGGCGACGGGGTGAGGCCGATCCGGTGGAGCCGGGCGGCGGCGCCCAGCGCGACCGCGGACGGCAGCTCCATCCGCCGGATCCCGCTCAGCTCCTCCACCTCCTCCTGCTCCAGCCAGCCGTCGCAGCCGACGGCCAGCTCGCCCTCGACCTTCTCGACGACCGCGTACTCCAGGGCGCTGCACAGGTCCTCGACGTGGCAGAACTGCCAGGCGGGCCGGGAGCCCGCCACGACCAGCAGCCGCGGCGACTCGAAGTACCTGGTCAGCGCGGTGTCCGTGCCGCCGCCGACCAGCACGCCGGGCCGTACGACCGTCACGTTGAGACCGGGGTGGGCGCGGGGCGCGCGGCGGGCGAGCCGCTCGATCTCCAGGAGGTCGCCGACACCGGTGGCCTCGGCGGTCGCCCGGAGTTCCGCGTCCTCGGCGAGCGGCAGCTCGTTGTCGGGCAGCGCTCCGTAGACCATCGCCGACGTGCACAGGACGACCCGGTGGACACCGGCCGCGGCGGCGGCCGTCAGCACGGTCTGCGTCCCCCGGACGTTGTAAGCCGTGCGGGCCGCCGCGTCCGTCTCCAGGTCGAGGTCGAGGGCCAGGTGCACGACGACGTCCGCGCCGCGCAGCCGCTCGGCGATCGCCGGGTCCCGGACGTCGAGGATGTGCCACTGGGCGTCGGCGCACTCCCCGCGCCGCTCGTCGATGGCGATGACCTGCTTGATCTCCTCGCTGGCGGCCAGCCGCTCGGTGAGCAGCGCGCCCACACCCGCCGCGGCGCCGGTGACCGCGACGACGGGGCCGCGCGCGGCCGGACTGGTTGAGCGGTTTCGCGCTGCGCGAACCTGTGGATCTGGGGAACTCACCGGGCGTCTCCAGCGGTTGTCTTCAGTAATGGGCGCGGTTGACGCGCCCCTACCAGGTGGCATCCATCCTGCCGCAGGCGACGAGTCGGCGAAGCACCGAGGCCCGATCGGGTTCTGGTGTCTACGCTGGGTGGTGTTGTGGGCAGCCGCCGTCGGAACGCACCGGCGGCCTTACCAGCCGAGGAATCCCGTGAGTGACACCCCATTCGGATTCGGCCTTCCGCCGGAGGAGCCGGACAACGGCGACGAGGGCAAGAAGAAGGACCAGCAGGGCGGCGGTGGCCAGGGACCGTTCGGTTTCGGTCCCGGAGCCGGTGGTCCCGGAGCCGACAATCCCCTCGCAGCCATGTTCGGCTCGATGAACCCCAATGATCTCGGCGCGGCGTTCCAGCAGCTCGGCCAGATGCTCTCGTACGAGGGCGGCCCGGTGAACTGGGACATGGCCAAGCAGATCGCCCGCCAGACGGTCTCCCAGGGCACCTCTGACGGCACGAAGGACGAGAGCGTCGGCCCCGCCGAGCGGCTCGCCGTCGAGGAGGCGGTGCGGCTGGCCGACCTGTGGCTCGACGACGCGACGTCGCTTCCGTCCGGAGCCGGCTCGGCGCTGGCCTGGAGCCGCGCGGAGTGGGTCGAGGCGACCCTGCCGGTGTGGCGGGAGCTGGTCGATCCGGTCGCCGAGCGCGTCGGCGCGGCCATGGGCGATGTGCTGCCCGAGGAGATGCAGGCCATGGCGGGCCCGCTGATCGGCATGATGCGCTCGATGGGCGGCGCCATGTTCGGTACGCAGATCGGGCAGGCCGTGGGTGTCCTGGCGGGCGAGGTCGTCGGCTCCACCGACATCGGCCTGCCGCTCGCCCCGGCGGGCAAGGCCGCGCTCCTCCCGCTGAACATCGCCGCCTTCGGGAAGGACCTGAGCGTCCCGCTGGAGGAGGTGCGGCTCTACCTGGCGCTGCGCGAGGCCGCCCACCAGCGTCTCTTCGCCCACGTGCCGTGGCTGCGCTCGCACCTGTTCGGCGCGGTCGAGGGGTACGCGCGCGGGATCAAGGTCGACACCGCGAAGCTGGAGGACGTGGTCGGCCAGTTCGACCCGCAGAACCCGGAGGAGCTTCAGCAGGCGCTCCAGCAGGGCATGTTCCAGCCGGAGGACACGCCGGAGCAGAAGGCCGCGCTGGCCCGTCTGGAGACGGCGCTCGCGCTGGTCGAGGGCTGGGTCGACGCGGTCGTGCACGCGGCGGCCAAGCCGCGCCTGTCGTCGGCCGACGCGCTGCGTGAGACGCTGCGCCGCCGCCGCGCCACGGGCGGCCCCGCCGAGCAGACGTTCGCCACGCTGATCGGCCTGGAGCTGCGTCCGCGCCGGCTGCGGGACGCCTCGCGCCTGTGGGCCTCGCTCACCGACGCGCGCGGTGTGGACGGCCGGGACGGTCTGTGGGCCCACCCGGACATGCTGCCCACGGCGTCCGACCTGGACGACCCGGACGGCTTCGTGCACCGTGAGCAGCTCGACTTCTCCGAGCTGGACAAGATGCTCGGCGAGGCCGCGTCCGGCTCGGCCGGCGCCCCGGACCTGACGAAGGGCGGCAAGGGCTCCCCGGAGGCGGCCGACGCCAAGGACGACGACACGCCGGGTGACGGCACCGAGTGAGCCTGTACGACGACGCGGTCCTCGTGCTGAAGGGTTACGAGGACCAGGAAGAGCTGCGCCAGGGCTATCTGGCGCATCTGTCCGAGCACCCGGACGGCATGTGGAAGTCCTGCCAGGCCGGGCACATCACGGCGAGCGCCCTGGTGGTCGACCCCGAGCGGGGCCGGGTGCTGCTGACGCTGCACCGCAAGCTCCGGATGTGGCTGCAGATGGGCGGGCACTGCGAGCCGGGTGACCCGACGCTGGCCGCCGCCGCCCTGCGTGAGGCGACCGAGGAGTCCGGCATCCCGGGTCTGACGCTGGCGCCCGGCGGCCCGGTCAGGCTGGACCGGCACGCCATCCCGGCGCCGTGCCACTGGCATCTGGACGTCCAGTACGTCGCCGTAGCGCCGTCCGAGGCGGTCGAGGCCATCAGCGACGAGTCCCTTGACCTGCGCTGGTTCGCGTACGACGAGGTCCCCGAGGTGGCCGACGCGTCGGTCGTACGGCTCCTGGAGGCGGCCCGGGCCCGGCTGTGAACGATGTAAGGGGCGACCACTCCTGGTGGTCGCCCCTTACATCGCTCGCGTTCATCGTTCACGTTCCCGGCCCTGACCGGCGTCCGGTCAGCTCCAGGCGTTGCCCTGGTTCTGCGCGTGGGAACCGTGCTGGCCCATGCCGTACTGGGCGCGCAGTCCCTGGCCGATCGCCGCGTTCTGCGGCGGCAGCAGTTCACTGGGCTGGACGAGCGCGTACCCGTTGCCCATGAAGCTGAGTTCCCAGCCCTCACCGGTGTTGCCGCGGCGCCGCCACACGCCGGAGGAGTGCGTCTGGGCCTGCATCTGCACGCGCAGGCCGGTGGACCACGCCACGATCGCGTCGGCGTCGCAGTTCACGTACCGGTCCGGGGTGACGTGCATCATCAGGGGCGCGCCGGAGGTCATCAGCGCGACCTTGCCGCGGCCCGTGATGTTGAGCTGGTACTTGCCGGAGCCGGAGATGCCGTACTGGCTGTCCACGGCGATGACCTCGTGGTGCAGCGCGGAGTCCATCGCCAGCACGTAGCTGCTGTCGACGGTGAGGCCGTCGTGGTCCACGTCGACGACGTGCACGTGCTGGGCGAGGTTGGCGAAGTAGACCGTGCCCTGCCCGTGGCAGCGCATCAGGTCGAGGCCCTCACCGGTGTACGCCCGCGCACGGTGCTGGCTGCTGTTCTGGTACTCGGCGTCGAACTCGACGAGTCCCTGGTAGGCGACCATGGTGCCCTTGCGGGCGAGGATGTCGTCGTGTCCCTCCAGGACGACGCGCAGCATCTGCGGGTTCTGCAGGCTGTAGCGGTCCTGGGTCTGCTGGTCGTTGTAGCCGAAAATCGGGCTCTGCATGGTGTCCTGCTCCCCCTCAGCCCCGGACTCGGAGGCGGTCGGTGCTGTCCTCGCTGGGCTGGACGACGACGATGCCCGTCCCGGAGAACGCCATCTGGTAGGCCTCACCGCTGCCGCGGCCGATCAGCGACTGTGCCTTGAAGCTGCGCTTGCCCTTCACCTTGAGGTTCGGGGACCACGCGACGAGCGCGTCCGGGTCGACGTACGTCTCGTCCTCGCCGCCGCCGCAGTCGACGACGATGGGCTTGCCCCGGGAGGTCAGCGCGACCCAGCCCTGACCGGAGATCTTGGTGTTCCACAGACCTTGTCCGGCGAACTTGGCGAGCCCCTTCACCCGTTCGACGCCCCAGGTGAGGTGCGCGTCGAAGGCGAGGAGGTTGGTGGCGTTGACGGAGATCGCGTCGCCGTTGAGGTTGATGACGACGACGTCCGCCCCGTAGTCGGCCAGGTAGAGCAGGCCGTCGCCGGAGCACTTCATGAGGGGCGCGCCCTCGCCGGTGATCCAGTCGCGCGCGATCTGGCGTACGGCCGACGGGTTGGGCTCGTACTGGACGAACCCTTCGTAGGCGACCATCGAGCCCACGCGCGCGTAGAGGTCGCTTCCGCTCTGCATGGCGACCTTCAGCATGTGGTTGCCGTGGTTCTCCATGCGCGCGGTGACGGGTGCAGGGGCGAAGCCCGCGAGTGGCTGGTTCATGACGGGCTCCCTCAGACCTCGTACGGCTGGACGACGACGAAACTGCCGGGCGCGGCGCGGAACTGGAGGTTCACGCTCTCGCCGGTGTCGCCGGGGTAGGCGTTGCGGCGTGTCCGCACCTGGCTGGAGACGATCACCTGCGCGGCGGCCGACCAGGCGACGACGGCGTTGCAGTCGGCGAACGTCGTGGGGGTGACCGGCAGGACGACGGGCGCGCCGTGCGTCTTGACGACGATGGTGCCGGTCCCCTGGAACTGCATGGTGAACAGCGCGCCGCCGGGGATGCCGTGACCCTCGATGCGCCGGACCTCGTACTGGAGGGACTCGTCGAAGGCGAGGACGCTCTCCGCGGAGACGCAGATGGCGTCACCCTGGAGTTCGATCGGGTGTACGTGGGTGGCGTTCTCGGCGAAGAACACCTGGCCCTGGCCGGTGCAGCGCATGAGCTGCATCTCCTGGCCGGTCGCGTTGCCCACGAGCCGCCCGGCGAATCCGGCGCCCTTGTAGCTGAAGTCGACCTTGCCCTGGTAGAGCACCATGCTCCCCTGGCGGGCCAGGACGGGCTGGCCGCCGACGCCGAGGTCGACGCGGATGAGCTTCTTGTTCTGCGGGGTCCAGCGCTGCCCGGTCGGCGTCTCCTTGAAGACGCTGAGAGCGGCGGCGACACCGGCTCCGGCCTGCGGAGATCCCTGGGGAGCGCCGTAGGGGGAGGGTGCGCCGGGCTGCCCGGGGACCTGCCCGTACTGCGGCTGCCGGCCGTAGCCGGGGGATGCCGACGGGGGCTGCTGGCCGTACCCGGGAGGCACGGGAGGCGCCTGCTGGCCGTAACCGGGAGGTGCGGTCGGCGCCTGCTGGCCGTAACCAGGCGGCGGGCCGGGCGGACCGGGAGGGCCGGGGGGCTGCGCGTACGGGGCGGGGCCCGGCGGCGGGACCGGCGCGCCGCCCGGCGGGGTGTGCAGCGGCGCCACGATGGTCGGCGCGGCGTGCACGGAGGGCGTGGGAGCCGGGGCCGGCGGGGTGGTGCCGGGCGGCGGCGCGAATCCCTGCGCGGGAGCCGGGCCGGGCGCCGGGGCGCCGAAGGCCGGCGGGGCGAAGGACGGCGCGGCGCCCGGCTGCGGCTGCGGCTGGGCCGGGGGCGCGGCGGGCTCCTCCTCGGCGACCTCGCCGCCGAAGTTCTTCAGCAGCGCTTCGAGGCCGCCGTCGAAACCCTGCCCGACGGCGGCGAACCGCCAGACGTCCTTCAGGTAGAAGTCGCCCAGCATCACGGCGCGCTCGGTGGAGAACTCGGCGCCGCTGAACGCGTACCGGGCCACCTCCTCGCCGCCCGCGACGATCCGCAGGTAACCGGGGGCGATCTGCGACATCTGTCCGGCGCCGTCGATGGTCGCGGTGAACGACAGCTTCTGGATGTGGGCCGGAATCCGGTCGAGCGTCACGCGGAAGGACTCGGTGTCACCCGATTGGGCGCCGAGGAGCTGGATGGACTCCTCGGGGGACTTCGGCTGGTTGAAGAAGACGAAGTACCGGTCGTCGGACAGTTGCTCGTTGGCGTCGAGGCCGAAGCAACTGATGTCGAAGGTCAGCCCGGGACCGGTGATCTGCACACCCACGTACAGATCGGTGCCCGCGGTGAGGTCACTGATCTTGGCCTTGTGGCCGCGTTGGAATTCCCTGGCCATGCGTAACGACCGTCCCCCATCCCGAATACAAGTGCGTCGCGTCAGGCTAACGGCAAAATCCGGGACCGGGCTCAGCCGGTACAGACCCGGTACACAATCGCCTCCGCGCCGGGGCACGCCCCGGGCCACGGCGGCCGGGCGGGTACGCCCTACTCGTCGTTCGCGGCGGGCAGCCGGGGCAGCCGGTCGGCGGCGACCACGCCTTCGAGGTAGCCGCGCGCCCGCTCGGTCCGCGGATAGGCCTCCAGAAGGCGCCAGAAACGCGGGCCGTGACCGGGGACGAGCAGGTGGGCGAGTTCGTGCAGCAGGACGTAGTCGACGACGTACTCGGGCATGCCCTGGAGCCGGTGGGACAGCCGGATGCTGCCCTCGGAGGGGGTGCACGAGCCCCAGCGGGTGTTCTGGTTGGTGACCCAGCGGACGGACGACGGGCGTGCGCGGCCCTCGAAGTACTGGGCCGACAGCCGCTCGGCGCGTTCCGACAGCTCGGCGTCGCCGAGCACCCGTTTGCTCTCCTGGGCGGCCAGCTTGTCCAGCATGACGGTCACCCAGCGTTGTTCCTCCGCCTCGGACATCCGGGCGGGGATGAGCACGACGGTGCGATCGCCCTCGCGGTACGCGGAAACCGTTCTGCGCCGGCGGGCGCTCCTGCGGACCTCGATCGGGCTCGCCCCCGAACCGCTCGGCGGCGGGCTCGTCGTGCTGCGCTGTGGTTTTGCGGCGCGGTGCAGTGGGTCGGCGGGCACGCCCCGACGTTACCCGCTGGGCAGGGGGGAAGTCCCGTCCCCGGGACGGTTCGGTGCCGATCCGCGCCCCCGGCGTTTGATTTGTATGACGAACGATGCCGCCTGTGGACAACTTTCGGCGGGGTCCGGGGCGGGACGGCCATGCTGGCATTCGGTCCGCGCTGCGGGAGCACGGCGGACATTCGGGGACGTACTAGGTCTACGGGGGTAGGTCATGCATCCGATCGTGAAGCCCGCGCTGCGGCGCGCCTGGCGGGATCTCAACACGGTGCAGTTCGGCATGGCACCGGCGCACGCGATGGTGCTGGGCCCGATGGACACGGCGACCGGCAGCTTCCTCGACCTGCTCGACGGGACACGCGGGATGCCGCTGCTGCGCGAGCAGGGGCGTGAGATGGGTTTGCCGGAAGGCCATGTCGACGGTCTGGTGGACCGGCTGGCCGCGTCGGGGCTGCTGGACGACGCGACCGGCGGCGGCCCCGCCGCGGCGGCGCTGCGGGAGAAGAAGGCGGTCATGGAGCGGATGCGGCCCGATCTCGGCTCCCTCTCCCTGGTGGCCCCGGAGCCGGCGGGGGCCGTCGAGCGCCTCGCCGCCCGCCGCGCCCTGCGGGTCCAGGTGCGCGGCGCCGGCCGGGTGGGGGCCGTCCTCGCCTCGCTGCTCGCGGGCGCGGGTGTGGGCGAGGTGGAGGTGCGTGACCTGGGCCGGGTCGAGCCCTGGGACGTCGCGCCGGGCGGGCTGCCGGTCGACTCGGTCGGTGAGCGCCGTGAGTCCGCGGCCCGGCGGGCGGTCCGCGCGGCGGCCCCGGACCGTCCACCCCGGTCATCGGCCAAAGGGAAGGAGGGGGAAGCGGCCCGCGGGCTGGACCTGGTGGTCCTCGCTCCCCGGGACGGTCTCGCCGTGCACGCGCCCGACCCGGTGTCCGCCGAGCCCCTGATCACCTCGGGGACACCCCATCTGTACGCCGGGGTCGTCGAGGCGACCGGAGTCGTGGGCCCCCTGGTCCTTCCCGGCGACACCGGCTGCGCGGGCTGTCTGGACCAGACGCGGGCCGACCGGGACCCGACCTGGCCACGGCTGGTCGCGCAGTGGCGCTCCGGGAGGCAGCGCCGGGTGCCGCCGTGCGATCTGGCCCTGGCCTCGGCGGTCGCCGGACTCGCCGCCAGTCATGCGCTCGCCTTCCTGGACGGGGATGCGCCTTCTGCCGGCGGGGTCCGCTGGGAGGCGTCCCTGCCGGGCTGCGCCTGGCACGCGAAGCCGGTCCTGGCCCATCCCGGCTGCCCCTGTGGAGCCGCCGGGAAAACAAAACGGGAGCGGGCCTCCGAGGACGAGAAGCGGCACGCGACAATGGGGGAGCAACAGTCGCACGCGGCAGGGCTTGCTGGGACCTGGAGGGCGCATGTCTGATCTTCCCCGGAAGGCAGTGACCCGTACTGCCAAACTCGCCGCGCTGCCGCTCGGCTTCGCCGGGCGTGCGACCTGGGGGCTCGGCAAGCGCATCGGCGGGGCGTCCGCGGAGCTGGTGGGCCGCGAGCTGCAGCAGCGCACGGCCGAGCAGCTCTTCAAGGTGCTCGGGGAGCTGAAGGGCGGCGCGATGAAGTTCGGGCAGGCGCTGTCCGTCTTCGAGTCGGCACTCCCGGAGGAGGTCGCGGGTCCCTACCGGGCGGCGCTGACGAAGCTCCAGGAGGCGGCGCCCCCGATGCCGACGCGCACGGTCCACTCCGTTCTGGAGGAGCGGCTCGGGGCGGAGTGGGGCGAGCTGTTCCTGGAGTTCGAGGACAAGCCGTCCGCGGCGGCCTCGATCGGGCAGGTACACCGGGCGGTGTGGCACGACGGGCGCGAGGTCGCCGTCAAGGTGCAGTACCCGGGCGCGGGTGACGCGCTGCTCTCCGATCTGACCCAGCTCAGCCGCTTCGCCCGGCTGCTCGGGCCGCTGATTCCCGGCATGGACATCAAGCCGCTGATCGCGGAGCTGCGCGACCGGGTCTCCGAGGAGCTGGACTACGGCCTGGAGGCGCAGGCCCAGGCGGCGCACGCGGAGGAGTTCGCGGACGATCCGGACGTCCTGGTGCCGGCGGTGGTCCACCAGTGCGAGCAGGTCCTGGTGACCGAGTGGATCGACGGGGTGCCCCTGTCCGAGGTGATCAGTGACGGCACCGAGGAGCAGCGCGACCGCGCCGGCCAGTTGCTGGCCCGCTTCCTCTTCTCCGGCCCCGCCCGCACCGGACTGCTGCACGCCGATCCGCATCCGGGCAATTTCCGTCTGCTGCCGGACGAGGAGAGCGGCTGGCGGCTGGGCGTCCTGGACTTCGGCACGGTGGACCGGCTGCCCGGCGGCCTGCCGCAGACGATCGGCGACTCCCTGCGGATGACATTGGACGGTGACGCCGAGTCGGTCTACGACATGCTCCGCGAGGAGGGCTTCGTCAAGGAGTCGATAGACCTCGAACCGGACGCGGTCCTTGACTACTTGGTGCCGATCATCGAACCGGCCCGGGTCGAGGAGTTCACCTTCACCCGGAGCTGGATGCGCAACCAGGCAGCCCGGATCGCCGATCCGCGCTCCCCCGCCCACCAGTTGGGGCGGCAGTTGAACCTGCCGCCGTCGTACCTCCTGATACACCGCGTGACCCTCAGCACCATCGGCGTCCTGTGTCAGCTCGGCGCGACCGTCCGGCTGCGGGACGAACTGGAGGAATGGCTCCCGGGGTTCGTGCCGACGGACGAGGACCTCGCGGACGCGGAAAACGCGGAGGACGCGGAGGACACAGGGGACCTGGATCAGGCGGAAGGCGCGGTGGGCACGGTGGGCGCCGACGAGGGAAAGGGAAAAGCGTCCGGCGCGGAGCTGGACGAGGAGTTGCCCGCCGCCGGGGCGTGAGCCGGCCGGGCTACCACCAGGGCGAGTCGAGGCGACCCTCGATGGCCCTGAGGTTGTCGCGGGAGCAGGTGTCGCAGAAGTAGTGGCGGTCGCCGTTCTCGACGGAGCAGGTCCAGGTAGGCGGTGGTCCGTCGGCCGGGATACCGCAGCGCGCGCACATGATCCTCCGCGTCCCGCCCGCCTCGCTCCGGGTCCGGACCGCGTCGCTCCGGGTCTCGCCCGCCTCGGACCGCGGTGCGGAGCCCCTGCTGTCACTGTCCCCGGGAAGACTCGCCACCCGGCGACGATATCCCCGGCGTCCGTCGATCGCCCCGCACAACGCACCGCGGGGGCCGGTCCGAGCGGACCGGCCCCCGTGGGGATAGGGATGTGGCTGCAACTGCCGCGGTGTCAGAGCGACCGGGGTCGACTACTGCATGACCGCCATGGCCAGCGCACGGCGGGCGCGCAGCGAAGCGCGCTCGGCCCGGCGCTGCATGCGGCGAGCGGTCGCGAGGCGCACGGCCCGGCGTTCCCGCTCGGCCTGGTGCAGTTGCTCGTGCATATGCGCACGAGCCAGGGCTTCTGGGATGAGTTGCATTTCTCGGGTCCTGTTCTGACGCGAGTCGTTCGCGCCATGGGAGGTGAAGTCTGGGATCGCGGAGCCGGCGGGCTCGCTCGTGGACGGCTTCATCGGGGCCTGTTTCTTGGGGTCGTGCGTCAGGGGGCGGTCGATCGTTCCTCGGATGTTCATGCCGCGACCGGGTTCTTGCGCGGGCGGCCACGCGGCCGCTTGCGGGCCACGACGACACCTTGGACGAACAGCTCGCCACCCCAGACGCCCCAGGGCTCACGCCGCTCCTTGGCGCCGGCGAGGCAGGCCTCCATCAGCGGGCAGGTGCGGCAGAGGGACTTGGCGTACTCGACGTCGGCCGGCGACTCGGCGAAGAAGACCTCCGGGTCGTAGGAACGGCAGGGGACGGGTACGCCGAGGTTCTCGATGGCGTCGTCGAGCGCGGTGAGCGCGGTGAGGGGGATCAAGGTGGAGTCCTCCGTGGGGCCGGGCGGGGGGATCGTCTCGGAAGGCGGTACGGACGGGGCGCGCGCTTCGAGTTGCACGGTTGGTTTTCCTCGTCTGGTCGTGCCGGCCGGGTCGGCCGGTTGGCGGCTGGTACCGGGTTCTTTTCTGTCCCGAGGCCCCTTTCGCTCTGTCGTCCCTGGTCGGGGACAAACAGAAGGGCCGCGGATCCCGGGTGGGGTTCCGCGGCCCTGAAGGCGCCGGCCTGATCGAATCAGGCTGGATCACTCCAGGGTTCAGGCCCACGGAAGGCCCACATCGTGTGGTGCTGCTGCGTCTGCTTCAGGGATCCGGCACCGGCTGCCGCAAAGGCATAGGCGTGCGCCTCAGCCACTACTGCCGCTTCCAGTGCCTGCGTCGGTCGCTCATTGCGCTCACGGACAGGAAGACCCGCGAGAGACACGGAGGACGCCGGCCGGACGACACGAATGCCGGACAGACCGGTGCCCAGGTTCGAGACACCGAGCGAGCAGGTGGAGACGACGGTCGAGGGATCGGTCATTTTCACGGACTGAATGAAGCTGGTGTTGATGCTGATCACTGGAATCGCCTCCTCTCGGCGTCTTGGGGGATCGGCGTGAGCCGACCCGACGGTTGTTAAGTACAGCACGGAACCAGGGCCTCGGAGAAGGCCGCTGCTTCCGTGGTTAAGAACCTATGGGGATTGCCGGGGCATGCGCAAACTATTTTTTCGACGAGTTTGAATCAGTCACCATCGTGCTCTTCTCCAACCTCTCGACCTGCGCAGATGGCCAGAACATCGGCCCCGAAGCGGTTGAGCTTGCGCACTCCCACGCCGGGGATGCGGGCAAGTTCTCCCGCGTCGTCCGGGGCGGTCTCCGCGATCGCCATCAGGGTCTTGTCGGTGAAGACGCAGAAGGCCGGCTGGCCGCTGCGCTCCGCCTGCACCGCCCGCCACTCGCGCAGCCTCTCGTAGAGACCCTCGTCCATGTCGGAGGGGCAGCCCTCGCAGCGCATCAGCTTCATCTCGCCGGCGTCGGTCAGGGTCCGGCCGCAGACCCGGCAGCGCGCGGGCGTCCGGCTTCTGCGGCCCACGGCGGTGGCCGCCCCGCCCCGGACGCCGCGCTCGATGCCTCCGGCGCCTCCGCCACCGCCCCGCCCTGCCGTGGTGACGGAGCCGGGGCGCAGGCCGTCGAGGAACCGGCTGGGGCGCCGGCCCGCACGGCCGCCGGGTGAGCGGGCCAGCGCCCAGGACACGAAGAGGTGCTCGCGGGCCCGGGTGACCCCGACGTACAGGAGGCGGCGCTCCTCCTCGATCTGTTCGTCGGTCTTTGCATAGGTGATCGGCATCATGCCCTCGGCGACCCCGACGAGGAAGACCACGTCCCACTCCAGTCCCTTGGCGGAGTGGAGGGAGGCGAGGGTGACGCCCTGGACGGTCGGGGCGTGCTGGGCGTTCGCCCGCTCGTCCAGCTCGGCCACCAGGTCGGCGAGGGTCGCGCCGGGCTTGGCGGTCGCGAAGTCCTGCGCGAGGTTCACCAGGGCGGCCAGCGACTCCCAGCGCTCTCTGACCGCGCCGGACCCGGCCGGGGGGCGGCTGGTCCAGCCCTCCCCGGAGAGCACCGCGCGCACCTGGGAGGGCAGGTCGTCGGCGTCGTCGAGCAGGGCGTCGTTGCCGCCGAAGCGGGCGGCGGCGCGCAGGGCCGATCCCGCTTTGCGCACTTCGGGACGGTCGAAGAACCGCTCGGCGCCCCGGAGCTGGTAGGGCACACCGGCGTCGGCGAGGGCCTGTTCGTAGGTCTCGGACTGGGAGTTCGTCCGGAACAGGACGGCGATCTCGGCGGCGGGGACACCCGAGGCGATGAGGTCGCGGATCCGGCGGGCGGCGCCCTCGGCCTCGGCGGGCTCGTCCGTGTACTCGGCGTAGACGGGCTCGGCGCCCGGGGGGCGCTGGGAGACCAGTTCGAGGCGGTGCTCGGCGGCCCGGCCGCGGGCCTGGGAGAGCAGGCCGTTGGCGAGGTGGACGACCTGCGGTGAGGAGCGGTAGTCGCGGACGAGTTTGACGACGGTGGCCGAGGGGTGACGGACGCGGAAGTCGAGGAGGTGGTCCGGAGTTGCACCGGTGAACGAGTAGATCGTCTGGCTGGCGTCGCCGACCACACAGAGGCTGTCCCGCTCGCCGAGCCACAGCTCCAGGAGCCGCTGCTGGAGGGGGCTGACGTCCTGGTACTCGTCGACGACGAAGTGCTGGTACTGGGAGCGGACCTGTTCCGCGATGTCGTGGCGGTCTTGCAGGACGGCGACCGTCAGCAGCAGCACGTCCTCGAAGTCGATGACCGCGCGGTCGCGCTTGAGGTCCTCGTAGGCGGAGTAGATCTGGGCGATCTCGGCCGGGTCCCTGGGGGCCTCGCGGCCGGCCTTGGCGGCGGCCGCCGCGTAGTCGGCGGGGATGGTCTGGGTGACCTTGGACCACTCGATCTCGCCCGTGACGTCCCGCAGCTCGCCCCGGTCGAGGCGGATGCGGCAGGCGGCCGCCGCGTCCGCCACGAGCTGGATCTTGCGGTCCACGAGCCGGGGCAGACCGCCGCCGACCGCCTTCGGCCAGAAGTACTGGAGCTGGCGCAGCGCGGCCGAGTGGAACGTCCGCGCCTGCACTCCCCCGGCGCCGAGCTGGCGCAGCCGGCCGCGCATCTCGCCGGCGGCGCGGTTGGTGAAGGTGACGGCGAGCACGCTGGAGGGCTGGAGGATCCCGGCCCGCACCCCGTAGGCGATGCGGTGGGTGATGGCCCGCGTCTTGCCGGTGCCGGCGCCCGCCAGGACGCACACCGGACCGTGCAGGGCGGTGGCGACCTCGCGCTGCTCGGGGTCGAGCCCGTCGAGCACCGCGTCGGCCGTGTCCGGAACCTGCGGGAAGAGGGTGGAGTGCGTTGCTGCTGTCACCCCGCCATGCTGCCAGGTCTCCAGTGGCGGGTGAGCCGGTTGTCCACAGGGAGGCGCCCGCGGTCGTACGAATGCGGCAGGCGTCACGTTCCGGGCGGCCGTCCGGCGGACGGGCCCAGACCGGAGCCGTGTGCGGAACCCACGTGGGACGCGTGCGGATACCCCCGGCGGGAATGGCGGCCGGGGCGTCAGCGTTCCACTGGCAGCGAGCACGCACCCCAGTCGTGAAGGAGCCGTTGGACATGCAGGGCACTGTGACGATGTACAGCACCACGTGGTGCGGTTACTGCCGTCGGCTGAAGAGCCAGATGGACCGCGAGGGCATCACGTACAACGAGATCAACATCGAGCAGGACCCGGAGTCCGCGGCGTTCGTGGAGAAGGCGAACGGCGGGAACCAGACGGTCCCCACCGTTCTCTTCCCGGACGGTTCGACGCTGACGAACCCCTCGCTGGCCCAGGTCAAGCAGAAGATCGGCGTCTGAGCGACGTCAGACGGCGGTCCCCCGCGTCGGCAGGGGCTTGCCGTACCAGAGTTCGATCAGGCGGGCCGCGATCGAGATTCCGTAGGGAGGCAGGACCTCTCCGGACTCGAAGGCGGCCCGCAGGTCTTCCCGGGAGAACCAGCGGGCCTCCTCGATCTCCTCGCCGTCGACGTTGATCTCCGACGAGGTGGCACGCGCGAGGAAGCCCAGCATGAGGCTGGAGGGGAACGGCCAGGGCTGGCTGGCGACGTACTGGACGTCGCCGACCGTGATGCCCGCCTCCTCGAAGACCTCGCGGCGCACGGACTGCTCGATCGACTCGCCCGGCTCGACGAAGCCCGCGAGCGTGGAGAAGCGGCCCTCGGGCCAGTGCACCTGGCGGCCGAGCAGGATGCGGTCCTCGTCGTCCGTGACGGCCATGATCACCGCGGGGTCGGTGCGCGGGTAGTGCTCGGCGCCGCAGGCGGGGCAGCGGCGGATGTGTCCGGCGGCGGCGATGACCGTGCGCTCGCCGCAGCGGGAGCAGAAGCGGTGCAGTCGCTGCCAGTTCTCCAGGGCGACCGCGTGGACCATCAGCCCGGCGTCGCGCGGCGAGAGCAGCAGGCCGGCCTCGCGCAGCCCGGCGGGGCGCGCGGACTGGTCCATACGGCCGGGCAGCGCGTCCTTCTGGAGCGCGAAGTAGCTCACCCCGTCGTCGTCCGTGCCCAGGAAGTAGCGGTGCGCCTCGGTGAGGGGCGCCTCGAAGGACGGCGTCATCAGGAGTTCGGTGCTGCCGTCGGCCGTCTCGTCGATGAGCACCTGACCGCCGGAGACCACGAAGACGCGGGTGGTGGGGTGGCTCCAGGCCGCCGCGAGCCAGGCCTCGTCGAGCCGGTGGTGGGCGGCGCGGTCGATGCCGCTCGGCGCGGTGAGCGAGATGGGACGGTCGGCGCTGTGGTCGGTCCAGGTGGTCACGGGTGCTTCCAACTCCCCCGGTGGAACGGTTATTTCGGCGGGCGGTCGAGCGGGGCGGGCGTCCGGAGCGCCCCTGAGGGTGGGGATCGGCTTGTTCACTATTGCTCGCGCCAGTTCTCGGCCAGGTCGCCCCAGAGGTGGGCGGCCGTCTCGACGCCCTTCATGAGGAGGTCGAGTTCGACCTTCTCGTTGGGCGCGTGCCAGCCGTCGGAGGGGACGGAGATGCCCAGGAAGAGCACCGGGGCGTCCAGGACCTCCTGGAGGTCGGCGGCCGGTCCGGAGCCGCCTTCCCGGGTGTAGCGGACCGGCTGTTCGAAGGCGCGGCCCATGGCGCGTACGACGGACCGCAGGGCGGGGTGGTCGAGCGGGGTCAGGCACGGGCGGGTGGCCGGGCCGAAGGTGATCTCGTACCGGATGCCGTCGGGCACCTGACCGGCCGCCCAGGCGCGGACCGCCTTCTCGATGTGGTCGGGGTCCTGTCCCGCGACCAGCCGGAAGGAGAGCTTCACCAGGGCGGAGGACGGGATGATCGTCTTGCTGCCGGGTCCCTGGTAGCCGCCGCCGATGCCGTTGACCTCGGCGGTCGGGCGGGCCCAGATGCGCTCCAGGGTGGTGTGACCGGCTTCTCCGTGGGTGGCCGTCGACTTGGCGGTGCGCAGCCACCGCTCCTCGTCGAAGGGCAGTTCGGCGAAGAGTTCGCGCTCGCGGTCGGTGAGTTCGGTGACGCCGTCGTAGAAGCCGGGGACGGCCACGCGCGCGTGCTCGTCGTGCAGGGCGGCGACCAGGCGGGCGGCGGCGGTCGCCGGGTTGGGCACGGCGCCGCCGAACGATCCGGAGTGGATGTCCTGGCCGGGCCCGCGCAGTTCGATCTCGCATTCGGCGAGGCCGCGCATGCCGGTGCAGACCGTGGGGGTGTCCTCGGACCACATGCCGGTGTCGGAGACGATCACGGCGTCGGCGGCGAGGCGCTGCGCGTGCTCCTCGACGAGTGCGCGGAAGTGCGGGGAGCCGGATTCCTCCTCGCCCTCGACAAGCAGCTTGAGGTGTACGGCGGGCGCGGTGCGGCCGGTGGCGGCGAGGTGGGCGCGGACGCCGAGTGTGTGGAAGAACACCTGCCCCTTGTCGTCCGCGGCCCCGCGCGCGTGGAGGCGGTTTCCGCGGATCACCGGTTCGAAGGGGTCGGTGTCCCAGCCGTCCTCCCGGGCGGCGGGCTGGACGTCGTGGTGTCCGTAGACGAGGACGGTGGGGGCGTCGGGGTCGTCGGAGGGCCACTCGGCGAAGACGGCCGGCGCGCCCGGGGTGGGCCAGACCTCGCTGGTCGGGAAGCCGGTGTCCTTGAGTTTCGCGGCGAGCCAGTCGGCGCTGCGTGCCACGTCCGCCGCGTGGTCGGGCCGGGCCGAGACCGAGGGGATGCGCAGCCATTCCGTGAGGTCGTCGAGGAAGGCGGTGCGGTGGGTCTCGATGTACGTACGGACGGTGCTGACGGCGTCGTCAACGGGCTTGCTCATGCTCACGAGCCTAGCGGCCCACGGAGGCGGATTCGTCCGGCGGATCCCCGGGGCCGCCGTCCGCCGGGCCCGCCGGGTCCTCGGTGAGCAGCCGCTCCAGCGCGGCTCGGTCCGGGAGGCCGTCCGGGCGGACGATGTCGCCGCCGCGCACGTACACGAAGGTGGCCGTGACGGATTCCACGGGGACGCCCTGCCGCTCGGCCCAGGCGAGGCGGTAGACCGCGAGCTGGAGGGGGTCTCCGGCGCGCTCGCGGCTGGTCTTCCAGTCGACGATCTCGTACGTCGTCTCGTCGCCCTCGCCTTCCTTGTAGACCGCGTCGATGCGCCCGCGCACCACGCGCCCCGCGATGGCGAGCTGGAAGGGCGTCTCCACGCGGTACGGGGTGCGGTGGGCGTAGGGAGTGCGCTCGAAGGCGTCCTTCAGGGCCTCCAGGTCGCGTTCGTCGGCGATCTCGGCGTCGCTGCCGGGCAGGTCCTCGGGTTCCAGCATGGGCAGCCGCAGTTCTTCGAAGCGTGACTCGACCCAGGCGTGGAAGCGGGTGCCCCGGCGTGCGGCGGGCTGCGGGGGGCGTGGCATGGGGCGGGCGAGTTCCCGCGCGAACGCGTCCGGGTCGGCGGCGAGGCTCAGCACCTGGGAGGCGGTGAGCGAGGCGGGCAGGGGGACGTCGGTGACGGCCGCGCGGGCCCGCAGAAGCTCCCCGGTGAGCGCGTCCAGGTCGCGGTCCCAGGAGGCGAGGGTGCGGGCCTCCTCGGGGGTGAGGCGCTCGGTGCCAGTCTCCTCGCCCTCGGGATGCCGACGGGCGTCCTCGGGATCCCGGCGGGCGTCCTCGGAGGGGGCGTGGCCCTGGTGCGGGACGGTCGGGCGGGCCGGACCGTGCTCGTCGGCGCGGCCTGGTCCGTGGTCGGCCGGGCGGCCCGATCGGTGCTCGGCGGGGCGGTCGGCTGGACGGTCGCCGGGGCGGGTCGTCGTCCAGGATTCCCAGTCCGGGTCGCCGCCCCTTCCGGAGAAGGGTCCCTCGGAGAAGGGTCCCTCGGGGAAGGGCCCCCCGGGGAGGCCGGCGTCCTGATCGACGTCCTCAGAAAGGCCGCCCTCCGGATAGTCGTCCTCGGGAAAACCGCCCTCCCCGTAGGCGAACGGTTCGGGCTCCTCGTCCTCGGGCGGGGGCGGCCACTCCGGGTCGTCGTACGAGGCCGGGTCGTGAGCGGCCGGCGGGCGGTGCCCTGCGGTTCCGGGGTGCGCGGCGTCGTGGGAGGCGACCCGCTCCAGGTGGGCGAGGACGGTCTCGGCCGCCGCGCGGCGCCTGGCGAGGGCCGTCTCGTCCAGCGGGAGCGGCCAGGCGTGGTCGGCCGACGCCTCGGTCAGGGCCGGGTTCTCCTCGCCTTCCGCCGGTTCCTCGGCCCAGGCCTCGATCTCGCCGTGGCCGGCCGCGCAGTGCTCGTACAGGGCGTGCAGGAAGTCGGAGGGCCCACGGGGGCGCTTCTGGGAGGGCCCCCACCAGTGGCCGGAGCCGAGCAGGAGGCTGCGGGGGCGGGTGAAGGTCACATAGCCGAGGCGGAGTTCCTCGGTGTGCTGGTGGTCCTTCATGGCCTCATGGAAGGCCTTGATGCCCCGGGCGTCCCAGGAGCCGATGTCGGGCAGGGTGTCGGCGTCACCGCGCAGGGCGTGCGGCAGGACCTTGCCCTGGGCAGTCCACTTCTCGCGGCCCTGACTGCTGGGGAAGGTGCCGTTGACGAGGCCGGGCACGGCGACGACGTCCCACTCCAGGCCCTTGGACTTGTGCGCGGTGAGCACCTTGACGGTGTTCTCGCCGCCGGGCAGGGCGTTGTCCAGGCCCTTCTCGTACTGCGCGGCGGTGCGCAGGAAGCCGAGGAAGGCCAGCAGACTCGCCTCGCCGTCACCGGCGGCGAAGGAGGCCGCGACGTCCAGGAAGTTCGACAGGGTCTCGCGGCGCCGGGCGGCCAGCGCGTGCGGTGACGCGGACAGCTCGACCTCCAGACCGGTGACGGCGAGGACCCGGTGCAGGACGTCCATCAGCGGGTCGGCCAGCGAGCGGCGCAGGTCGCGCAGTTCGGCGGCGAGGCGGGCGAACCGCACGCGCGCGTCCGGCGAGAAGGGCAGCCCGTCGTCGTCCCCCGGTGTCTCGACGGGGGTCTCCAGGAAGGTGTCCAGGGCGTCCGCGAGCGATATCACCTCGGCCGGGTCGACCCCCTCGACGGCGGCGGCGAGCCGGCGGTCCGGGTCCTCGGCGGCGCTCACGCGCGCGTGGGACACGAGCAGCCGCGCGCGGCGGCCGAGGAGGGCGAGGTCGCGCGGGCCGATCCGCCAGCGCGGGCCGGTGAGCAGCCGGACCAGGGAGGCGTTGGCCCCCGGGTCCTGGAGGACCTCGCAGACGGCGACGAGGTCGGCCACCTCGGGCAGGTGGAGCAGCCCGGAGAGGCCGACCACCTCGACGGGGAGGTCACGGGCGACGAGGGCGCCCTGGATCTCGGCGAAGTCGGTGGCGGTGCGGCACAGGACGGCGATCTCGCCGGGCGCCTTCCCGGTGCGGACGAGATGGGCGATGGACTCGGCGAGCCAGTCGATCTCCTCGGCGTGGGTGCGCAGCAGCGCGCAGCGCACCAGGCCGTCGCGCTCGGCGCCGGGCGCGGGACGCAGGGCCTCCACGCCCGCGTGCATGGCACGCAGCGGTTCCGCGAGGCCGTTGGCGAGGTCGAGGAGGCGGCCGCCGCTGCGGCGGTTCTCGCTGAGCGACTGGCGGGTGGCGGGGCTGCCGTCGGGGTGGGCGAAGTGCTCGGGGAAGTCGTCGAGGTTGGCCACGGAGGCGCCGCGCCAGCCGTAGATCGCCTGGCAGGGGTCGCCGACCGCCGTCACCGGGTGTCCGGTGCCGCCGCCGAAGAGGCCGGCGAGCAGGACGCGTTGGGCGACCGAGGTGTCCTGGTACTCGTCCAGGAGGACCACCCGGAACTCGTCGCGCAGGATCTCGCCGACCTCGGGCCGGGTGCGGGCGAGGGTGGCGGACAGGGCGATCTGGTCACCGAAGTCGAGGAGGTCCCGCTCGCGTTTGGCGGCGCGGTAACGGCCGACCAGCTCGGCGAGTTCCCGGCGGGCGGCGGCGGCCTCGGGGACCTTGCGCAGGTCGGCGTTGCTGAGCTTGGCGCCTTCGAGGGTGCGCAGCAGTTCGGCGTCGTGGGCGCGCAGGTCCTCGGCCCGTACGAGGTGTTCGGACAGCTCCGCGTCGAGGGTCAGGAGGTCGCCCACGAGGTCGGGGAAGGAGCGGGTCAGCGCCGGGTAGGGGCCCGGGGCCTCGCGCAGGACGCGGGCGGCGAGCTGGTAGCGGGTGGCGTCGGCGAGCAGCCGGGAGGTCGGTTCGAGTCCGATGCGCAGGCCGTGGTCGGTGAGCAGGCGGCCCGCGAAGGCGTGGTACGTGGAGATGACGGGCTCGCCCGGCGGGTTGTCGGGGTCGATGACGTCGGGGTCGGTGACGCCGGCCTTGACGAGCGCCTTGCGGACCCGCTCGGCGAGTTCACCGGCCGCCTTGTTGGTGAACGTCAGGCCGAGGACCTGCTCGGGGGCGACCTGTCCGGTGCCGACCAGCCAGACCACGCGCGCCGCCATCACCGTGGTCTTGCCCGAGCCCGCTCCGGCCACGATCACCTGCGGGGCGGGCGGCGCGGTGATGCACTCCGTCTGCTCCGGGGTGAACGGGATCCCGAGCAGCTCCTTGAGCTGATCGGGACGGGTGATACGGGCGGGCATGTCCGAGAGGCTAGCGGCGCCCGCTGACAGTGGGGGCCACATCGCCTCCCGGGACGGAAGAACCGCTGGTCAGCGCATGTGGTGCCGTACGTCACGTCGGTGAGGTCCGATGTCTCGACCCCGCGGGACCGGCCCCCTGATACGGAACTCGGGACGCCTTAGTCGACGACCTGCCGCCCCTCCGGCCGCGCGCTGCACGACGCCCGGAACGCGCAGTGGGCGCAGTGCTGTCCGGTCGTGGGAGAGAAACGTTCGTCAAGGACCTTGCCCGCGGCGTTCGCCAGCAGGTCGCCGACCCACTCGCCCTCCAGGGGTTCCTGCGCCTGCACCTTGGGAAGGGTCTCGCCGCCGTCCTTCTTGGCGGCGCCCTGGCGCAGTTGGACGAGTTCGGCGCCGCCCGGCTCGGGGCGCTCGCCGTCGAAGACGTCGTCGACGGCGCCTTCGCGGACGGCGAGCTGGTACACGGCGAGCTGCGGGTGGTGGGTCACCTCGGCGGCGCTGGGCGCCTGTTTGCCGGTCTTGAAGTCGACCACGTAGGCGCGGCCCTCGGTATCCGCCTCGACGCGGTCCATGGAGCCGCGGATGCGCACTTCGTAGGGACCCGCTTCCAGGGTCACGTCGAAGTCGTGCTCACTGGCCACCGGGGTGCGGCCGGTGCGGTCCATGACGTGCCACTTCAGGAAGCGTTCGAGCGCCACGCGCGCGTGCTCTTTCTCCTGGGCCGACTTCCAGGGCGCGTCGAAGGCGAGCGCGTTCCACACGGAGTCGAGGCGTTCCATGAGGACGTCGAGGTCGGCGGGGGTACGGCCGGAGGCGACCTCGTCGGCGAGGACGTGCACCACGTTGCCGAAGCCCTGGGCGGCGGTGGCGGGCGCGTCGGCCTTCACCTCGCGCCCGAGGAACCACTGGAGGGCGCAGGTGTTGGCGAGCTGGTCGAGGGCGCTGCCGGACAGCACGACGGGCTGGTCGCGGTCGCGCAGCGGAACCTTGCTCTCGGTCGGCTCGTACACGCCCCACCAGCGGTAGGGGTGCGCGGAGGGCACCAGGGGCCGGCCGTCCTCGTCGGAGAGGGCGGCGAGCCGGGCGAGGCGGTGGGCCGCGGCCTGCCTGAGGCGTTCCGAGACGTTCGGGTCGACCGTCGTGGCGCGCAGTTCGGCGACGAGCGCGGCCACGGACAGGGGCCGGCGCGGGCGGCCGGTCACGTCCTTGGGTTCGACGCCGAGTTCGGTGAGGAAACGGGAGGGCTGGTCGCCGTCGTCGGCGGGCGCCTTCACGGCGGTCACCACCAGGCGTTCCCGCGCGCGCGTGGCGGCCACGTAGAACAGCCTGCGCTCCTCGGCGAGGAGTGCTCCGGGAGTGAGGGGTTCGGCGAGTCCGTCCCGCCCGATGCGGTCGGCCTCCAGCAGGGAGCCGCGCCGGCGCAGGTCCGGCCACAGGCCTTCCTGGACGCCCGCGACGACGACGAGCCGCCATTCCAGCCCCTTGGAGCGGTGCGCCGTCATCAGGCGCACCGCGTCGGGCCGCAGGGCTCGGCGGGTGAGCGTGTCGGCCGCGATGTCCTCGGCGTCGATCTCCTCCAGGAAGTTCAGGGCGCCCCGGCCCCCGATGCGCTCCTCCGCGCGGGCGGCGGTCGCGAACAGCGCGCACACGGCGTCGAGGTCGCGGTCGGCGTTGCGCCCGGCCGCGCCGCCGCGGCGGGCGGCCCGCTCCAGCCGCTGGGGCCACGGCGTGCCCTGCCACAGGTCCCAGAGGGCCTCCTCGGCGCTCCCGCCGCCCGCCAGACGCTCGCGTGCCTTGCGCAGCAGCGCGCCGAGCCGCTGGGCCCCCCGGGCGTACGCGGGATCGTGCGCGACGAGCCGCTCCGGCTCGGCCAGCGCTCGGGCCAGCAGTTCGTCGGACGGTGGCGGTACGAGGTTCCCGGCGGCCCGCTCCTCCTCGCGCAACGCCCGGCCGAGGCGCCGCAGGTCGGCGGCGTCCATGCTCGCGAGCGGCGAGGCGAGGAGGGTGAGCGCGGTCTCGGTGTCGAGCCAGGCCGCGACGACCGGTCCGCCGGCGGAACCGCCCGCGCTCCTGCCGCCCTCTGCTTCCCGCATGCGCTCGGTGTCGTCGGCTTCCTCGGCTTCCTCGGCTTCCTCGGCTTCCCGGATGCTCTCGCTGTCCCCGGCTTCCCCGGCCACGTGGAAGCTCTCGATGTCCCCGGTGGCATCGGCTTCCCGGGTGCTCTGCGCGTCGTCGGCGCCCTCCGAGTCATCGGGGCCGCCGGCCCCGATGACGTCCGGTTCCGTCTCCGACTCCGCCCGGGCCACCGCCCGCAGTGCCGTCAGGAGGGGGGCCACCGCCGGTTCGTGGCGCAGGGGCAGGTCGTCGCCGTCGATGTCGAGGGGGACGCCCGCCGCGGTGAGCGCGCGCCGGACGGTGGGGATGGTGCGGGAGCCCGCGCGGACCAGGACGGCCATGTCGCCCCAGCGGATGCCGTCCTCCAGGTGGGCGCGGCGCAGAATGTCCGCGATGTTGTCCAGCTCCGTACCGGCCGTGGGGTACGTGTACACCTCCGCGCGCCCCCCGTCCCGTACCGGGGACAGCTCGCGGTGGGCGCGGACCTTCTCGGCCGGCAGGCGGGTCAGCGGCATGCGCTGGGTGAGCCGGCGGGTCGCCTCCAGCAGGGCGGCGCCTGAGCGGCGGGACGTCCTGAGGACCTCGACCGGAGCCGGGCGGCCGTCCACGCGCGGGAAGGCGTCCGGGAAGTCGAGGATGCCGTTCACGTCGGCGCCCCGGAACGCGTAGATCGACTGGTCCGGGTCGCCGAAGGCGACGAGGGTGCGGCCACCGCCGGCGAGGGCGCGCAGCAGCCGGACCTGGGCGGGGTCGGTGTCCTGGTACTCGTCCACGTAGACGGCGTCGTACTGGGCGGCGAGCCGGGCCGAGGCCTCGGGGCGGTGGGCGAGGAGCACCGCGCGGTGGACGAGTTCCGCGTAGTCGAGCACGCCCTGCATGTCGAGCACGTCGAGGTACTCGGCGAGGAAGCCGGCCGCGGCGCTCCAGTCGGGGCGGCCGATGCGCCGGGCGAAGGCCTCCAGGGCGTCGGGGCCAAGGCCCAGCTCGCGGCTGCGGGCGAGCACCGCGCGGACCTCGTCGGCGAAGCCGCGTGTGGTCAGGCAGGCGCGCAGCTCGTCCGGCCAGCGCACCGAGGCGAGGCCGAGCCGCTCCAGGTCGGGCTGGCCGGCGAGCAGGCCGCGCACGGCCACGTCCTGTTCCGGTCCGGAGAGCAGTCGCAGCGGCTCCACGAAGAGGTCGGTGTCCTGGTGGGCGCGGACCAGGGCGTAGCAGAAGGAGTGGAAGGTGGTGGCCTGGGGGGCGCGGGCGGCGCCGATGCGCAGCGCCATGCGGTCGCGCAGCTCGACGGCCGCCTTGCGGCTGAAGGTGAGCACCAGGATGCGTGCCGGATCGCCGCCCCGCGCGATCCGCGCCGCGACGGACTCGACCAGCGTGGTCGTCTTGCCCGTGCCGGGGCCGGCGAGGACGAGAAGCGGTCCGGTGCCGTGCTCAACCACCGTGCGCTGTCCTGCGTCAAGACGAGGGGGATCTACCCGGGCCGGCGCGGTGCGCACCAGTCGGTACGCGCCACGGCTCCCCTGGCGCACCTGGGGGTGCGCCGGGTGCCTGGTGAAGGAAGTGGAGCTCACGTGGTTCGCCGGTCCTGGTGGTCGTACGGGTTGGCGGGCCGTCGCGCGTCGGGGGCGGTGGCCTCGGGGGTGAGGGGGACGCGCGCCGACGACGGTACGCCGGTGAGGTTCACGGAAGCAGGGCTTCCGCTTCTTCCCTCACGTCACGCGCGTCCCTCGCCTCACGAACGTACGGCATGTCACGGATGTGCCTCGGTTCCCTCGTACGGGCCTCAGGTTCCCCTTCCGCCCCGTGAATGCCGGAAGCTGTCAGGTGTGACCTTCCGCCCGCTCGCCGCCGTCCCACCGTGCCCGTCTCATGTCGACGCGCGGCAGATGCCCGTCGGCGGAGCGGCTCGCCTCCTTCAGGGGCGTGCCCTCCGAGCGGTAGTGGGTCAGCGCGTCCAGCTCGTGGCCGGGCAGCAGCGTCCCGTCGGCGCGGGTGACCCGCCACCACGCAACCGCCCCGCCGTAGAGGGCCATCACCCGGCCCACCTGACGCGGGCCACCCTCCTCAAGCCACTCGGCGATGTCGCCGTACGTCATGACGCGCCCGGGCGGGATCAGCTCGGCGACCTCAAGGACCCGCTCCGCGTACTCCGGCAGGGCGTCGGCCGGAAGGCTCTGCTCGCTCATCCGCCCCATCCTGCCCGATGGCACCGACAATGTGACCCGGTGGTGACTGTGCGTACACCTCGCCCAGGGGTGACGCTTGAGGCAGACTGTGCGACCCCGCATTTGCACCCTGATGCCCCCGTGTGTCAGTCGGGCATGCCACCATCGTGCGGGCGGTGACCGGTGATACGAGATCAAGAAGAGACCATGAGGCAGCAGGGCGTGCACCCCGAAGACGCGGAGAGCACCTCCGCTGCCTCGTCACGCCCGGACACCGGCGTCGGCGAGACGGACACCAAGGACGCCAAGGACGAGAAGGGCGCCAAGGACGAGAAAGGCGAGAAGAGCGAGAGCGTCACCGATCGCGCGGCCCGCAAGCGCCGGCCCGGCCCGGACTGCGAGGACGCGGACGAGGCCCACGCCGACGAGGTCGAGGGTGACGAACCCCTCCTCCCCGCGCGCGTGCACCGCCCCTCGGACCTCATGCGGCTCCTCTTCGGTGTGCTCGCCATCGCCGTGCTGCTCGCCGTCGCCGCGTTCGCGCACGGCACCACCTCGGGTCTCGAACAGGACATCAACAAGGGCACCGGCCAGGCACCCGATCTGCTGATCAAGATCGCGGGGCTGGTGTCGAGCATCGCGATCCTCCTGGTGCCCGTCGCGTTCGCGATCGAACGGCTGATCAAGCGGGACGGGCTGCGCATCGCCGACGGCGTGCTCGCGGCGGTCCTCGCCCACGGCGTGACCCTGGCGACTGACCTCTGGGTCGCCAAGGGCGCCCCCGGCTCCATCCAGGAGGCGCTCACCCAGCCCTCCCCCGGTGACGTCCACGCCCTCACGGACCCCGTGCACGGCTATCTCGCGCCGGTCATCGCCTATATGACGGCCGTCGGCATGTCCCGCAGACCGCGCTGGCGCGCGGTGCTCTGGGTGGTGCTGCTGCTCGACGCGTTCTCCATGCTGGTGACCGGCTACACGACCCCGTTCTCGATCATCCTGACGGTGCTCATCGGCTGGACCGTCGCCTACGGGACGCTGTACGCCGTCGGCTCGCCGAACGTACGGCCCACCGGACGGACCCTCATGGCGGGCCTGCGGCACGTGGGCTTCCACCCGGTCAGCGCGGCCCGCGAGGAGACACCGGAGAGCACGGAGAACGGCGACCGCGGCCGGCGCTACTTCGTCACCCTGGAGGACGGCCCGCCCCTGGACGTCACGGTCGTCGACCGTGAGCAGCAGGCGCAGGGCTTCTTCTACCGCGCCTGGCGGCGTCTGACGCTGCGCGGCATCACCACGCGCCGCAGCCTCCAGTCGCTGCGCCAGGCCCTGGAGCAGGAAGCACTCCTCGCGTACGCGGCCATCGCCGCCGGGGCCAACGCGCCCAAGCTGATCGCCACCTCCGAGCTGGGGCCCGACGCGGTGATGCTCGTCTACGAGCACACCGGTGGCCGCACCCTCGACTCGCTGCCCGACGAGATGGTCACCGACGAGCTGCTGCGCGACACCTGGCACCAGGTGCAGGCCCTGCAGTCCCGCCGTATCGCGCACCGCAGGCTCGCCGGCGACGCGATTCTGGTGGATCGTTCCGGCAAGGTGATCCTCACGGATCTGCGCGGCGGCGAGATCGCGGCCGGCGATCTCCTGCTGCGGGTGGACATCGCCCAGCTGGTGACCACGGTCGCGCTGCGGGTGGGCGCCGAGCGCGCGGTCGCGTCGGCGGTCGGTGTGCTCGGCCCGGACGCGGTCGCGGACTGCCTGCCCATGCTGCAGCCCATCGCCCTGACCCGCAGCACCCGCGCGACCCTGCGGAAGCTGGCGCGGGAACGCTCGCAGCGCGAGCGGGAGGCCGTCCTCGAAGCCTCCCGGCAGGCCAAGCTCGCCCGCGCCGAGGAGGCGGCCGAGGCGGCGGCGCCCGTCCCCGGCAAGACCGACAAGAAGGCCGTCCGTGCCGAGCAGCGCGCCGAGAAGCGCGCCCTGGACGAGGCGCTGGACGAGGCACGCGAGGAGGATCTGCTCACCCAGATCCGCCATCAGGTGCTGCTCATCAGACCGCAGGCCCCTGTCGAACCGGTCCGTCTGGAGCGGGTCCGTCCGCGCACGCTGATCAGTTTCATCGCCGGCGCGATCGGCGCGTACTTCCTGCTGACCCAGCTCACCCACATCGAGTTCGGGACGCTGTTCGACAACGCCGAGTGGGGCTGGGTCGCGGCGGCCGTGCTGTTCTCCGCGCTGAGCTACTTCGCGGCGGCGATGAGCCTGCTGGGCTTCGTGCCCGAAAGGGTGCCCTTCCTGCGGACCGTGGCGGCCCAGGTCGCCGGTTCGTTCGTGAAGATCGTCGCCCCCGCGGCGGTCGGCGGTGTGGCCCTGAACACGCGCTTCCTCCAGCGGGCCGGGGTGCGGCCCGGGCTCGCCGTGGCGAGCGTCGGCGCCTCCCAGCTCTTCGGGCTCGGCTGTCACATCCTGATGCTGCTGTCCTTCGGCTATCTGACCGGCACGGAGAAGACGCCGTCCCTGTCGCCGTCCCGGACGGTCATCGCCGGTCTGCTGACGGTCGCCGTGCTCGTCCTCGTGGTGACGTCGGTGCCCTTCCTGCGCAAATTCGTCGCCACGCGCGTGCGGTCGCTTTTCGCGGGTGTCATCCCGCGCATGCTGGACGTGCTCCAGCGGCCGCAGAAGCTCGTCACCGGCATCGGCGGCATGCTGCTGCTGACGGCCTGCTTCGTGATGTGCCTCGACGCGTCGATCCGCGCGTTCGGCCACGAGGAGCCGACCACGCTCAGCCTCGCCAGCGTCGCCGTCGTCTTCCTCGCCGGCAACGCGCTGGGCTCCGCGGCGCCCACCCCCGGCGGCGTCGGCGCGGTCGAGGCGACCCTGACGGTCGGTCTGATCGCCGTCGGCCTCCCCAAGGAGGTCGCGGCCCCGGCCGTGCTGCTGTACCGCCTGCTCACGCTGTGGATCCCGGTGCTGCCCGGCTGGCTGTTCTTCAACCATCTGACCCGCAAGGGCGCGCTCTAGGACACCCGCGCGGCTCCCGTCGTACATGCTTCACCGCGCGCCCTCACCCACACGGCTCGCGCCCCGAGCGCGCGGCCCCGCTGCCCCGCAGGATGGGAAGCATGCCGAACCCGTCTCCCCTGCGCGCCGCTGCCCTGACCCTGTCCGCCGTCCTGCTGGCCGCGTGGTCGACCGGGTGCGGCAGCGACTCCAAGAACGAGGATCTGACGGCACAGAAGCTGAGCTGGAAGGAGTGCCCGGCACCCTCCGACTCCGAGGGCGGCGGCAGCGCTCCCTCACCCCTGCCGGGCGGTACGGAGTGGCAGTGCGCCACCATGAAGGCGCCGCTGGACTGGGCGGACCCCAAGGGCGACACGATCGGGCTCGCGCTGATCCGGGCCAGGACGAGCGGCGACGAGGGCAAGCGCATCGGCTCGCTCATCTTCAACTTCGGCGGCCCCGGCGGCTCGGGCGTCACCACCCTGCCCGCCTTCGGCAAGGACTACGCGGCCCTGCGCACCCGCTACGACCTGGTCAGCTTCGACCCGCGCGGGGTGGGCCGCAGCGCCGGTGTGAAGTGCGAGGACGACGCGCAGCTCGACAGCTACTTCCAGCAGGACGCGACCCCCGACGACGACGCCGAGACGCGGGACCTGCTGCGCAACACCAAGACGTTCAACGCGGCGTGCGAGAAGAACTCCGGCAAGGTCCTCCCCCACGTCCGCACCACCGACGCGGCACGCGACATGGACCTGATGCGCCAGGTGCTCGGCGACGACAAGCTGCACTACTTCGGCATCTCGTACGGCACCGAACTGGGCGGCGTGTACGCCCATCTGTTCCCCAAGAACGTCGGCCGGGCCGTCTTCGACGGAGTCGTGGACCCGACGCAGGACCCGGAGCAGAGTTCGCTCGGGCAGGCCAAGGGCTTCCAGCTCGCGCTCGACAACTTCGCCGACGACTGCACCTCGAAGGTCGAGGACTGCCCCATCGGCGACACCGCGCAGGACGTCAAGGACCGCATCGCCAAACTGCTGAAGGACCTGGAGGCCAAGCCGATCCCCGGGATCTTCCCGCGCCGGCTCACCCAGACCGCGGCGACCAACGGCATCGCGCAGTCCCTGTACTCGAAGGACTTCTGGGAGTACCTGACGGAGGGACTCCAGCAGGCGTACGAGGGCGACGGCAAGACGCTGATGCTGCTGTCCGACTCGATGAACGGCCGCAACCAGAACGGCACCTACAGCAACATCACGGCGGCGAACATCTCCATCAACTGCGCCGACGACAAGGCGCGGTACACCGCGGACTTCGTACGGTCCAAGCTGCCGGAGTTCCGGGCGGCGTCGCCGCTGTTCGGCGACTATCTGGCCTGGGGCATGGTCAGTTGCACCGACTGGGCGGTGCCGGGCGCCGCCGATCACCCGGACGTGAGCGCTCCCGGCGCGGCCCCGATCCTCGTGGTCGGCAACACCGGCGACCCCGCCACCCCGTACGAGGGGGCGCGGAAGATGGTGGACGCGCTCGGCAAGGGCGTGGGCGTCGAGCTGACGTACAAGGGCCAGGGACACGGGGCCTACGACAGCAAGAACAAGTGCGTGCAGGGCGCGGTGAACGGCTATCTGCTGACGGGCACCGTGCCGAAGGCCGGAACGGTCTGCGCCTAGTCTGCGCCTAGACATTCGCGGGCCCGCTCCGGGATATTCGCAGACCCGATCCCAGATATTCGCAGGTCAGAGCGTTATCCACAGGCTCCGGCACGGTCGGCGGCCGGCGCCTACTATGGCCTGCAAGTGATCCGCGACTTCGGGCGGAGCACGGGCAAGGGGGGACGCTCATGACACGTTTCGCACGGTGGACGGCGGTTGCCGCCGCCGCGTTGCTGGTGGCCGGCTGCGGCGGTGGCTCGTCCGGCGACGGCAAGGACGGGGGGAAGAACAGTGACGGGCCGTCGGCGGCGGCACCGTCCTCCACCGGGTCACCGGGACTGCCCGCCTCCCTGACCGGGCAGCGGCTCGACTGGGGCCGCTGCAAGGCCACTTCGGACGGGCCCGCGCCGGGCAGCGGCTGGCAGTGCGCCACCCTCAAGGTGCCGCTGGACTACGAGAAGCCGGCGGGCGAGACGATCGGGCTCGCGCTCATCCGCTCCAAGGCGACCGGCGGCCAGGGCAAGCGCATCGGCTCGCTGCTGTTCAACTTCGGCGGCCCGGGCGGCTCGGGCGTCGGCGCCCTGCCGTCGTACGGGAGCGTCGTCGGCCCGCTGCACGAGCGGTACGACCTGGTGAGCTGGGACCCGCGCGGGGTGGCGGCCAGCGAAGGCGTGCGGTGCCGGTCGGACAAGGCGATCCAGGCCGCCGAGTCGGTGGACACCACGCCGGACGACGCGACGGAGGAAGCCGCCTACTTCAAGGACGCCGCGGACTTCGGCAAAGGCTGCGCCAAGGCCGCCGGAAAGCTGCTGTCCCATGTGTCGACCACCGACACGGCCAGGGACATGGACCTGATGCGCCAGGTCCTCGGCGACCGCCGCACGCACTACTTCGGCATCTCGTACGGCACGGAACTGGGCGGTGTGTACGCCCACTTGTTCCCGAAGAACGTGGGGCGCCTCATCCTGGACGCCGTGGTCGACCCGAGCGCGGACACGGTGGGCCACGCGAAGAACCAGACGCTGGGCTTCCAGCGCGCTCTGGACGACTACCTCAAGTCGACCGGCCAGGACCCCGCGCAGGGCTCGCGGAAGATCGCGGACCTGCTGAAGCGGATCGACGCGAAGCCGCTGCCCACCGCCGGCGGCCGGGAGCTGACCCAGACGCTGGCCGTCACCGGCATCGTGCTCCCGCTCTACAGCAAGCAGGGCTGGCCGACCCTCACCGACGCGTTGAAGGACGCCGAGGACGGGGACGGTTCGGCGCTGCTGGACCTCGCCGACGGCTACAACGAACGCGACGCCTCCGGGCACTACGGCACGACGACGCATTCCCAACGGGTCATATCGTGCTTGGACGACAAGCAGCGCCCGACGCCACGGGAGACGAAGGCACGGCTCGCCGAGTTCGAGAAGATCTCGCCCGTGTTCGGGGACTTCATGGCCTGGGACACGGCGGGCTGGTGCCACGACTGGCCGGTGCCCGGGCAGTACGACACCCCCGAGGTGAGCGCTCCGGGCGCCGCCCCGATCCTGGTCGTCGGCAACACCGGGGACCCGGCGACTCCGTACGAGGGTGCCCGCAGGATGGCCGACGAGCTGGGCAAGGGCGTCGGCGTGGAGCTGACGTGGAAGGGCGAGGGGCACGGCGCCTACGGCAGTGGGAGCGACTGTGTCGACTCGACCGTGAACCGCTATCTGCTGGAGGGGACGGTGCCGAAGGACGGCAAGGTCTGCTCATGACGACGGCGGGGGTTCCACGGACACCCGGTCCGCGGAACCCCCGCCGGCAGAGGAGCTTGCCGAGCCGCCGGTCAGAAAACCGGCTCGTCGGGCTCGGCTCAGTACACCGGCTTGTCGGGCTCGATCTGGTTGACCCAGCCGATCACACCGCCGCCGACGTGCACGGCGTCCGCGAAGCCCGCGGACTTCAGCACGGCGAGGACTTCCGCACTGCGGACACCCGTCTTGCAGTGCAGGACGATCTTCTTGTCCTGCGGCAGGGTCTCCAGGGCGGTGCCCATGAGGAACTCGTTCTTCGGGATCAGCTTGGCGCCGGGGATCGAGACGATCTCGTACTCGTTGACCTCGCGGACGTCGATGATCTCGATGTTCTCGCCGTCGTCGATCCACTCCTTGAGCTGCTTGGGAGTGATCGTCGAGCCGGCCGCCGCCTCCTGGGCCTCCTCGGACACGACACCGCAGAAGGCCTCGTAGTCGATGAGTTCGGTGACGGTCGGGTTCTCGCCGCAGACCGCGCAGTTGGGGTCCTTGCGGACCTTGACCTGGCGGTACTGCATCTCCAGGGCGTCGTAGATCATCAGGCGGCCGACGAGCGGGTCGCCGATGCCGGTGAGGACCTTGATCGCCTCGGTGACCTGGATGGAGCCGATGGACGCGCACAGCACGCCGAGGACACCGCCCTCGGCGCAGGAGGGGACCATGCCCGGCGGCGGGGGCTCCGGGTAGAGGCAGCGGTAGCAGGGACCGTGCTCGGACCAGAAGACCGAGGCCTGGCCGTCGAAGCGGTAGATCGAGCCCCACACGTACGGCTTGTTCAGCAGCACGCAGGCATCGTTGACCAGGTAGCGGGTCGCGAAGTTGTCCGTGCCGTCGACGATCAGGTCGTACTGGCTGAAGATGTCCATCACGTTCTCGGCCTCGAGCCGCTCTTCGTGAAGGATCACGTTCACGTACGGGTTGATGCCCAGCACGGAGTCACGGGCCGACGCGGCCTTGGAGCGGCCGATGTCCGCCTGGCTGTGGATGATCTGGCGCTGCAGGTTCGACTCGTCGACCTCGTCGAACTCCACGATGCCGAGCGTGCCCACGCCGGCCGCGGCCAGGTACATCAGCGCCGGCGATCCGAGGCCGCCGGCGCCCACACAGAGCACCTTGGCGTTCTTCAGCCGCTTCTGCCCGTCCATGCCCACGTCGGGGATGATCAGGTGGCGGGAGTACCTGCGGACCTCGTCTACGGTGAGCTCAGAGGCTGGCTCGACCAGGGGTGGCAGCGACACGGGGACTCCGTTGGTCGGTCAATCACTACAGTTGTTCTCCCCGTAACACTGCCACGCCCTTCTTCATTCCGAGACACCCGTTCCGATCCGCGAGACGATTTCGTCCCAGTAGCCGGGCATCGCCTCCCAGGGGGTGCCCCTGCCGCCGTGGTCCGAGCGGTCGGTGAAGTAGATGGTGGAGGCGCCCTGCCAGCGGGCGATCCGCAGTGCCTCCTCCAGATGGCCACGCGGCACGCCGTGCACGAAGTGGCAGAAGCGGTCGGGGGGATACTCGGCGGTCCACTCGGCGGCCTGCGACCAGCGGTACTCGCTCCAGGGGCCGGAGAAGGTGACGAGCTGGTCGGCGTTCTCCGCATATCCCGGGAACGGGTGGGTGCCGTGGCCCAGCACGATGTGCGCGCCGTCGCGCAGCCCCCGCAGCGCCCCGACCGTGCGGCGGGTGCCGGGCAGCGCGGAGCGTTCGGCGGGGCAGCGGTCGAGCAGGAATCCGTCGGTCTGGTACCAGTCGAGATAGCGCCGCGCGTCGGCGACGATCTCGGTGAACGGGCGCGCGCCGTAGGCGGTGTCCAGGTGGCCGAGGACCCGGACGCCCGCGTTGCGCAGTCGTCCGGAGGCCTCCAGGCAGCGCGGGTCGGGCCGGGCGCCGGGGCCGTTGTCCACGTTCAGGACGACCCAGTGCAAGGGGGTGCCGGGGCGGGTGAGTCCGTCCCACTCGACGGGAGCGACGAGGGGGTGCGCGTAGCCGGGGACGCCGAAGCCGGTCCCGGACCGGTCGGTGCCGGCGGTGCCCGTGGCGGTGCTGGTCAGATGCGGCATGCCGCCTCCATCCAGATGTCGGCGAGGGATTCTTCGAGGTTGATCCGGGGACGCCAGCCGAGCCGGTCGCGGGCGGTGCGCACATCGGCCTGCTGCCAGCCGCCGCAGCCGTCCGGGTACGGGTACGCGACGGGGGCGGCGTGGTCGGGCTCCGGGCGGGGGTGGCCGATGGTGGCCCGGATGGCCGGTCCGGCCGGGCCCGGCGGTCCGTCGAGTTCGTGCAGGGCGCCGCCGTATCCGGCGACGCGGGCGAGGACGGAGGCGGCGTCGCGGAGCCGGACGGCACGGCCCGAGCCGATGTTGATGACGCCCTGCGCGGCGGAGAGCGAGGCGGCGTGGACGGCGCGGGCGACGTCGCGGACGTCGATGAAGTCGCGCTGGACGCCGAGGCCGCCGAGCTTCAGTTCGCCGTCGCCGGACTGCATGGCTCGGCGCAGGGCTTCGGCGAGCCGGCCGAGCGGGGAGCCGGCGGGGGTTCCGGGTCCGGCGGGCGAGAAGACGCGGAGCACGACGGCGTCCAGGCCGGAGCCGAGGACGAGTTCGGTGGCCGCGAGCTTGCTCACGCCGTACGGGCCGCCCGGACGGGGTACGGCGTCCTCGGCGGTGGACGAGCCGGGCTGGCTCGGCCCGTACTCGGCTCCGCAGCCGATCTGCACGAGCCGGGCGCCGCAGCCGCTGCGCCGCAGGGCCTCGCAGACGGTGGCGACGGCGACGGTGTTGTGCCGGGTGAGGTCGCGGGCGCCGCCGCGGGTGGTGCCCGCGCAGTTGATGACGACTCCGGGGTGCACCGCGTCCAGGAAGCGGGTGAGCGCGCCGGGGCTGCCCGAGGCGAGGTCGAACCGTACGTCGGCGTCGTCGCCCCGGCCGAGCGCGGTGAGCTGCACGGCCGGGTCGGCGAGCAGTCTGTCGGCGACGAAACGGCCGAGGTAGCCGTTGGCTCCGATCAGCAGGACCCTCATCGGGCGGCTCCCGGGGCGGATTCTCCGGTTCGGGAGGTGATCATCTGGCTGTCTCCTTGTAGGTGGCGCAGTAGGTCGGGGAGAGGGCCCGCGGTGTCGGCCCCGCGGGAGCGAGAGGCCCGGCCCCGGGGTGGTCCCGGGGCCGGGGAGGGTCCAGGGCGGCGAGGCCATGGGCCGGGAGGGGGACGGGAAGGTCCGGGTGGCGGCGGTTCCGGTGGCCGTCCGCGCGGCCGGGGTTCGCGTCCGCCGTGGCGCGGTGCGGCTCGGGCGGCGGCCCCGGGGGCCGGTTCCGGCGCCCGCGCCTCATGGGGTCTCGCCGGTGCGGGCGTGGGCGGAGGCCCGGGTCAGGGTGCGGGTGGCGTGGAGGAGCAGGACGGCGGCGCCCGCCCCGCACGCCAGCGCGGGTACGGCGCCGGTTCCCCAGGCGGCGGTGAGAGTGTCGACGGGGGTGGCCAGGAAGGAGCAGCCGGGGAGGCGGGCCGCGAACACCGTGGCCAGGGCCGCCGTCTCGGCCGCGCCCGCGCCCGCGAGTGCCAGGGCCGGGGCGTGGGTGAAGCCGCGTGCGGTGAGCAGCCGCGCGAGCAGGAGCAGGGCACCGAGGGCACCGGCTCCGGCATAGCCGGGCGGCTCGTCGAGCACGGCACCGCACAGGGCGAGCAGTCCGAGCAGCGCGCACAGGAACAGGCCGACCGCGCCGAGGAGCAGGGGCTGTACGGAGGCGGCGAACTCCTCCAGGCCCCGGCTCGTGGTGAGGCGGCGGCGGGCGCGGCTGACGAACAGGTGGGCGCACCAGGCGGCCGGGGCGCAGGCCAGGGAGAGGGCGAGGACGGGGGCGGTGGCCAGGGGCCAGTCTCCGTGCGGTCCGTCGCCGAGGCCGGCGGTCAGCAGGCCGTCGCCGAGGAGGGCGTACGCGAGGAGCCAGCAGGTCCAGCCGAGGGTGGCGCCGGTCGTGCTGTGGCTGCTGCCGAGCGGCCCACGGCGGAGGGCGAGGCGGACGGCGAACGCGACCGCGAGGGCGCCGAACGCGGCGACGGCGAGGCGCGGTTGACCGTGCGTGAGGCGCAGCCCGGTGACGACGGCCGCGCCGAGGGCGCCCGGTGCCAGGGCGAGGACGGCCCAGTAGGCGCGCGCACCGGCGGGCTGTGCGGTGGTCTGCGTGCCGGGCGGCGCCGCCTCGCCGTCGCGCGGCACGCGCGCGTACATCTCCTCGGCGAGGGAGAAGACGTCCCGGTGCCGGAAGCGGGCGGCGGTGCGGTCGGTCACACCGTGCGCCTCAAGTCCCGCGGCGATCTCCAGGGGGTCGACGGCCCGTTCGCAGAGTTCCCGGTGACGGTGCATCAGCGCCTTCACGGGGTCCACGGCCCCTCGCCGCCCGCCGGGCTTGCGACCGCCGTCGGCCGCCTCCGCGCGGGTACCGAGGGGCCCGTGGCCACCATCGACGCTCTCCGCGCGGGTACCGACGGGCCCGTACCCACCATCGGCGCTCTCGGCGTCCGTGCCGGAGCCACCGCTCATGCCGATGCCAGAGCCGACGCCGACGCCGGTGCCGGAGCCCGTGCTCATGCCGGTGTCGGAGCCGATTCCAGAGCTGACGCCGGGGTCGGAGCCGATGCCGGTGTCGGAGTCGATGTCCGCGCCAGAATCGGTGTCCGGGTCGAGTCCGGCCAGGGCGTCGGTACCGCTCCGGGTGCCCCTCGCCCCGTTGTCGCCCGTCATGCGCCCTCCCCCGCCGGGACGCTCGCCGTGGCGCGCACCGGGGCGCCCTCGGACCAGCGGGTCCGGGCCGCCGCGGCGAGGCGGGCCTCGGTCCAGCGGCCGGGGAGGTGGGCCTCGGCGGGCACGCCGAACGGCAGCGGCTCCCCCGCGTGGTCCACGACCACGCGGCGTACCGGGGAGTGGGAGACGATCTCCAGGTAAATGCTGTGAAACGCCGCGACGTTCTGCTCGACGGTGAAGAGTTCGAGGGCGCGTGCGCGGGCGGCTGCGCCCAGGCGCTCACGGCGCTCGGTGTCGCGCAGCAGCGCCACGCACGCCTCGGCGAGCGCCCGCGGGTTGCGCGGCGGGACCACCAGGCCCGTACCGCCGATGACCTCGACGACCGCGCCCACGTCGGTGGAGACGGTGGCCCGGCCGCAGAACATCGCCTCGACCAGGCTGATCGGGAAGCCTTCCACGACGCTGGAGAGGACGACCAGGGCACCGGAGGCGTAGGCCTCGGCGAGGTTCGGGACCTCCGGTCCGCCGATCTCCTCGAAGGAGACGGGGTTGTCGCCGACGGCGTGCACGCCCTCGGCCTCGTCGGGGAAGAGCTGCGCGGCCAGCGCCTTGCAGTGGGCAAGATAGGTGGCGCCGTCCGGTCCCTCGGCGGGGGCGCCGACGATCCTGAGCCGGGTCTTCGGTTCCTCCTTGCGGACCTCCGCGAAGGCGTGCAGGAGGGAGATGAGGTCCTTGGCGGGTTCGATGCGGCCGACCCACACCAGCGTGTCGGGGTCCGCGCACCGGCTGCCGTCGACGCCCTCCCCGACCTCCGCGAAGCGCTCGGCCTCCATGCCCGGGTAGACGGTGCGCAGCTTGGCGCGGTCGGCGCCGCAGCGCTCCTGCCAGCGGCGGGCGTGGGCGTTGCCGGGTGTGATGAGGGTGGCGGCGCCGTACACCTCGGCGGCGAGCGCGCCGTGGAAGGCGGCCAGCAGGGCGCGTACGGCGGGGGCCTCGCCGACCGTCGCGGAGGCGAGGTAGTGCGCCCGCAGTTGCACGCCGTACTCGGTGACCAGCAGGGGGACGCCGAAGAAGTGCCGGGTGAGCAGGCCGGGCAGGGCCGCCGCTCCGCCGGCCGCCGCGTGGCAGAGGTCGACCGAGCCGAGGCCGTCGTCCTCGTACCAGTCGAGCGAGAGGGGGCGCAGGGCGCGCTCGATGTGGCCGGCGACGGCGAGCAGGTCGGGGACGCGTGCCGCGCGGGCGGTCCGCAGCGCGCCGGGCGCGCGACAGGCGCGCTCCAGGGCGCGGACCGCTCCTTCCGAGCGGAGGGCGCCGACCAGTCCGCCCTCGTCGCGGGCGAGTTCGGCGAGTCCGTACAGGGCGCTGGCGAAACGGTCCGCCTGGGCGCCGGCGGAGTCCGCCGCCCGCTCGGGTACCTCCGCCGCGCCCGCTGTCCCCGGTCCCGCGCAGACGGCCGCCGCGAGGTCCCCGTACGCCTCGGCGAACCGGCGCCTGGCCCGGCGTCCGTACACCACGCCGTCGTCCTCCGCCGTCCACAGCGGTGCCGTGCGTACGCGGCTGACCTGGGACGGCAGTTGGATCCAGCCCTCGTCCTCCTGGCGCTCGGTGCGGCTGAGCGCGTAGATGTCGAACTCGTGCTGCCCGAGCCCGCGCACGAGCCGGTCGCACCAGAGTCTGGCGTCACCGCTCACATACGGATAGCCACCCTCCGTCAGCAGTCCGATGCGCACGAGTACACCCCCGATCTCCCGTATGGGGAGCCGCCGTTGACCCGACGGCTCGCAGCGGGACGAACGTATGCGGACAAGGCGGTGGCGCGACGGACGGTTGTCCATCGCGCCACCAAAAGGGGTGAACGGTCGTAACTTTCCCGCGCGGGAGGCGTTTCGGCGCGCTAGGAGATCAGCGGGAGACCGGCAGCCGGTCGGACGGTCACGCGGGTACGGGCTCCTTGCCGGCCGCCAGTTCCCTGCGGGCCGCCCGGCGGCGGGCCGCGACCTCGGGTTCGAGCGCCGGTACGGCGGCCAGCAGTTGCCGGGTGTACGGGTCGCCGGGGCGCTCGTACACCTCGTCGGCGGGCCCGTACTCGACGAGCTTGCCGCGCCGCATCACCGCGACCGTGTCGCTGACCTGGCGTACCACGGCCAGGTCGTGCGCCACGAAGACCAGCGCGAGGCCGAGTTCCCGCTGGAGTTCGGCGAGCAGCGCGACGACCTGGGCCTGTGTGGTGACGTCGAGCGCGGAGACGGGTTCGTCGCACACGATGGCGCGCGGCTCGGCGGCCAGCGCCCGGGCGATGCCCACGCGCTGGCGCTGTCCGCCGCTGAACTCGTGCGGGTAGCGGTCGTAGTGCGCCGCTTCGAGCCCCACGCGCTCCAGCAGTTCCCGTACGCGCCCCCGGATGCGCCCCTCGTCACGCTCGCCGCGTGCCCGTAGCGGGTCGGCGATGGACTCGCCCACGCTGCGCCGGGGATTGAGGGAGGAAACCGGGTCCTGGAAGACCATCTGCACACTGGGGCGCACGCCGGACTGTTCGCGCCCTTCGAAGCGGACGGTTCCGCTGGTGGGCTCCAGGAGCCCCACCAGCATTCTTCCCAGGGTGGTCTTGCCGCTGCCGCTCTCGCCGACCACGCCGAGGGTCTCGCCCCGGCGGACGGTCAGCGACACGTCGTCGACGGCCGCGACCCGCCGCTTCCCGCGCCCGAACTCGCGCCGGAGACCGACGGCTTCGAGGACCACGTCGTCCGACGGGACCTCCTTGGACACGGGGTTCTCCGCGCGGGCCTTCGGTGAGCCGTCGCGCTCGGGGCGGCGGGGCACGTCCACGCGCGGGACGGCGCCGAGCAGTTCGCGGGTGTACGTCTCCCGGGGCGCGCCGAGGACGGCGGCGACCGGGCCGTGCTCGACCGCGCGGCCGTGCCGCATCACGAGGATGTCGTCTACGCTCTCGGCGGCCACCCCGACGTCGTGGGTCACCAGCAGCAGGCCCATCCCGGTCTCCTGGCGCAGCGTGTGCAGCAGGTCGAGGATCTGCGCCTGGACGGTGACGTCGAGGGCGGTGGTCGGCTCGTCGGCGATCAGCAGTTCGGGTTCGCAGGCGAGCGCCATGGCGATCAGGGCGCGCTGGCGCATGCCGCCGCTGAACTCGTGCGGGCGCGAGCGGGACCGGCGTACCGCGTCGGGGATGCCGACCCGGTCCAGCACGTCCACCGCACGCGCGCGTGCCGCGCGGCGCGAGGCCTTCGTGTGCACCCGGTACACCTCGGCGATCTGGTCGCCGACCGCGTAGTACGGGTCCAGGGACGACAGCGGGTCCTGGAAGACCATGGCGGCCTTCCCGCCGCGCAGGCGGCCCAGTTCGTCGTCCGAGGCCCGCTGGACGTCCACGCCCGCCACCCGGACCGTGCCGGAGACGTGCGCCCCGGTGCCGCGGTGCAGCGCCAGCAGGGCGGAGGCCACCGTGGACTTGCCCGAGCCGGACTCGCCGACCAGGCCGAGGGCGGCGCCCTTCGCCAGCCGGAAGGAGAGCCCGTCGACGGCCCGCAGGTCGCCGAAGCCGACCGTGAGGCCGTCCACCTCGACCAGCGAGGGCCCGCCGTCCACCTCGACCGGCGAGGACCCGGAGTCCGCGGGGACGGACCCGGCCGTTGCGTCACTCACGCCAGAACCACCCGTCGGACTCCCGCCAGTACCACCCGTCGGACTCATGCCAGTACCACCCGTCGGTCGGCCACCGCGTACAGCACGTCCGCGACGGCGTTGGCGATGACCACGAAGAAGCCGATGACCATGACCATGCCGACGACCACGGGAAGGTCGACGACATTCACGGCGTGGACCAGTTCCTGGCCTATGCCGGGCAGTCCGAAGAGGGTCTCGGTGAGGACCGCGCCGCCGATGGCGCTGCCGACGTTGTTGGCGTTGAGCGCGATGATCGGCGCGAACGCCCCGCGCAGCGCGTGCCGCCCGATGATCGACCGCTCGCCGACGCCGTACGCGCGGAAGGTGCGGATGTGGTCCTCGGCGAGGGTCTCCAGCATCGACGCCCGGGTCAGCCGGGCGAACGTGGCGGCCTCGATGAGGGCGAGGGAGAGCCAGGGCAGCAGCAGGTTCCAGGCCCACTGTTCGGGGTCGTCGGTGAGGCTGACGTACTGCGGGAACGGCAGGAGCCGTAGCTGTCCGCAGACGACGATCATCAGGACGAGGCCGATCACGAAGACGGGCGTGGCCACGCCGGCGAGCGTGACGCCGGTCAGCACGCGTTCGCTGAGCCGGCCGCGCCGCCACGCGGACAGCACACCGGTGCCGACACCGAGGATCAGCCACAGGATCATCGCGCCGAACACCAGCGACAGGCTGACCGGCAGCTTGGTGAAGATCAGGTGGGTGACCTGTTGGCCGCCCTGGTAGGACAGGCCGAGGCAGGGCGCCGAGCAGTGCTCGACGGAGGTGCCCGTGGAGTAGTCCTGGCCGACGAGGATGCCCTGGAGGAAGTGCCAGTACCGCAGGTAGAGGGGGTCGTCGAGCCTCAACTGCTGGGCCACCTGGTGCACTTGCTCCGGGGAGCAGCGGGGGCCGCAGGTGATCTGGGCGACGTTGCCGGGCGTGACGAAGAAGACGACGTAGACGATCACCGAGATGGCGAGCAGGGTGAGCGCGGTGCCGACGAGGCGGCGCAGGACGAACCCGCCGAAGCCGCTCATGCCTGGTCCTCCTTCCGGCCGGCCGCGTCCGCCTCGGCCCGCGCGCCGAGGGCCCCGACGCCGCCCGCGGTGTCCGCGCCCGACGTGGTCTTCCCGGTCCCGGTGTCCGCGCCCGGCGAGGTCTTCTCGGTCCCGGCATCCGCACCCGACGTGGTCTTCCCGGTCCCGGCGTCCGCCTTGCGCTCGCGCCTGCGGCCCGTGCCGATGCGCAGCCGGGAGGCCGCGCGGGGGTCGAGGGCCGTGCGGATGCCGTCGCCGAGGACGGTCAGCGCCAGGACGGTCACGAAGAGCGCGCCGGCGGGCAGCAGCAGGTACTGCGGGGCGGCCTGGTACCAGACGTCGGCGGCGGTGAGCATCTGTCCCCAGGAGGGTGTCGGGGGCTTGACTCCGACGCCCAGGAAGGACAGCGCGGCTTCCGCGCTGATGTTCATCGGGACAAGAAGCGCGGCGTAGGTGATGACCGGCGCGGCGAGTCCCGGCAGCAGTTCGCGGCGGGCGATCCGCCAGGTGCCCCAGCCGCTGAGCCGGGCGGCGGAGACGTAGTCGAGTCCCTTGAGGGTGAGCGTCTGGGCGCGCGTGATCTTCGCGACGTTGCCCCAGGCGATCAGGCCGATGACGAGGGCGACCAGCAGCGGCCGGGGGAAGCTGCCGGGCACGATCGCCAGCAGCGCCAGCGACATGATCATCAGCGGCAGCGCGAGGATGATCTCGGTGAACCGGCTCAACAGTTGATCAACCCATCGGGAACCGAGGGCGGCGGCGACGCCGACCACGACGCCGATGAGGACCTGCACGAACGTCGCGCCGAGGGCGACGCCGAGGGAGACCCGGGCGCCGTACACGAGACGGGCGAAGAGGTCGCGGCCGGTCTGCGGTTCGACGCCGAGCCAGTGGTCGGCGCTGATGCCGCCGAGCGAGCCCACCGGGACGCCGCCGCGCGCGGAGTCGATCAGCGAGGGGTGGTAGGTGGTGGGGTCCTGGCCCTCGATCGCGGTGAGCAGCGGCGCGGCGACCGCGACGAAGACCAGAAGGGCGACGACGGCCGCCGCGGCGAGGGCGGCCCGCTGCGCGCGCAGCCGCCGCCAGAACTGACGGGCCCCCGAAACCCCCGGGACGGAGGAGTCCGTCCCGGGGGCCGTGGAGGCGACGAGTACGTCGCTCACGGTGCTACTTCACCGCGACCTGGGAGATGTCCAGAACGCCGGTCCAGTCGCTGATCACGATGTTCTTGACGTCCTTGCCGTACAGGCGCTTGTAGACGGGGTGGAACAGCGGCACGGTCAGCGCCTGCTCGCCGGTCTTCTCGTCCAGTGCGCCCCAGCGCTTGGCGGCCTCGTCAAGATCGGTCAACTTGTTGATCGCGTCAATCTCGCTGTTGACCGACTTGTCGTTCAGGAAGCCGGTGTTGAAGTTGGCGCCGTCCTTGACGATCTGCCGGCCGTCGAAGATGGGGGCCAGGAAGGGGCCGCCGGAGGGCCAGTCGGCACCCCAGTGGGCGAGGAAGAAGCCCGGCTCGGTCTTGGCGCTGTGGATCTTGTCGCTGTAGTCGTTCGACTCCAGGCCCTGCAGCTTGACGGTGATGCCGGCCTTCTTGAGCGCGTCCTGGATGGCGGTCGCGATCTCCGGGCTGGTCTCGAAGTCCTTGCTGTTGGAGTGGGTCAGGGTCACGGTGAGGCCGTTCTTGTAACCGGCCTCCTTCAGCAGTTCCTTCGCCTTGGTGGCGTTGCCGGAGGCGCCCGCCGGGAAGTGGTCGTAGGGCGTGTAGCCGAAGGACTTCTGGTTGGGCAGGTAGGTGGTGGCGGGCTCGGCGAGCGAGGAGCCGCCGGCCGCGTTGACGACCGAGCTGCGGTCGATGGCGTAGGAGATCGCCTGGCGCACCTTCGGGTTGTCGAACGGCTTCACCTTCGGGTTGAAGGCGATGTAGTTCGTGTAGCCGAAGTGTCCGGTGCCGACGCGGGAGGCCAGCTCCTTGTCGCCGGTCACCTTGGCGAGTTCGGCCGGGCCGAGGTTGGTGTCCGTGGTGACGGCGGCGGCGTCCGCGCCCTGGGAGGAGGACAGCCGCTGGTTGATCACGGAGGAGTCCAGACCGGACCGTACGTCGATCCGGTCCGGGTAGGCCTTGCGCTCGGCGTCGGTCGAGGCGGACCAGTGGGTGTTGCGCTCCAGGACGAGCCGTTCGCCGTCGTTCTCGTTCTTGACGACCTTGTACGGACCCGAGGAGACCGGGTGCTGCTCGTACTTGGTGCCGGTGTCCTTGGCCTTCGGGACGGGGGTGAACTGCGTCTGCGTGGCCAGGTAGGGGAACTCGCCCTCGGGCTTGTTCAGGTGGAAGACGATGGTCAGGTCGTCGGGCGTCTCGATCGAGTCGAGGCCCTTCTTGTCCTTGTAGGGACCCTGGTAGTCGGCTCCGCCGATGAGCCAGTCGCGCAGGTAGGGCGCGCCGCCGGACAGTTCGGCGGCGAAGGAGCGCTCGATGCCGTACTTGATGTCGGCGGAGGTGATCGGCGTGCCGTCCTCGTACGTGAGGCCCTTCTTCAGGGTGTACGTCCACACGGTCGCGTTCTTGCTCGGGCGGCCGGTGTCGGTGGCCAGGTCGGGCACGACCTTCGCGCCGGCCGCGCCGTTCTCGCGGTTGCGGGTGGTGAGGGTGCGGAAGACGAGCGAGGGCACGTTGCCGCCGCCGGAGGTGTACAGCCGCGCGGGGTCGAAGTCGGACTGCGGGTTGGAGTTCAGGACGGTGAGGGTGCCGCCCTTCTTCGCCTGGGAGTCGCCGCCTCCGGAACTCTTGGCATCGTTGTCCTCAGGGCCGCAGGCGGCGGCGCCCGCTGCCACGACCAGGCTGACGGTTGCCACTGCCGCACGGCGGGCTATGAGGGACGGTTGACGCATCGGAAGACGACCTCTCGGGTGGTTCGAATACTGAGACGGGGTGACGCGGAATGAGACAGCGGAGCGCGGAGCCCGCCCAGGGCGTCAAGCGTCGGAGTCCGACCGGACCGGAGAAGGTACGGGCGCGGGGAACCGGAGAGGTTCCGGGGCGCACGGGAAGGAGACGAGAAGGAAAGCGACGCACTCGCCGGGGGCGGGCGTCAGCGACAGTCGATGTCGGCCACGCACAGCGCGGTCACGCCGATGAGCGCCAGCTCGATGGCGGCGCGGGCGGAGGCGTGACGGGGCGACATGCGGAAAAATATGAACGAACTTTCGGCGCATGTCAACGTGACCTCAGAGGCCTGCGTCAACTCCCGGGATAGGCCCAGGGGTTGGGCCGGCAGTGGATTCCGTCGTGGTCGAGGAACTTGGTCTGCTGCTGCATGACCGGGGCGAGCGCGCCGTCCTTGGTGCAGCTGACGTGCCCGTATCCGAGCCGGTGACCGACCTCGTGGTTGATCAGCATCTGCCGGTAGGAGTGAATCTTGTCACCGTAGGTCACGGAGCCCTGGGCCCACCGGTAGGCGTTGATCATGACGCGCTCGGTGGACGCCGAGTCGCACGAGACGTTGTCCTCCGTGGTGTCGAGGCCCGACTTGGCGCACCACGTGGCGGTGGTGCCGGGGCTCGCCAGGGTGATGACGAAGTCCGGTTTGCCGGAACTGATCCGCTCGAAGGTGCGGGCTCCGCCGTGCGCCCAGCTCCGCTTGTCGTTCAGGGTCTTCTGGACGGCCTCGGCGAACAGGGCGCCGTCGAGGCCGAGTCCCTGCTCCACGTCGATCCGATAGACGTACTTACGCCCCTTTCCGGGCGCTTTGTCGAACCCGGGGACCGCGTCGAACTTCCCCGGCCCCTTGAGCTTCGGGCCCAACGCGTACGTCTTGGCCATCTTCTGGTCGTACGTCAGGGCGAGGGCGGCCGTGCTCGGGCGGCCGGCCTGGGTCGGCCTGCCGTCACCGCGCGAGGCTGGATCGCGGGTCACCCGGTCACCGGCGGCGGCGGACCGGGCCCGGGCGTCGGTGTCCTGCCGCCCGGTGGCGACCTGGCCGGCGACGACGACGGCGAGCACGGTGATGACGGCGGCCGCCGCGATGCCGGTGAACGCCCGCCCCTTGCCGCCGCGCCCCTTGTCCGGCGTCCCGCTCTCCGGCACCGGCGGCACACCGGAGCCGCCCGCCGCGCCGGCCCGCGCGCCCTCGTCCGAGCCGAAGTCGTAGGGGTCGTCTTCGGTCCGGGGGCCGGGCGTCCGGCCGGGAGCGCCCGCGCGGGACGCGAAGAGGTCGTCGTCCTCGTCCGTGGCGGTGTCGAAGTCGGTGGCGAGGTCGAAGGCGTCGACGTACGCCTGCCGAGGGGCGCTCGGCGGGACGCCCGGACGCTCCTGACGCTGACGCGGGACCATCGGCCCGGCGGGCGGGCCTTGAGGAGCCACTCCGCCCCCCGGCTCCCCCCAGCCGCCGCCCTGTTCCCACTGCTCGGGATGCCCACCCCGCACCCGGGGCACCCCGCGCGCCGGGGTCCCGTCGGCGAACCGGGGCGTGCCGTGCGCGGGGGTGCCGTCGGCGAACCGGGGCGTGCCGTGCGCGGGGGTTGCGTCGGGAAGTCGGGGCGTGCCGTGGGCGGGTGTGCCGTCGAAGAAGCGCGGCACCCCGTGCGCCGGGGTGCCGTCCGGGAAACGCGGGACACCGTGCGCCGGCGTCCCGTCCACGAACCGGGGCATCCCGCGCGCGGGAGTGCCGTCGGAGACCGTCGGGAAGCCGTGGGACGGGGTCACGTCGGCGCGTGGGGGTGCGCTGCGGGGCGCGGGGGTGTTCGCGGGCGGGTAGGGCCCGAGGGGGCCGGGACGGGGCGCAGCCGCTCGCCGGACCGGGTCCGGGCCCGGCTCGGGTGACGCTTCGGCCCCGGGCACCGCTCGCGTTCGCGAGGTGTCCGCCTGGTCGGCCCGCCCCCGACGACTGTGTCGTCCCACTTCCTGCCTCAGCTCTCCGCGCCGGTTGCCGCCTCGGAGGTCAACTCTCCCTGGTCCGCGAGGAGTTCACGGAAGGCTGTGGCCACCGTCTGTGGATACTCCATCATGGCGACGTGCCCCGCGTCCGGCAGAGTCAGCAGCCGGGAGTCACGGAAGGCACGGGCCGCGCGCTGGGCCATACGGTAGCCGACGAGTTGATCGCGTCCGCCATAGACGAGCAGCGTCGGTGCGAGAACGCGCTCGGCCTGGCGCCACAGACTGTGCTGCCCGCCCAGCGTGTACGCGTTGACAATGCCGCGCGCCGAACGCGCCATGGCGTCCCAGAAGTAGGGCAGGGCGAGCCGCCGCTCCATCTCCTCGACCGCGTTGCGGAACCCCTCGGGCGTCACGATGGTGGGATCGCCGTAACACAGGGCGGTCACCCCGCGTACGCGCTTCTCGGCGCTCCAGTCCCTGGTGAGCCGGGTGAACAGACCGGCCACGCCGGGCAGCGCGAGCAGCGCGGTCGGCCAGGCGCTGCGCTGCGCGCGGATCTCCGGCAGGGCGGGCGAGACGAGCGTCAGCGTGCGGACGAGGTCCGGGCGGACGGCGGCGACGCGCGTGGAGACGGCGCCGCCGAGCGAGTTGCCGAACAGGTGGACGGGCCCGCGTCCGGAGGCGTCGAGATAACGGATGACCGCGCGCGCGTGTCCGGTGACCGAGTAGTCGCCGTCGTCCGGCGGCGGCGAGTCGCCGAAGCCCGGCAGGTCCAGGGCCTCGCTGTCCACGAGGTCGTCGAGCAGCGGCATCAGCGCCGACCAGTTCTGCGAGGAACCGCCCAGACCGTGCACGTACAGGGCGGGCGGCAGTCCTTCGCGGGCCGGGGGCCTCGACCGGATCGTCAGCGTGACCCCGGGGAGCCCGACCGACCGCAGCCGCTCGCCCTCGGCGACCCTGACGGAACCGACCCTGGGCGTGACGGTGGCGGCCACCGCGGACGGGAGTTCGGTCGAAGACATGCCGCAATGTTACGAGACGATCACGCCGGGGTTCATGTGTTCGCCGTCACAGATGGCGGGCGGATCGCATAGCGCCCGGATCGTGTGTCTCCTAGGCTTCGATCGAGGGCACTCGTCCGTACGTCAGGAGCGCACTCGTACCGTTCGGGAAGAGGAACCATGACAGTCGACCCGACAGACTCCGGAACGTTCGACGACCAGTTCCGGGACATCCTCGACGCGGAGGCCCCCGAGGCGGACGCCGCCGAGCAGGCCGCCGAGGTGGACCCCGCGGACGACGACGACCCGCGCCCGCCGGGCGATCCGCTCAGCGCGGACGAGGCGGATCTCGCCGAGCAGGCGCGGATCGTCCGGCTGAACGAGGACGACTACCGGTGAGCGTGCGACCGGTGGCGCGACACCGCTGATCAGGGCCGTAGGGAGGGGCGGGCGTCCAGCTCGTCCCCTTCGGCCCGCTGTGCGCCCGGGCCGTCGGCGTCCGGTACGTGAAATTGTGCGCTCGCACCGCACACAGCACGGTTACCGAAAAGTACGATGGCGGCGCGGCGCACACCGCAGTGGACAACTTTGGGAGGCGGCGTGACAGCCATCGAGCAGACAGAGGCGGCACGCCCGCGGGGCACTCGCCTGCCGCGCCGTGCCCGACGCAACCAGCTCCTCGGCGCCGCCCAGGAAGTGTTCGTTGCTCAGGGGTATCACTCGGCCGCCATGGACGACATCGCCGAGCGCGCGGGCGTCAGCAAGCCGGTCCTCTACCAGCACTTCCCGGGGAAGCTCGATCTGTACCTCGCCCTGCTGGACCAGCACTGCGAGTCGCTGCTCCAGGCGGTGCGGGCGGCGCTCGCGTCGACCTCGGACAACAAGCTGCGCGTCCGCGCCACGATGGACGCCTACTTCGCCTACGTCGAGGACGACGGCGGCGCCTTCCGGCTGGTCTTCGAGTCGGACCTGACCAACGAGCCGGCGGTCCGCGAGCGGGTCGACAAGGTGACGCACGAATGCGCCGAGGCGATCTGTGACGTCATCGCGGAGGACACCGGTCTCTCGCGCGCCGAATCGATGCTCCTCGCGTCGGGGCTCGGCGGGCTGGCGCAGGTCGTGGCCCGTTCCTGGCTGCACAGCGACCGCAGCGTGCCGCGCGACCAGGCGGTGCAGCTGCTGACCTCGCTCGCCTGGCGCGGCATCGCGGGCTTCCCGCTGCACGGCACCGACCACCACTGACCGTCGCACGGGCACCGGCCGTCGCAGCGGCACCGGCCGTCGCACGGCAACGACCACCACGGAGCGGACCGCTCTTTTGTTCCCGCCCCCTGTTCGCTCCTGGCGTTCCCGGGCGGAGCGTGGACGTCCCCTCACCGGGCTAATGTGTGCTGCGTACGGCGCGTACGAACGCGCACATGACTGACCGTCGGAGGGACAAAGCCGTGGAGGTCAAGATCGGCGTGCAGCACGCGCCCCGCGAGATCGTTCTGGAGAGCGGTCAGACCCCGGAGGAGGTCGAGCGCGCGGTGTCGGAGGCGCTGGCCGGCAAGTCGCAGCTCCTCAGCCTCGTGGACGACCACGGCCGCAAGGTCCTGGTTCCGGCCGACCGCCTCGCCTACGTGGAGCTCGGTGAGCCCACGCAGCGCAAGGTCGGATTCAGCGCTCTGTAAGAGGTTCGCAGAGCGGATCAGAGGTACCCGACGGGCCCGGTGACGATGTCACCGGGCCCGTCGCGCGCATCCCGGCCGCACCCGAACTCCTCCACAGATGGAGCACAGTTCGGCCACAGGGGAGGGTTGCGTTCCGCACGCCACGGGTAGGACCGGCTACGACCGATTTGCACCGGCCGTGAGGGAGGGACACCCCACCATGTTCTTGGAAGCGCTCGGCTCCGCGCTGCTTGGTCTGGCCCTGGCGTGGGCGGCGGCGTACCGCCTGCCCCACCGGCTGCCGGCGCGCAGTCTGGTCCTGTCGACGGGAGTGGCGGGAGGCCTGTTCGGCGCCTTCCTGGCGCACACCGCGCTGGGCTCCGGCCACTTCCTGGTCATCCTCGTGGGAGCGGTCGCCGTCTCCGCCGCGCTGCTGTCGCTGCTGCTGCGCCCGCAGGAGCGTTTTCGCCGGCGCTCGGCGACCGCGTAGGCCGTTCCGCCGGGTGCGCCAGTTCCGGTCGCACCGACGGGAGCCGAACGGCTGACCCGCTGTACGGAAGAAAGCCCGGCTGACCCGCCGTACGGGAGGAAGCCGGACGGCTGACCCTCCGTACGGGGAGGGAGCCGTGGCCCGGAGGCCACGGGCCGGAGGCCACGGGCCGGAGGCCACGGGCCGGAGGCCACGGGCCGGAGGCCACGGGCCGGAGGCCACGGGCCGGAGGACCGGAAGCCCGCTCGGCTCTGGCGGGAGCTAGGCGGCCAGCCCCAGCGCCGCCATCCGCTTGGTGTGCGCCTCGGTGATCCGGGAGAACATCCGGCCCACCTCCGCGAGGTCGAAGCCGTCCGCGACCCCGCCGACGAGCATCGTGGACAGGGCGTCACGGTCGGCGACCACCCGCTGCGACTGGGACAGCGCCTCGCCCATCAGCCGGCGCGCCCACAGCGCGAGGCGGCCTCCCACCCGCGGGTCGGCCTCGATCGCGGCCCGCACCTTCTCGATGGCGAAGCTCGCGTGCCCGGTGTCGTCCAGGACGCCGAGGACCAGCCCCCGGGTGTCCGAGTCCAGGCGGGCCGCGACCTCGCGGTAGAAGTCACTGGCGATCGAGTCGCCGACGTACGCCTTGACCAGCCCCTCCAGCCAGTCCGAGGGGGCCGTCTGCCGGTGGAAGCCGTCGAGGGCGGCGACGAACGGGTCCATGGCCTGTCCCGGGTCCGCGCCGACCGCCGAGAGCCGGTCGCTCAGCTGCTCGAAGTGGTGGAACTCGGCCGACGCCATCTTCGCCAGCTCCGCCTTGTCACTGAGCGTGGGCGCCAGCTTGGCGTCCTCCGCGAGCCGCTCGAACGCCGCCAGCTCGCCGTACGCCAGCGCTCCGAGCAGGTCCACGACCGCGGCGCGGTACTGCGGGTCGGCGGAGGCCGTGTCCCAGTTCTGCGCGGCGATGCCGCCGGCCGTCGGAGCGGTGTCGGCGGGGGCCTCGGCGGGCTTCTCAGCGGCGTTGTCAGGCGTCGTCATGAAGCGCACAATAGCCCTCTCACCGCACGGGGGAAGTCCCTGGTCAACCAGTGTGACGACGACTACGTGACCAAACCGGCCATCGCGTATGCGCGATTCCGGGGTATGGTGGTAATGCGCCCGGCGAGTATGTGTCGGGCCGCACGAATGAGGATGCCCGGTCGGTGGCCCGATCGGCTCCGACCCGACAGCCCTCCTCGTCGGTACGGCACATCGCGTACGGCATCCGGAGGGACCCTCAGCGGCACGAGAGCTCGAGCGTCGGCAGTGGTCCCATGCCACTCGGCCCGCCCGTCACAGAGCGGCCGACGTCCCCGGCACGGTCCCGACACGACCCCCGCGCTCGCCTCGCACCGCGTACACAGAAGAGGCAGCACCCTGACTACGACTTTCCGAGAGCTCGGAATCCTTCCCGAGACGGCCGAAGCCCTTGAGGCCGTCGGCATCATCAACCCCTTCCCCATCCAGGAGATGACGCTCCCGGTCGCCCTTTCCGGCACCGACGTCATCGGCCAGGCCAAGACCGGCACCGGCAAGACGCTGGGCTTCGGCCTCCCGCTCCTGGAGCGCGTCACCGTCCCCGCGGACGTCGAGGCCGGCCGGGCCACGCCCGAGCAGCTCACCGACGCCCCGCAGGCCCTCGTCGTCGTGCCGACGCGCGAGCTGTGCACCCAGGTGACCAACGACCTGCTGACCGCCGGCAAGGTGCGTAACGTCCGCGTCCTCGCCATCTACGGCGGCCGGGCCTACGAGCCCCAGGTGGAGGCCCTGAAGAAGGGCGTCGACGTCATCGTCGGCACCCCGGGACGCCTGCTGGACCTCGCGGGCCAGAAGAAGCTCAACCTCGGCCACATCCGGGCGCTCGTCCTCGACGAGGCCGACGAGATGCTCGACCTGGGCTTCCTGCCCGACGTCGAGAAGATCATGAACATGCTGCCGGCCCGCCGTCAGACGATGCTGTTCTCGGCGACCATGCCGGGCGCGGTCATCGGTCTCGCGCGCCGCTACATGTCGCAGCCCACGCACATCCGCGCCTCGACGCCGGACGACTCGGGCGCGACGGTCGCGAACACCAAGCAGTTCGTCTACCGCGCGCACAACATGGACAAGCCCGAGATGGTCGCGCGGATCCTGCAGTCCGACGGCCGCGGTCTCGCGATGGTCTTCTGCCGCACCAAGCGCACCGCGGCCGACCTCGCCGACCAGCTCCAGCAGCGCGGTTTCGCCTCCGGCGCGGTCCACGGCGACCTCGGCCAGGGCGCCCGCGAGCAGGCGCTGCGCGCCTTCCGCAACGGCAAGGTCGACGTGCTGGTCTGCACCGACGTCGCCGCCCGCGGTATCGACGTCGAGGGCGTGACCCACGTCATCAACTACCAGTCCCCCGAGGACGAGAAGACGTACCTGCACCGCATCGGCCGGACCGGCCGCGCGGGCGCCAAGGGCATCGCGATCACCCTCGTCGACTGGGACGACATCCCGCGCTGGCAGCTCATCAACAAGGCGCTGGACCTCGGTTTCCCGGCCCCGCCGGAGACCTACTCGACCTCTCCTCACTTCTTCGAGGAGATGAACATCCCGGCCGGCACCAAGGGTGTCCTGCCGCGTGCCGAGCGCACCCGCGCGGGGCTCGCGGCCGAAGAGGTCGAGGACCTGGGCGAGACCGGTGGCCGTGGCGGTCCGCGGGGCCGCGGTGGCCGCTCGTCCGCGCCGGCCGCCCCCGAGCGTGAGCGCGAACGGGCGGAGCGCACCCCGCGCCGCCGCCGTCGTACGCGCAACGGCGCGCCGATGGACGAGTCGTCCGCGACGCCGTCCGCGTCCCCCGAGGGCACCACGCAGGCTCCGGCGCCGGCTCCCGAGACCGACGGGGCCGCCGAGCCCCGGACGCCGCGTCGCCGTCGTCGTACGCGCGGTGGAGCGGGCTCCGAGCCCGCCGCCGTGGCCGCGCCGGTGGCCGAGGCCGCGGTGACCGCCGTGGCGACGGCCGAGGGCGCCACCGACGAGCCCGTCAGGACGCGTCGTCGCCGGACCCGGAGGACCGCCGAGAGCATCGAGGCGATCGAGAACGCCGAGGCGGCGGTGACCGCGGCCGAGGCCGTGGTCGAGAGTGTCGCCGCCGAGGTCGTGGCGGACGCCGTGGAGGCTCCCGCCAAGCCGGCCCGCCGCCGGACCCGCAAGGCCGCCGAACCGGTCGCCGAGACCATCGAGGCGGCCGAGGTGGCAGAGGTGGCAGAGGCGCCGGCGAAGCCCGCGCGGCGCCGGACCCGCAAGGCCGCGGAGGCCGCCGTCGACACCGTCGAGGCCGCCGCGACCGAGGTCACGGAGGCGGTCGGGGAGACCAAGCCGCGGCGCACCCGCGCCAAGGCCACGACCGCCGACGCGGAAGCCGCCGACGCACCCGAGGCCGAGGCCAAGCCGGTCCGCCGACGCACCCGCAAGGCCGTCACCGACGCCGAAATCCCGGCCCAGGCCGCGGACGAAGCCGAGACGAAGCCGGCCCCGCGCCGCCGCACCCGCAAGGCCGCGGAGGCCGTGGCCGACACGGCCGAGGGCGTGACGGAGACGGTCGCCGAGACCAAGCCGCGGCGCACCCGCGCCAAGGCCACGACCGCCGACGCGGAAGCCGCCGACGCACCCGAGGCCGAGGCCAAGCCGGTCCGCCGACGC
>NZ_JBEYFY010000004.1:95893-321854 GCF_040703595.1 Streptomyces sp. NPDC007084
CACCCGCAAGGCCGTCACCGACGCCGAAATCCCGGCCCAGGCCGCGGACGAAGCCGAGGCCAAGCCGGCCCCGCGCCGCCGCACCCGCAAGGCCGCCGCCACGGAGCCCGCGGAGAGCTGATCCCCGTCCGACGGCCCGGTCCCCTTCCGAGGGGGCCGGGCCGTCGGCGTTCCCGGCCCCCGACACTGGGGCGGGGTGCCCGGAGGGAGCGGGCGCGGGCCGGTCCGGGAGCCCCAGGGAGCGGGCGCGGGCAAGGGGCCGGCAGTGGGGTGCCACCGGGGACTAGCCGACACCCGGGGCGAGGCCGGGAGCCCGAGGCCGGGAGCCGGGTGCCGGGCCGGCGCGGGGTCCCCCCGGAGCGAGGCCGGCGGGGGCCCGGTAAGGCGTAGCCCGCCAGGCCAAAGAACCGGCATCACCGTGGCGCCCCGCTCCCGGGCACCCCTCCTCCCCCGCGCGGCCTGCACCCCCGACCGATAGCCTCCTCTGCATGAGCAGGCCCTATACCTTTGTTCCGCCCGCTGGTGTTCGCGCGTACCGGTTGGACACCGCGCGGGGTGAGTTCGCCGTGCTCGACGCGGTGCCGGACGGGTTCCTCAAGGGGACCGCGCTGTTGCTGCCCGGGTTCACCGGCAGCAAGGAGGACTTCATCGCGCTGCACGCGCCGCTGGCCGCCGCCGGGTACCGGACGGTTGCCGTGGACGGGCGCGGCCAGTACGAGACCGGCGGCCCAGCGGACGACGAACAGCTCTACGCCCAGAGCGAGTTGGCGCGGGACGTGCTCGCCCAGGCCGCCGCTGTCGGCGGCCCCCTGCACCTCCTGGGGCACTCCCTGGGCGGCCACATCGCCCGCGCCGCCGTCCTGCTCGACCCGGCCCCCTTCCGCTCCCTGACCCTCATGGCCTCCGGCCCCGCGCAGATCTCCGCCTCCCAGCAGCAGCGCGTCAAGCTGTTGCGGGACGCGCTGGCCGTGATGGGCATGAACGAGGTCTGGGACGCGATCCAGGCGATGGAGCCGCCCGAGGAGACCGACACCGGCGGACTCGACGCGGGCCTGGACGACCTCGCCGACCTGCGCCGCCGCTGGCTCGCCAACAGCCCGGCCCAGCTCGTCGCGACGGGCCGTCAGCTCTGCACCGAGCCCGACCGCGTCGCCGAACTGGCCGCCCTGTCCCTGCCCAAGCACGTCATATCCGGCGAGCGCGACGACACCTGGCCGGTTCCGCTGCTGGACGACATGGCCGTACGGCTCGACGCCCGGCGCACGGTCGTGGAGGGCGCCGAGCACTCCCCCAACGCGGACCAGCCCCTGGAGACCGCCCGCGCGCTGGCCGCCTTCTGGGACGCGACGGACCGACCGGCAGGTCGGCCGACGGACCGACCGACGGACCGACCGGCAAGTCGACCGACGGACCGACCCGCAGGTCGACCGACACACGAATAGCGGAGGGCGATCCGGGTGCCTGACCTACTAGACGGCGTCGCCGCTCGCGAAGCCCCCTAGTACTGCGCCCGCAGATGCTCCCAGAAGCCGTCCCGCAGGGCGCGGCGCAGGTCCGACTGGCCGCGCAGGGAGTACTGGAGCATTCCCTCGGCCTCGACCAGCAGGTCCTGGTCGACCGCGCCGGGGAGGTAGGGGTGGCCGGGCAGGAGTTCCACGAGGGCTTCGCGGCCCCGCGCGGCGAGCCACTTCGCGGCGATCTGGGCGCCCACGAAGCGGACGTCCTCCCTGCCGGGCCGGGCCGCCGCCGTGGGGTCGTACGACTGGGCGGTGCGGCGGGCCACGTACGGCTTGAAGAAGTCGAGGTCGAACGTGCGCTGGCTGTCGACCTCCCAGAGCAGCGGCTCGGCCTGGTTACGGCCCTCGGGCGCCTCGATGCCCCACAGGTGGACCCTGGCCCCGTACCCCTGGGCCGCCTCGACCGCGGAGACCAGGTCCTCGTCGCCGCCGAGCAGGGCCGCGTCGCTGATGGCCCGGTGCCGGGCGAGGGACTCCAGGTCGGACCTGATGAGCGAATCGACGCCCTTCTGCTGGTTGTTGGCGTTCAGATTGCCCAGCCGCACCTTCACGTCCGGGAGTTCGGCGATGGACTGCTGCTCCGAGGTGTGGATGCGGCGCCGGGCGCCGTCGTACCAGTAGACGCGGAGCAGCCGGCTGTCCGCGAAGATCGTGCGGGCCCGGTCGATGAACGCCTCGATGACGCCTTCGGTGTCCAGGTCGAAGGACCGGCGGTCCTCCGTGCCGGCGACAAGCCTCCCCGCGGCCGCGTACAGATAGCCGGCGTCGACGAAGATCGCGTGCGTGGAGGGAGTCTTCGCCACCTCGGCGAGCATGCGCTGAAGCAGCTCGTTCGTGCGGTCGATGCGGGCGGCGAGCGCCGCGTGGTCGTCGTTCATCACGTCCATTGTCCCGGCGGTCACGCTGCGAACACAACCGGCGGCGGTCAGTCTCCGCCCGCGCGGCTTACCGGCGGGTAATTAGGTTCTCGAAAAATTTCCTTAGCGTAGGGAATGTTTGTAACAAGCATCCCGTTGGATAGATACGGAGGCCGGGACAGGGATGCCCCGGCTCCCGCATACAAGTAGTTCTCCTCAGGAGGATGACCAGACGAAGGGAGAAGCCCATGCGCTTCGAAATCATGCGACTCGACGATGTCGACGGAACCCCCGTGGACAGCACTGTCGTGGACGCCGCCTCCGTCAACAGGATCGTTCAACAGGCCGCCGCCATAGGACAGCGTCTGTGGATCCGCCCCGCCGATTCGACCGCTTCGTAATACTTACCGTAGTGCGAGGACGCGGCTGACAGCGCCGAGACGCGGCGCCGCAGACCGCGGACGTCTATTGATGTAGAGACTTCGGAACCCCGTACGGCCCGTGTGCCGTACGGGGTTTCGCGTTTTCCGGGCCCTGTCGCGGGACCGCCCGTCAGCTTCCCTGGATGACCTGGGTGACGCCGTTGATGATCTGCTGGACCGCGATCGCGGAAAGCATCATGCCCGCGAGCCGGGTCACGAGCACCACGCCGCCGTCCTTGATGACGCGGATGATCAGGAGCGAGTAGCGCATCACGATCCACAGCACGACGTGGATCGCGAGGATCGCGGTCCACACCGAGACCTGGGTGGCGACCGTGTCGGCCTTCTGCACGGCGAGGATCACGGACACGATCGCGCCGGGCCCGGCGAGCAGCGGCATGCCGAGGGGGACGAGGGCGACGTTGACGTCCTTGGTCTGCTTCGGCTCGTCGGTCTTGCCGGTCAGCAGGTCGAGCGCGATGAGCAGGAGCAGCAGTCCGCCCGCGATCATCAGGGCGGGCACGGAGACGTGCAGGTAGTTGAGGATCTGGTGGCCGAGGAGCCCGAAGACGGTGATGACACCGCCGGCGACGCAGACCGCCTGGAAGGCCATCCGCCGCTGCACCTTTCCGGGGCGGCCGGCGGTGAGCGCCAGGAAGATCGGGGTGATCCCGGGGGGATCCATGATGACGAACAGCGTGAGGAAGAGGGAGCCGAAGACGGCGACGTCGAACATGGTGAGGATGAGCCTTGCGGGTGGTGAGCGACGGCGGACGGAGTTCCGTCCGCCGGGGTGGGCGGGCGTCCCGGAGCGGGACGGGGACCCGGCGCGCACGGGCTGTGTACGGGCCATACGCGGGCCGGTACGGGCCATACGCCGGCCGTATACGGACCTCGTGCGGGTGCCGGGTGCTGGGCTGCGGGCCGGGCCGGGCCGGTGACGGCGGCCCGGGACACCTCGACGGCGCGGCGCCGCCCCGGGGAGGGCGACCGCGCGACGGGACGACACGGACCGTCCGACACCGGCGGGGGCGCCCACAGGCGGGGGCCGCCCGATCCGATGCAGGCGGGCGCCTGCCGGAAGACGGACCGGACCGTCCGGACCGGCGGACACCTACCGGCAGGAGGACACCTACCGGCAGGAGGACCGTCCGGTACCGGGGGACACCCACCGGCACGGACCGCCCGTACCGCGCGAGGCAGCGCAGGCGCCGTACCGGCGGGTTCCGTTCGGTGGGAGGCCGCGACCGTGAGGGGTTGGGTCGGTCACGCGGGCGCGACCGGCACCCGGGCGGCCTGGGCGGCGCCTTGGGCGATCAGGCTCCGCCGGCGCCCGGCACCGGGAACGCCCCGGTGGAGCGGCGGGTGATCTCCCCGTAGACCTCGGGGTCGGTGGTGAACTGGCCGAGCGCGCAGGTCTTGCGGCTGCCGTGGTAGTCCGACGAGCCCGTGGTGAGCAGGCCCAGTTCGGCGGCCAGGCCGCGCAGCCGGGCCCGGGTGGCCGGTTCGTGGTCCATGTGGTCGACCTCGATGCCGTCGAGGCCCGCCGAGGCGAGTTCGGCGATCGCCGACTCGGGCACGGTGCGGCCCCGTTTGGCGGCGGCGGGGTGCGCGAAGACCGTGACGCCGCCGGCGCCCTTGACGAGCCGGATCGCCTCGAAGGGGTCGGTCTCGTGCTTGGGGACGTAGGCCCGGCCGCCGTCGGCGAGCCACTGCTCGGTGAACGCGTCGGAGACGGTGTCGACGACGCCCAGTTCGACCAGCGCGGAGGCGATGTGCGGGCGGCCGACGGAACCGTCGCCCGCGATACGCGCCACCCGCTCCCAGTCGATCGGCACCCCGATCTCCCGGAGCCGGGCGACCATGGCCTGGGCGCGCGGTACCCGGTCGTCCCGGACCAGCTCGCGCTCGGCGAGCAGGGCGGGCTCCTCGGGGTCGAAGAGGTAGGCCAGCATGTGCATGCTGATGCCGTCGAGGCGGCAGGAGAGTTCGGCGCCGGTGACGAGGGTGAGGCCCTCGGGCAGCGCGGCCACGGCCTCCGCGTAGCCGCGGGTGGTGTCGTGGTCGGTCAGCGCGACGACGTCCAGCCCTGCCGCGGCGGCGTTGCGCATCAGCTCGGCGGGGGTGTCCGTGCCGTCGGACGCGGTGGAGTGGGCGTGCAGGTCGATACGCACTACGCGGGCTCCAAGCGGTGACGGGGCGGACGGGGACGCCGGGAAAGCGGACGGGGACGCTCAAGGATAACGGGAAAACGAGCCCCACCTGTCACACCCGAACCGCCCGTGCACCCCCTACCACCGACACCCCCGGGCACCCGTCCCCGGTACCCCCGGCGCCTCCGGCACACCGCCGTCACCGGCCTACACCGACCCATGCCCCCCGGCCCCCAGCCCCCACGCCATCACCGGCCTTCGTCGACCCTCTCGACGTCACCGCGCCTAACGCCGACCCCCTCAGTCCCGCCGCCCCACGCAGATCCCCTCAGCACCGCCGGCCCACGCAGACCCCCTCAGTCCCGCCGCCCCACGCCGACCCCCGCAGCACCGCCGGCCCACACCGGCCCCTTCCGCCCGCCCCCAGGTGGCGTACGCCCCTCAGGGCTCCAGAATGCGCGGCGACAGCGCCCCGCACGGCAGCAGGTCGACCTCCGCGCCCGCGTCCCGGAGGTCGGTCAGCACCAGTTCGTCGTACATCAGGAGCCCGGTCTGCTCGGGCCAGACGACGGCCCACAGCCACATGCCGAGCGCCTCGCCCGCGAAGACGGCGCGGTCGCCGGGGGCGCTGGGCACATGCCAGAGGGGGGTGGGGCGGCCGGCGGCGAGGACCTTGGCCTGCGGGGGTTTCTCGACGTTCATATGGGGGCCGGGGTCCGGTCCGTCGACGCCCGCGTACCGCGCGCCGAGGCCCACGCCGAGTTCCTCGGCGACGAGGATCAGCTCGCCCATGCCGCCGAGCGGCCCCGGGCCCGAGCAGGCGACGGCGGTGGCCCGGCCGCCGCTGCGGTCGTCACCGGCGAAGGAGGCGCCGGTGAAAAGCCAGCCGACGGGCAGCGGCCAGGGCATCCACACCGGCACCCGGGCGCGGTGCACGACCACACCGAGGGCTTCGACGCTGGGCGGGATCACGGGCTGCAGCGGATGCACCGTGCCGTGCACATCGCACTGCCACGCGTCGGCGAAGAGGCCGGGAGCCCTGACCCGGCCACCACACTTCGGGCAACTGGGTTCGCCCCTCATAAGGCCCAACGGTCCTCCCCGTCCTTCCTCGCGTCAAGGACGATCACCCGTCCGCCGCGCCCCAGCCGCGGCAAAACTGCGTGTAGCTTGCATTAATTAGCTCACCTAACTTATTGTGTGTATAGCGCAACGATCTGGCCGGTACGCAGCGAAGGAGCGGGCATGATCAGCAACACGGAAGCCCCTGCCGGAGGGGACACGTTCGACGCGGGCGCGGGCGGGCTGCTGCGTCAGCCGAAGGCCGTCTGGGCGACGGCCGGCGCGTCCGTCGTCGCCTTCATGGGCATCGGGCTGGTCGACCCGATCCTGCCGTCCATCGCCAAGGGCCTGGACGCGACGCCGAGCCAGGTGTCGCTCCTGTTCACCTCGTACTTCCTGATCACCGCCGTCGCGATGCTGGTGACCGGCTTCGTCTCCAGCCGGATCGGCGGCAAGAAGACCCTGCTGCTCGGCCTCGCGCTCGTCGTGGTCTTCGCCGGGCTCGCCGGCACCTCCGGATCGGTCGGCGAACTCGTCGGCTTCCGGGCCGGCTGGGGCCTCGGCAACGCCCTGTTCGTCTCCACCGCCCTCGCCGTGATCGTCGGCGCCGCGGCCGGCGGCAGCGCGGCGGCGATCCTGCTCTACGAGTCGGCGCTCGGCCTCGGCATGGCCTGCGGCCCCCTGCTCGGCGCGCTCCTCGGCGACGCGAGCTGGCGTTACCCGTTCTTCGGCACCGCGTTCCTGATGGCGATCGGCTTCCTGTGCGTCACCGCGTTCCTCAAGGAGCAGCCGAAGCCCGCGCGCAAGACCTCCCTGCTCGACCCGCTGCGCGCCCTCGGACACGGCGGCCTCGCCTCGGCGGCGACCTCCGCGTTCTTCTACAACTACACGTTCTTCACCGTGCTGGCCTTCACCCCGTTCGTGCTGAACATGACGCCGTACAAGTCGGGCGCGGTGTTCTTCTGCTGGGGTGTGCTGCTCGCGGTCTTCTCGGTGATCGTGGCGCCGCGCATGCAGGCCCGGTTCGGCTCGCTGAAGGTGCTGGGCGGCTCGCTGGTGCTCCTCGCGGCGGACGTCCTGGTGCTCGGGTACGGCGACCACACCACCGCGATCGTCTGCACGATCCTGTCCGGCGCGTTCATCGGCGTGAACAACACCGTCTACACCGAACTGGCCCTCGGCGTCTCCGACGCGCCACGCCCGGTGGCGAGCGCCGGCTACAACTTCGTGCGCTGGTTCGCGGCGGCGGCGGCGCCGTACTTCGCGCCGAAGATCGAGGAGTGGACCGACATCCGCGTCCCGTTCGTGGTGGCCGCGGCGACCGCGCTGCTCGGCGCGGTGGTGGTCCTCGTCCGGCGGCGCGCCCTCACGCACGAGGCGGAGGAGCTGGAGCCGGTGCACGCCACCGAGGACGGCGTCACGGTCTTCGCGAACTGAGCGATGGCGCCGACCGGCTCGCGGAACGGGCCGGTTGACGTCCCGTCAGCCACGCGGACGAGTCAAGGCCGGCCCGGGGCCGGTCAGTCCCGGGCGGGGGCCGGTCAGTCCCGGGCCGGGGCCGGTCAGTCCAGCGGGACGGACTTGCGCAGGGGATCGCGCAGGTCCGTTCCGCCGTTCAGCCAGCGTTCCTGGAGGGCGGCGGCGCCGTGCACGCGCTTCCAGGCGGCCTCGTTGGGCGTCATCGGGAGCAGCGGCAGGAACCGTACGGGGTCGGCGGGCTCGTCCAGTTCCAGGTCCTCCACCAGGCCGCCGGACTCGGCGACCAGGACCGAGGTGAACGGCGCGCCGGGCCACAGCGGCTCCCCCACGTCCAGGGAGGCGCCGGGCGCCACGATCAGGCCCTCGACCTGCGGCGAGGCGGCGAGCACGGCCAGCGGGCGGAGCACCTTGTCGGTGTCGGCGCCGGACGGGCGGACCGAGAGGATCAGCTCGGCGCGCGGCCCCTTGACCGGGTCGGCGAGGACCGCGGTGGGGTCGGCCATCGGCTGGGCCGACATGCCGAGGGTGGCGTAACGGACGACATCGCCCTCTGTGAAGCGCACCACCTCGATGCGGTCGGCGCCGAGGAAGGTGACCGCGGCCCGCGCGTCGGGTTCGCCCAGCGCGGAGCGCAAACGGGCCTCGACCAGGGGAAGAACATCTGCCATGCGCCGAGCATAGGCGGGGCCTCGCACCGGGCCGGGCGGCGCACCCCCTGGTCAACAACGCGCAAAGCGGCGCCTTGACACATCGGTGCGCTGATAGTCTTGGCCGCTGGTCGGAGCAACTGGTACGGACGCACCCCTCATGCCCTCACGGCACCAAGGGAGTTGGCCCCGAAGGCTCCGGCGCACTGAGACTGATCTGACTCCCCTTCGGAGGGAGACAGACTCCCCTTCGGGGGATGGCTCGTCCCCCACGGGGGACCGACCGGAGGAGGTGGGGCTGCAATGGATCGAAGTCGATCGTGCAGTACCACCCGCTCTTCCGGTCGCTGAGTCCGTAGCTGGTCCCGCTGGTTTTTCAGCCCTGCCGGCTGCCGCCTCCCGCAACCGTGTGCACACCTGTCAGCGTTGCCCGGTGCACCACGGAAGAGCGCTTCGTTTCCGCCTGATCTGTCCGATCTGAACCCCTGATCTGTCTGATCTGAATCAGTAGCGAAGCTGCCACCGCGACGGTGCGGTGCTCCCCGCTTTGTGGACGTGCCAAACATCCGCAGTCAGGACGTCCCCATTCCGGGTAGTTCCACCCGTCGCAGGCCGCCTCCGTTGCGAGAAGGAGCCTGCCATGTCGATGATCCGTGACCTGCGTGCCGCGGTCCGCCCCCGTCCCTCGCTGCGCAAGGACAGTGGCTCGTACGACACCACCCGTGACCCCGGCACCCCGTCGGCCGTGGTCGACTGCGCCGTCTACCGCGACGGCGCCCGCGTCGAGACGCCCGCCCCGCTCACCCCGCACGAGGCGATGCGCCAGGTGCGGCGCGACGGCGGGTTCGTGTGGATCGGCCTGCACGAGCCCACAGAGGACGAGTTCGCCGGTATCGCCCAGGAGTTCGGGCTGCACCCGCTCGCCGTCGAGGACGCCGTCCAGGCCCACCAGCGCCCCAAGCTGGAGCGCTACGACGACTCCCTGTTCACGGTGTTCAAGACCATCCACTACGTCGAGCACGACCGGCTCACCTCGACCAGCGAGATCGTGGAGACCGGCGAGGTCATGTGCTTCACCGGGCGGGACTTCTTCATCACCGTGCGGCACGGCGGGCAGGGTTCGCTGCGCGCGCTGCGGCACCGGCTCCAGGACGACCCCGAGCTGCTTTCCAAGGGCCCCTCGGCGGTGCTGCACGCGATCGCGGACCACGTGGTCGACGGGTACATCGCGGTGGCGGACGCCGTGCAGGACGACATCGACGAGGTCGAGACCGAGGTGTTCTCGCCGGGCCGCAAGGGCAGCCCGCGCGGTACGGACGCCGGGCAGATCTACCAGCTCAAGCGCGAGGTGCTGGAGTTCAAGCGGGCGGTCTCCCCGCTGCTGCGGCCCATGCAGCTGCTGAGCGAGCGGCCGATGCGGCTGGTCGACCCCGACATCCAGAAGTACTTCCGTGACGTCGCCGACCACCTCGCGCGCGTCCAGGAGCAGGTCCTCGGCTTCGACGAACTGCTCAACTCGATCCTCCAGGCCAACCTGGCGCAGGCCTCCGTCGCGCAGAACGAGGACATGCGCAAGATCACGTCCTGGGCGGCGATCATCGCCGTACCGACGATGGTCTGCGGTGTGTACGGCATGAACTTCAAGCACATGCCCGAGCTGCACTGGCGCTACGGCTACCCGGTGGTCATGGGGGTCACGGTCGGGCTCTGCCTGTCCATCCACCGCATCCTCAAGCGCAACGGCTGGCTCTGACCGGACCGGGCGCGGGAGTGCCTGGATAGGCTGGGGCGCATGACGCACGAGCTGCTCGACCGGGCCCTCATCGAGGAGGCCACCAAGAAGTCGGGGCTGATTTGGGTGCGCGCCGGCGGTCTGTCCGCGCGGCCCGAACCGGACCACGAGGTGCCCACCCGCCCGCTCTGGCACGTGTGGCACGACGGCGCCGCCTTCCTGGTCGGCGACGGGCCGGGCGAGCAGCCGCTGCCCGGTCTGGCCGACGGCGGCGAGGCGGTCGTCACCGTCCGAGGCAAGGACAAGGGCGGCCGGCTCGTGTCCTGGGCCGCCCGCGTCACCGAACTCGCCGCGGGCACCCCGGAGTGGGAGGCCGCCGTCGGCGAGCTGAAGGGCAAGCGGCTGAACGCGCCCGACGGCGAGGCGATGCCTCAGCGCTGGGCCCGCGAGTGCCGGCTCGTACGCCTGGAGCCGACCGGGGCGACCGCCGCGCTGCCCGAGGACTCCCTCGCGCGGCGGCCGGTGCCGAGCGCGGCGACCACCCGCCAGGAGGTCCCCGCGGCCCTCCCCCGGCTCCTGTTCAAGCGCCGGGGGCGCCGCGCCCGCGGCTAGCGGGCACCGCCGACGGAAGGCCGCCGGTCGGCGGCCGGCGGCGCGGGGCGCGCACCGCGACCTGCGAGACGCGAACCGCGCGCTGCGCGCTACGAGGTGGGGAGCTGCTGCCCGTAGTCGACCGTCTCGCTCTTGGCGGGCTCCTCCAGCGGGAAGTCCTTGCCCCAGTCGGTCAGCCGGAGGGTGCCTGCGTTGCCCGCGCGGACCAGCAGCAGCGGGTACGGGGTGCCCTTCAGGGAGACGTCCAGGGCGCCGCCCGCGCCCTTGTCGCCGGTGATGCGGATGGTGCGGACCCCGGACTGCTCGTGGTGGCCGTCCGTGGCGAGCGTGCCGTGCAGGCTGAGCAGCCCGTCGAGCAGGACGTCCTTGTCCGTGAAGCCGCTGAACCGCTTGTACGCGGGATCGCCGGTCGGCACCTTCACGTACTTGCCCTCCAGCTTGTCCGCCGCGGCCGTGTCCGCCGCGTGGCCGCCGTCCTTGCCGTCCTGGTGGGTCCAGAACGCGGCGTCGGCCTTGAGGAAGAGGTGCTCGCCGACGCGCAGCAGCCGGAAACCGGCGCCCTTGGAGGTGACCGACCCGGTGCCGCCGTCGGACTTGAGGCGCATGTCGAGGGTGTAGGTGGTCCCGTTCGACACGACGGTCCCGGACAGCCGTACGGTCTTCGCGTCCTCGGCGGCCTTCTTCGTCTTCGCCTGGATGGTGGCGGCGGGCAGTTTGCCGACGCCGTTCGTGCCCGCGTCCGGGTCGTCGCCGCCGCAGCCCGTCAGCCCCGTCATCCCGGTCACGGCCAGGGCGCACACGGCGCTCGCCATCGCGACTCTGCGGGTACGGCCCGGGGAAATTGCAGTCACAGGTGGGGCTGCCTCTCGTGCGCGGTGCTGGCGGCGTACGGCAGCGTACCGGTGCCGCGGCCACCCGGCGGAGGCAGTCCGTCCGGACCGCCCACCAGGGCGTATCCGACCGGGACGGGCTAGCCTGAAGCCCACCCGAGCGGACAGACCGGCACAGAGTGCTCCGAGGCGAAGGAGGCGCGCACCATGGCCGCAGGTGCCCCCCGGATCTTCGTCTCGCACCTGGCCGGTGTCGCCGTCTTCGACCCCAACGGCGACCAGGTGGGCCGCGTGCGGGACCTCGTCGCCATGCTGCGCGTGGGCCGGCGCCCGCCGCGGCTGCTCGGGCTCGTCGTGGAGCTGTCCACCCGCCGCCGGATCTTCCTGCCCATGACCCGGGTGACCGGCATCGAGTCCGGCCAGGTCATCTCGACCGGCGTGCTGAACGTCCGCCGGTTCGAGCAGCGCCCCACCGAACGGCTCGTCTTCGGCGAACTCCTCGACCGGCTCGTGACGCTGGCCGAGACGGGCGAGGAGGTCACCGTCCTCGACGTGTCGATCCAGCAGCTCCCGGCCCGCCGCGACTGGGAGATCGACCGGGTCTTCGTGCGCAAGGGACGCGGCGGGGGCGCCTTCCGGCGGGCCAAGGGCGAGACGCTGACCGTCGACTGGTCGGCCGTCACCGGTATCTCCCTGGAGGAGGACGGGCAGGGCGCGGAGAGCCTGCTGGCCACCTTCGAGCAGCTCCGCCCGGCCGACCTGGCGAACGTCCTGCACCACCTCTCGCCGAAGCGGCGCGGCGAGGTGGCCGCGGCCCTGGACGACGACCGGCTCGCCGACGTCCTCGAAGAGCTGCCGGAGGACGACCAGATCGAGATCCTCGGCAAGCTCAAGGAGGAGCGTGCGGCCGACGTCCTGGAGGCGATGGACCCGGACGACGCGGCCGACCTGCTCGCCGAACTGCCCACCGAGGACGTGGAGCGGCTGCTCACCCTGATGCGGCCGGGCGAGGCGGCCGACGTGCGCCGGCTGATGGCGTACGAGGAGCGCACGGCGGGCGGTCTGATGACCACCGAGCCGATCGTGCTGCGGCCCGACGCGACCGTCGCCGACGCACTCGCCCGGGTCCGCAACCCCGACCTCTCCCCCGCGCTCGCCGCCCAGGTGTACGTGTGCCGCCCGCCGGACGAGACCCCGACGGGCAAGTACCTGGGCGCGGTGCACTTCCAGCGGCTGCTGCGCGACCCGCCGTTCACCCTGGTCGGCTCGCTCGTCGACGACGACCTCCAGCCGCTCGCCCCGGAGGACGAACTGCCCGTGGTCGCCGGCTTCTTCGCCACCTACGACATGGTCGCGGCGCCCGTCGTGGACGAGAGCGGCTCGCTGCTCGGCGCGGTGACCGTGGACGACGTACTGGACCACATGCTGCCCGACGACTGGCGGGAGACGGAGTTCCACCTGGACGAGAGCGTCCCGGAGGATGTGCACGAGGCGGTCCGCGGCGAGGTGCCCGACGACCGCGCCGAGGGCGCCCCGGCGGGCGGGGACGCGGTGGCGGGCCCGGGTGACGGTTCCGGCGGAGGGGGACGGCATGGCGGCTGAGCGCGAGAACCGTGAACGGGCGGCCACCGGGGTCACCGCGGCGCCCCGGCGGCGCGGCCGGCTCGACCAGCCGATGCCGCCGCGGCGCCGGTTCCTGCCCGAGTGGGACCCGGAGGCCTTCGGGCGGCTCTCCGAGCGCATCGCCCGCTTCCTGGGTACCGGACGGTTCATCGTCTGGATGACGATCATCATCATCCTGTGGGTGGTGTGGAACGTCTCCGCCCCGCGCGACCTGCGCTTCGACAACTACCCGTTCATCTTCCTGACCCTGATGCTCTCGCTCCAGGCCTCCTACGCGGCCCCGCTGATCCTGCTCGCGCAGAACCGGCAGGACGACCGCGACCGGGTCAACCTCGAACAGGACCGCAAGCAGAACGAGCGGTCCATCGCGGACACCGAGTACCTCACCCGGGAGATCGCCGCCCTGCGGATGGGCCTCGGCGAGGTCGCCACCCGCGACTGGATCCGCTCCGAGCTGCAGGACCTGGTCAAGGAGCTGGAGGAGCGGTACGCGGAGGGGTCCGGGGACGGCCGGGTCGTATTCCCGGCGGAACGGTCGCGGGCACGTGACGTAGACGACCGGTGACGGGGCTTTCCGGGGCCCCTGGGAAGCGCCGTACCATCGTCCCTATGGCTACGGAAGACGCGGTGCGTGAAGCACTGGCGACGGTGAACGACCCCGAGATCAACCGACCCATCACCGAACTGGGGATGGTCAAGTCGGTGGATATCGGCGCGGATGGCACGGTCGCGGTCGCCGTGTACCTCACGGTCTCCGGCTGCCCGATGCGGGACACGATCACCCAGCGCGTGACGGAGGCGGTCGCGCGGGTCGAGGGCGTCACCGCGGTCGAGGTCGAACTCGACGTGATGAGCGACGAACAGCGCCGTGAGCTGGCGACCGCGCTGAAGGGCGGCACCGCCGAGCGCGAGGTGCCCTTCGCCAAGCCCGGCTCGCTGACCCGCGTGTACGCGGTCGCCTCCGGCAAGGGCGGGGTCGGCAAGTCCTCGGTCACCGTGAACCTGGCGGCGGCGATGGCCGCCGACGGGCTCAAGGTCGGTGTCGTGGACGCCGACATCTACGGCCACTCGGTGCCGCGCATGCTCGGCGCGGACGGCCGTCCCACCCAGGTCGAGAACATGATCATGCCGCCGTCCGCGCACGGCGTGAAGGTCATCTCCATCGGCATGTTCACGCCGGGCAACGCGCCGGTGGTGTGGCGCGGCCCGATGCTGCACCGCGCGCTCCAGCAGTTCCTGGCGGACGTGTACTGGGGCGACCTGGACGTGCTGCTCCTCGACCTGCCGCCGGGCACCGGCGACATCGCGATCTCCGTGGCCCAGCTCGTCCCGAACGCCGAGATCCTCGTCGTGACGACCCCGCAGCAGGCGGCGGCCGAGGTCGCCGAGCGCGCGGGTTCCATCGCCGTGCAGACCCACCAGAAGATCGTCGGTGTGGTCGAGAACATGTCCGGGCTGCCCTGCCCGCACTGCGGCGAGATGGTCGACGTGTTCGGCACGGGCGGCGGTCAGACGGTCGCCGACGGTCTGACCCGCACCACGGGCGCGTCGGTTCCGGTCCTCGGCTCCATCCCGATCGACGTCCGGCTGCGCGAGGGCGGCGACGAGGGCAAGCCGGTGGTCCTCTCCGACCCCGACTCCCCGGCCGGTGCGGCGCTGCGCGCCATCGCGGGCAAGCTGGGCGGCCGGCAGCGCGGCCTGTCGGGCATGTCGCTGGGCATCACCCCGCGCAACAAGTTCTAAGACACCCGGCGCCTCGTGTCTCGGGGATCCCGCCTCGCGGGAACGCCGGTGCGCGGTACGCGTCCGCGGTGAGTGTTACGAGGGAGGGGGCGCCGTCCACACGGACGGCGCCCCCCTTCTCGTACCGCCGCGGCGGCCTGTCCTAGGCGTACGCGCCGATGTCCTTGATCATCGCGAAGCCCAGGCCGTACGCGCTCATGCCCCGCCCGTACGCGCCCACGTGGACGCCTTCCCGGGTGGAGCCGGCGAGGACCCAGCCGAACTCGGACTCGCGGTAGTGGAAGGTGGTCGGGACCCCGTCCACCGGGAGGGACAGGGTGGACCAGTCCGCGCCGTCCAGGTCGTCGGCCAGCACCCACGCGGTCTCGGTCTGCTGGTCCAGCCAGTCGTCGCGCAGCGTGTGGTCCATCTGGCCGGGCCAGGTGAAGGACAGCAGCCCCACACCGGCCAGCCAGGCCGCGGAGGAGACCGAGGTGGCCTCCAGCAGGCCCGTGCCGTCGGCGCTGCGCCGGTCGGGGTTGGCGGCGATGGTGACGACCACCGCGAACCGTTCCTTGTCCTCGGCGGGCTCGGGGCGCACCACCGGCTCGTCGCCGTGGCCGATCGACCCGTGCTCCACGACGCCGTCCGCCGAGGTGCCCACCTGCATCAGCCAGCGCGGTCCCGTGAAAGCCTCGTCGAGGCCGTACCAGGGGAAGGGCGCCAGCAGGTATCCGTCGACCGTACGCCGGGCGGTGGGGACCTGCTGTCCGCCGTCCGCGGCCGGCGCCTGCGCGCCTACCCGACTTGTCGTCTCCATCTGCCGGACGCCTCCTCGCTCTCGGCGGACCCGGCCGGCCCGCCCCCCTCGGGCGTCCTTTGGTCCGCACAACAACTGGGCAGCATAGCCACCCCGCCGCGAGCAGCGACGAAAGCGCCCGGCGCGTAGCGCGTGTGCGCGGCCCAAACGGGCCGCGCGGGGCAAGTTTTCCGGCGGAACGCGGCGGATTCCGGGTGGAGGCGCGTGGGGTCCGGCGGAGCGGGGTGGGTCAGGTGGCGTCGGCGTCGAACGGAGGGCGCTCGTCCGGTCCGGGCTTCTCGGGCTTCTTCGTCATGTCGACGGAGCCGCCGGCCGAGCCGTTCGAGGAGGCGGAGTCCGAGGCGGCGGACTCCCTGCCGTGCACGGCGTCCGTGATCTCGGCCATCTCCTTCTTCAGGTCGAAGCCGTTACGGATCTCCTTGAGCCCCAGCTCGTCGTTGTCGAGCTGCTTGCGGAGGAACGCCTTGGGGTTCAGGTCCTCGAACTCGAAGTCCTTGAACTCGGGACCGAGTTCGTCACGGATGTCCGCCTTCGCGCTCTCCGAGAACTCGCGGATCTTGCGGATGGTGCGCGTGACGTCCTGAATCATCTTCGGGAGCTTGTCCGGACCGAACACGAGCACGGCGAGGACGACGAGCGTCACCAGCTCAAGCGGTCCTATGTCATTGAACACCTGGTAGCTCCTTGCGATGTCCTCGGTCCTCGGCCCTCGGCAGTGTTCCGTGGTCCGGGCCGTGACCAACGGTACCCGGCGATCCCGTCCGTCCGGAACTGTCCCGGGGCTTCCGACTTTCCGTGTGGCTCTGGTTTTCCCTGATGTTTGCCGTCCGGAGCTGCGGTGTCGTCCTTCGCTGTGAGGTTCGCGTCACTCCCGGGGGCGCTCCCCGGGGGTGCCCACTGACGGGGCCCGGCGGGGCTCAGCCGGCCCCGGCGGGCTCGGCGGGACCGCTCAGTCGCCGTCGGCGGAGCCCAGCACGAGGGTGACCGTGTGCTCGTCGTCGCCGCGCCGGAGGGTGAGCCGGAGGTGGTCGCCGGGCCGGTGGGCGCGGGTCTTGACGATGAGTTCCTCACCGGAGTGCACGCGCGTGCCGTCCACCTCGGTGATCACGTCACCCGGGCGGATGCCGGCCTCGACGCCGGGCCCGCCCCGGCTGACCGGGGGACCTCCGTCGGCGGCCTTCGTGCCGACCCGCGCGCCGTCCCCCGAGTAGTTCATGTCGAGGGTGACGCCGATCACGGGGTGGGTGGCGCTGCCGGTGTTGATGAGTTCCTCGGCGACCCGCTTGGCCTGGTTCACCGGGATGGCGAAGCCGAGACCGATGGAACCGGCCTGGCCGCTCTCCAGGTCGGTGCCGTTGTCGGCGGAGCGGATGGCGCTGTTGATGCCGATGACCCGGGCCCGCGAGTCGAGGAGCGGGCCGCCGGAGTTACCGGGGTTGATCGGGGCGTCAGTCTGGAGGGCGTCCACGTACGAGACGTCGGTGCCGTCGCCGCTGTCGCCGCCCGCCGTGATGGGGCGCTCCTTGGCGCTGATGATCCCGGAGGTGACGGTGTTGGCGAGGTCGAAGGGCGCGCCGATCGCGACGACCGGGTCGCCGACCTGGACGCTGTCGGAGTTCCCGAGGGGCAGGGGGGCGAGGCCCGAGACGCCGGAGACCTTGACGACGGCGAGGTCGTAGCCGCTGTCGTGGCCGACGATCTTCGCCTTGGCGGTCTCGCCGCCGCTGAACGTCACGGATATCTCGCCGCCGTCGCCGGCCGGCTGGATCACGTGGTTGTTGGTGAGGATGTGTCCCCGGCCGTCGAGTACGAACCCGGTGCCGGTGCCTTCCTCCTCGTTCCCCCGCACGTGCAGGGTGACCACGCTGGGCAGCGCGTGCGCCGCGATCCCGGCCACGCTGTCCGGGGCGCGGCGGGGGCCCTCCTTGGCGGCCTGCGGCAGCACGACCTTGGCCGTCCCCGCGTCGCGCTCCAGATACACGCCCACCGCACCGCCCACGCCGCCGGACACCAGGGCGAGCACGAGCGCCCCGAGCACGAGGCTCCGCCGCGTCCGCCCGACGCGCCCGGTCTCCTGAAGAGGCGCGGGCGCCGCCCAGGGGTCGTAGTTCCGCCAGGGGTCGTAGTTCCGCCAGGGGTCGGGGGCGGGGGGCTCGGAGAGGGGTGCGGGGATGACCCCGGAGGGTCGGTCAGCCGGCGCGGGCCGCGTGCTGGGCGGGGTGGCGTGGGCCTGGGCGGGGATCGCCGCCGAAGGCGGGGTGGTGGCGTGGGCCTGCCCCGGGATCGGCGCGGGAGGCGGGGTGGTGGCCTGGGCCTGCCCCGGGATCGGCGCGGGAGGCGGGGTGGTGGCCTGGGCCTGCCCCGGGATCGGCGCGGAGGGCTCCGGCCGGCCCTGGGGGCTCGTGGGGTGCGGAGCGGGCGGAGCGGGGGCCCAGGGGCCGGGCCGGCCGTAGGGAGGGGTGTGGGAGGGGTCGAGGGCGGGCAGGGGCTCCCGACGCGGCTCAGGGGGTTGAGCTGGGTCGACGTCCCTGTCGGCGCCCCTGTCGGTGTCGCGGGCGGCCTCGCTGGTGGCCTCGCGGGTGTCGGCGCCGGTGCCGGTATTCGCGCCGGTGCCGGTATCGGTGGCCGGCGATCCGGAGGGGGCTCCAGGGCCGCCGGGGGTGCCAGGTTCGCCAGAGGTACCGGGTTCGCTGGGGGTCCCGGGTTCGCCAGGAGCGCCGCCCGCACGGAGCCCCGCCCCGGCCGAGTCCCCGGTGTCACCGGCCCCGGCCGGCCCGCTCGTGCCCGCGAGGTCCGCCTCGGTCCCGGCGGCCGAGGAGTGGGTGCCGTCCTGCTCGGAAGGCCTCTCGGCGTCCGGTGTCGCGGAGTTCCGTGGCGCGGAGTTCGGCTGGGCGGGCGGAGGAAGCTGCCGCGTGGGGGCCGGTCCCCGCCGGGGCCTGTTCCACCACTTCGCCTTCGCGGGCGTCCCCTCGTCCATGCTCTCCCCACACCCGGCCCGCGGCCCAACTCGCCCACGGTCGCCACAGACTGGTCGACGCCACGCCCGGGGTCCATGCCGCGGGCGCGGCCCACCCCGGATTCAACCAGGTTCGCGGGCCGCCGCGCAGCGGTCGTGGTCAGCGGAGCGTACGAGCGGAGGGGGAGGTGGGGGACACGGAGGAAGACGGGGACGGTGGGGCGGCGGGGGCGGCGAGCAGGCCGGGGGTGGTGGCCTCCGGCGCGGGGGACCCGGTCCGGAGCGAGACGGGCTGGGCCGTGGTGAGGGGGCGTATGAGCGGGGACATCGCGGCGGCACCGGCGACCACCGGGGTCGTCAGGGTGTGCACGGCGTCCGCGCCGCGGTTCGCCGGAGCGGGGACTCCGGGCAACAGCGGGGCGGAGACCCCGGTCGGTGCGACCGGCGCGTTGCCGAGGGAGCGCTCGCCCTGGGCGAGCAGCGGGCCGGCGGACCGGCGGCGCTGCGCCTCGGGGGTGGTGGGACTGCCGGTGCCCTGGGTCCGGGCCGGTGTCACATTGCTGCCGAGGCCGGAGCCGCCGCGCGCGTCCACGGTGTCGCCGGGGATGCCGGTGGACACTCCGCCGAGCGCGACGGCGGCCAGCGACACCGCCCCGGCCGCGGCAGCGGCGAAGCGCAGCCCGCGGGAGGACGACCGCTCTGCCTCGTGACGGCTGACGTCATGGATGCGGAAGCCGCGCCCCGAGGAGGGGGGCAGCACATCGGCGTGCGGCCCCGCGGGCAGGTAGCCGAAGGGCTCGTCCCGCATTCCGAAGACGCCGGGCAGGCCCGGTCCGGCGGAGCCGCCGGGAAGTCTTCCTCCGAACGCGCCTCCCCCGAGCGGCGAGGCGCTGTCGGAGTCCCCTCCGCCGGGCAGCCCCTGGAGGCGGGCAAGGAAACTCTCGGACGGAGGCGGCGGGGCCATTTCCGCGAAAACGTTCTTCAGGCGTCGCTGGGCGTCGGCCTCGGCCTTGCACTTCGCGCAGGTCGCGAGGTGGGCGAGGACACGGTCGCGCGACTCATGACCGAGCTCTCCGTCCACCAGGGCGGAAAGTCGGTCCCCTAGATGCTGCTCGGCAGGGGTGGGACGGGTGCCACTCACGCGGTCGCGCCCCCTCCCCCCAGCACGGGCACGCGGGCCGCGAACGAGCGTCGCTCGGCGCGGGCCTCGGGAGACCGGTGGGCCAGGGCCTTGCGGAGCTGGGAGCGGCCGCGGTGGATCCGGGAGCGGACCGTGCCGAGCTTGACGCCCAGGGTCGCGGCGATCTCCTCGTACGACAGTCCCTCGATGTCGCACAGGACGACGGCGGCGCGGAACTCGGGCGCGAGGGTGTCCAGCGCCTGCTGGATGTCGGCGTCGAAGTGCGCGTCGTTGAAGACCTGCTGTGGGGAGGGCTCTCTGCTGGGCAGGCGCTCGGCCGCGTCCTCGCCGAGGGCGTCGAAACGGATGCGCTGCTTTCGGCGCACCATGTCCAGGAAGAGGTTGGTGGTGATGCGGTGCAGCCAGCCCTCGAAGGTGCCGGGCGTATAGGTGGACAGCGAGCGGAAGACGCGGACGAAGACCTCCTGGGTGAGGTCCTCGGCGTCGTGCTGATTGCCCGTCAGGCGGTAGGCGAGGCGGTAGACGCGGCCGCTGTGGGTGCTGACGATCTCCTCCCACGTGGGCGGAGTCCACGGCTGCGACTCCGCGTCGGTGGTGAACGTCGCGGTCTGCACAGGGGCAGCGGCGTGGGACTGGTCAGCGTTGTCGGTCACGGATTTCGGCTCACCCGCCGATCTGAGCAGCCGCCGGAGCACACCGCCTCGATCCACAGGCGCAGCCGCACCTCCCCTGTCGGCTCTGGTGGTGTCCAGTGGAGCCCCTACCATAGCCACCTCGCCCGTTAGCTCCGGATAAGCGGTTTTACGAGAATTTGATACGGGCTCATATGGGTGCGTCAGCACCTGCCCGTCACCCCGCTCCGTATACCGATCCATCGTCTCTCCCCCGCTCTGTTTCCCCACCCCTCTAAACGCCCGGTCCCATCAGCAGGTTCCCGGCACCAACGGATACAGTCACGCCCAGGCATCCACGGGGACAGGAGAGGGTCATTACCGGCAACCGGCAGACGAGCTGGGCGTTCGCCGACGCCTTTGTCGCCGAGGACGAGGCGCTGCGCTGGGCCCGGGACCGGGCCCGCGAGGCAGGCCTGCGCTCGGTGTCGCCCGGCACGGGGGCCGCGCTGCGGATGCTCGCCGCCACCGTGGACGCGAAGGCGGTCGCCGAGATCGGGACCGGGACCGGCGTCTCCGGAATCCATCTCCTGCACGGCATGCGGCCGGACGGGGTACTGACCACGGTCGACCCTGAGCCGGAGCGCCAGCAGTTCGCCCGTCAGGCCTTCCGCGCCGCCGGTTTCGCCAGCAACCGCGCCCGCTTCATCCCGGGCCGGGCGCTGGAGGTCCTGCCCCGTCTCGCGGACGCCGGATACGACCTCGTGTTCTGCGACGGCGACCGTCTGGAGTGCCTGGACTACCTCGCTGAATCGTTGCGCCTGTTGCGGGCGGGCGGGCTCGTCGTCTTCGAGGGTGTCTTCGCGGACGGCCGCACCGTGGACTCGGGGCCGCAGCCGGTGGAGGTGAGCCGACTGCGCGAACTGCTGCGCGCGGTGCGCGAGAGCCAGGAGCTGGTGCCGTCCCTGCTGCCGGTGGGCGACGGCCTGCTGTGCGCGGTCAAACGCTGACCCGCCCGCCCGCCGCCGCTCCACGTATCACCCCTCGCACGTCTCTGACCTGGCAGTACGCTGCCGTCGAGCACTCCGGCCGGGGCGGAGGGGCAGGGTTTCCCGTCCGAAAAGACAGCTTCCCCGACACCAGGTGCGGTGCCGGGGAAGCCGAAGAGGTATGGTCGCGTTCCGCGTCAGCCGACGACCTTCTTGAGGGCGTCGCCGAGCGCGTCGGCCTCGTCAGGGGTCAGCTCGACGACGAGCCGACCGCCGCCTTCGAGCGGAACGCGCATGACGATGCCCCGCCCCTCCTTGGTCACCTCGAGCGGGCCATCGCCCGTCCGCGGCTTCATGGCCGCCATGCTCGTTCCCCTTCCTGAAACCAGCTCATCGTCGCCGACGGCCCCCTCGGAGGGCACGCACGTCCACTCATAGGACACACGTCACCGGCATCGAACACATTGCTTCCAGGCCATTATCCCGCATCTCAGGACCCGATGACCAACATCAGTCGGCATCGCTTGCGCAACGCGCTTGAGCAAAACCACTCAATTCGGCGATGTGACTGCGATACTGCGCCGCCGCATGGACTTCCAGGGCACGGAATTCTTTGACGCAGGTCACATGACCGCCCGGCTCCGCCGCCGGTGATCTCCGTCATGCTGTCATCGGACAGGACGTACCGGCCGGTACGACGGAGCCGCGACACCGGAGGGGACCCACCATGGCCGACACCGTGCTCTACGAGGTGAGCGACGGACTCGCGACGATCACGCTGAACCGCCCCGAGGCGATGAACGCGATGGACACCGCGACCAAGGTCGCCCTCCGCGACGCGGCGCGCGAGGCCGCCGGGGACGACGGCGTGCGGGCGATCCTGCTGACCGCCGCGGGCGAGCGGGCGTTCTGTGTCGGGCAGGACCTCAAGGAGCACATCGGGCTGCTGGCCGCCGACAAGGAGTCCGGCGAGGGCCGGACGATGAGCACCGTGCGCGAGCACTACAACCCCATCGTGCGGGCCCTCACCGGCGCCGCGAAGCCGGTGGTCGCCGGGGTCAACGGCGTCGCCGCCGGGGCCGGTTTCGGGTTCGCGCTCGCGGCGGACTACCGCGTCGTCGCCGAGACGGCCGCCTTCAACACCTCCTTCGCCGGGGTCGCGCTGACCGCCGACTCCGGGGTGTCCTGGACGCTGCCCCGGGTGGTCGGCCCGAGCCGCGCGGCCGACCTGCTGCTCTTCCCGCGCAGCATCAGCGCGCGGGAGGCCTACGACCTGGGGATCGCGAACAAGCTGGTGCCGGCCGCGGAGCTGCGCGCCGAGGCGGAGAAGGTGGCGCGGGCGCTGGCGGCGGGGCCGACCCTGGCGTACGCCGCGCTGAAGGAGTCCCTCGCGTTCGGGCTCACGCACTCCCTCGACGAGACCCTGGAGAAGGAGGACGAACTCCAGGCGCGGGCGGGCTCCTCCGAGGACCACACCATCGCGGTCCAGGCGTTCGTCGCCAAGGAGAAGCCGAAGTATCTCGGCCGCTGACCGACGCCGGGGCCCCTGGGCGTCTCATTCGAGGACGCCGAGGCCTCACGACTCCGAGGCCCGGGGCCGCCGGCCGTCACGGCGTGTCGCGGACTCCGCAGTCGGCCAGGTGGTCGTTGACCAGTCCGCAGGCCTGCATCAGGGCGTAGGCGGTGGTGGGGCCCACGAAGCGGATGCCGCGCTTCTTCAGGGCCTTGGACAGGGCGGTCGACTCGTCGGTGACGGCGGGGACCTCGGAGAGCGCGCGCGGCGCCGGGCGGGTCGCCGGGTCGGGGGCGAAGGACCAGATCAGCTCGTCCAGCTCGCCCGGCGCCCAGTCGGCCAGCACGCGCGCGTTGGCGACCGTCGCCTCGATCTTGGCGCGGTTGCGGATGATCCCGGGGTCGCCGAGCAGCCGCTCCTTGTCGGCGTCCGTGAACATCGCGACCTTGGCGATCTCGAAGCCCGCGAAGGCGGCACGGAAGCCGGGGCGGCGGCGCAGGATGGTGATCCACGACAGGCCCGACTGGAAGGCCTCCAGGCACAGCCGCTCGTAGAGGGCGTCGTCGCCGTGGACCGGGCGGCCCCACTCCCCATCGTGGTACGCCACGTAATCCTCGGTGGACAGCGCCCAGGGGCAGCGCGGTACGCCGTCGGGGCCGAGCAGGGCGTCGCTCACCGCTCGTCCTCGGCGTCCTCGCGCGGCGAGGTGGGGGCGCCCGCCGCGCGGGCCCCCGCGAGCGCGGACTCCAGGTCGGCGATCCGCGCGTCCCGCTCGCCGATCTCGGCGCTCAGCCGCCCGAGCGCGTCGTCGACGTCCGCCATGCGGTAGCCGCGCACGGTGACCGGGAAGCGCAGCGCGTCCACGTCACCCCGGTGCACCGGACGGTCGTACGGCAGCGGGTCGTGCAGGCGCTCGGGCTCGGCGTCGGGGAGCGGGGTGCTCTCGCCGCCGCCCACCACGGACACGGTGACCGCGGCGACCACGACGGCGAGCGCGACGACCAGGAACAAGAACATGAACATCGCTAGAGGTCCCCACGCTCTGGTGCCGGCGCTGATCGCGTCGGCGCGGAAGTACGGATGGAAGTGCCAGGCTCCGATCGTGCCATGCGAGTCTGACAGTTAAGGTCGCAGGCGGCTTATCGGCGGCAGTCACTGGGAGAGGTCGTAGGGGATGCTCAGGCTGGGCAGGCGTGAATTCGACGCGCGGGAGCCGGTGATCATGGCGATCGTGAACCGGACCCCGGACTCGTTCTACGACCAGGGAGCCACCTTCCGCGACGAACCCGCCCTCGCGCGCGTGGAGCAGGCGGTGTCCGAGGGCGCCGCCATCATCGACATCGGCGGGGTCAAGGCGGGACCGGGCGAGGAGGTCACCGCCGAGGAGGAGGCGCGCCGGACGGTCGGTTTCGTCGCGGAGGTGCGCCGCGCGTTCCCCGACGTCGTCATCAGCGTCGACACCTGGCGGCACGAGGTCGGCGAGGCGGTCTGCGAGGCCGGCGCCGATCTGCTCAACGACGCCTGGGGCGGGGTCGATCCGCGTCTCGCGGAGGTGGCCGCCCGGTACGGGGCGGGGCTGGTGTGCACGCACGCCGGGGAGGCGGAGCCGCGGACCCGCCCGCACCGGGTCGCGTACGACGATGTGATGGCCGACATCCTGCGGGTGACGCTCGGGCTGGCGGAGCGGGCGGTCTCCCTCGGGGTGCCCAGGGAGTCGGTCCTCATCGATCCCGGGCACGACTTCGGGAAGAACACCCGGCACAGCCTGGAGGCGACCCGGCGGCTCGGCGAGATGGTCGGGACCGGCTGGCCGGTGCTCGTCTCGCTGTCCAACAAGGACTTCGTCGGGGAGACCCTCGACAAGCCGGTCAAGGAGCGGGTCGTCGGGACTCTCGCGACGACCGCCGTCTCGGCGTGGCTCGGGGCGCAGGTGTACCGCGTCCACGAGGTGGCCGAGACTCGGCAGGTGCTGGACATGGTGGCGTCGATCGCGGGCCACCGGCCGCCGGCGGTGGCCCGGCGCGGGCTGGCGTAGCCAGGAGTCACCGGACCACCGGACCACCGGACCGGGAGGGACTGGACTCGACCCGCACCCCCTCCCGACCGGACCCGGTCGCCCTCCCGGACCGGACCCCGATCGGTCTCCCTCCCGGGCCGGTCACCGGGCCCGCGCCGCGCAGGCGAACCGTCCTAGCGGCCCGCCTCCTTCGACACCAGGGCGACCGCCTCGTCCACGTCGTCGGTGAGGTGGAACAGCAGCAGGTCCTTCTCGGAGGCCTTGCCCTGGGCGATGAGCGTGTGCCGGAGCCAGTCCACGAGGCCGCCCCAGTACTCCGTGCCGAACAGCACGATGGGGAACCGGGTGACCTTCTGGGTCTGGACCAGGGTGAGCGCCTCGAACAGCTCGTCCAGGGTGCCGAGTCCGCCCGGCAGGACCACGAAGCCCTGCGCGTACTTGACGAACATCATCTTCCGGACGAAGAAGTACCGGAAGTTCAGGCCGATGTCGACGTACTGGTTGAGCCCCTGTTCGAAGGGAAGCTCGATCCCGAGTCCGACGGAGATGCCCTTCGCCTCGCAGGCGCCCTTGTTGGCAGCCTCCATGGCGCCGGGGCCACCACCGGTGATCACCGCGAACCCGGCCTCCACGAGACCCCGGCCCAGCGCCACACCCGCCTCGTACTCGGGCGAGTCGGCCGGTGTCCGGGCGGACCCGAACACGCTGATCGCGGGCGGCAGTTCGGCCAGTGTCCCGAAACCCTCGATGAACTCCGACTGGATGCGCAGCACCCGCCAGGGGTCGGTGTGCACCCAGTCCGACGGGCCTCCCGCGTCCAGCAGCCGCTGGTCCGTGGTGCTCGCCTGCACCTGGTCCCGCCTGCGCAGCACCGGGCCCAGCCGCTGCTCCTCCGGTGGCCGCTTCTTGCCCTCCGGGTTGCCAGTAGCCATGTCCACTCCCTCCGCGTACGGGTCTCCCCCGCCCGGCCTGAGCCGGGTCCCGGGGGAGGTCGTTCCGCCCCAGAGTAGATCTCCGCTGGTTACGGCGGGGGGACGCGGGCATGTCCGCCACGAGCCGTCGCCCGGTACGTCTCGGGGCGGCGCGCCCGACCGCGTGCAGGGCGTCGCGGGGCGGCGCGCCCGGCCGCGTACGAGCGGCTCAGGCGCTCAGGCGGCTCAGGCGGTGAGCCAGGCGCGCAGCCGCTCCTCGCCCGCGAGGATCTTGGCCGTCTCCACCCGCTCGTCCCGCTTGTGCGCCAGATGCGGGTTGCCCGGGCCGTAGTTGACGGCCGGGACGCCGAGGCCGCTGAAGCGGGAGACGTCGGTCCAGCCGTACTTGGGCTGCGGCGTGCCGCCGACGGCCTCGATGAACGCGGCGGCGGCCGGGTGGGAGAGGCCGGGCAGGGCGGCGCCGCTGTGGTCGTCCACGACGAACTCGTCCACACCGCAGTCGGCGAAGACCTGGCGGACGTGCTCGATCGCCTCCTCCTCGGTGCGGTCGGGCGCGTAGCGGAAGTTGACGGTGACCACGCACTCGTCGGGGATGACGTTCCCGGCGACCCCGCCGGAGATGCCCACCGCGTTCAGTCCCTCGCGGTACTCCAGGCCGTCGATCACCGGGTAGCGCGGCTCGTACGCGGCGAGCGCGGCGAGGATCGGGGAGGCCGCGTGGATCGCGTTCGAGCCCATCCAGCTCCGCGCGGAGTGGGCGCGCTCGCCCCGGGTCTTGAGCAGCACCCGCAGCGTGCCCTGGCAGCCGCCCTCGACCTGCCCGTCGGAGGGTTCGAGGAGGACCGCGAAGTCGCCCTCCAGCCAGTCCGGGTGGGCCTCGGCGACGTGCTTCAGGCCGTTCAGCTCGGCCGCCACCTCTTCGTTGTCGTAGAAGACGAAGGTGAGGTCCCGGTTGGGCTCGGGGACGGTGGCCGCGATCCTGAGCTGGACCGCCACGCCCGACTTCATGTCGCAGGTGCCGCAGCCCCACAGCACGCCGTCTTCGTCGAGCCGGGAGGGCACGTTGCCGGCGATCGGCACCGTGTCGATGTGACCGGCCAGCACGACCCGCTCGGCGCGGCCGAGGTTCGTGCGCGCCACGACGTTGTTGCCGTACCGCTCGACCGTCAGGTGCGGCAACGCGCTCAGCGCGGCCTCGACGGCGTCCGCGAGGGGCTTCTCGTCGCCGCTCTCCGAGGGGAAGTCCACGAGCCGCGCGGTGAGCCGGGCGGCGTCCAGGGTGAGGTCAAGGGAGGTGTCGGCCATGGCGTCGACCCTAGCGCGAGGCGCCGGTGCGGCTTTCCCCGCAGTTGTCCACAGCCTCAGGAGGTGCCGACAGGGACCTCCAGTACCTTGTACGCGTGTCCGAGCCGTCTCCCACCCCCGCCCGGCGTCCGCGCCGCCGACTGCTCCGCTTCGGAGGGGCCGTCGTGGTCCTGCTCGCGCTCGCGGGCTATCTCTGCGTGCAGTACCTCACGGGCGGTACGGGCGCGCCCCGGTGCCGTGTCGTGTCCGGGAAGGGCGACGGCGCGTCGTACGAGTTCAGCCCCGAGCAGGCGGTGAACGCGGCGACGATCTCGGCGATCGGCACCTCCCGGGGCATGCCCGAGCGCGCGGTGGCGATCGCGCTCGCGACGGCGCTCCAGGAGTCGGGGCTGCGCAACATCCGGCACGGCGACCGCGACTCCCTCGGCCTGTTCCAGCAGCGGCCCTCGCAGGGCTGGGGCACACCGGCCCAGATCATGGACCCGGCGTACGCGGCGGGCATCTTCTACGAGCATCTGGCGAAGGTGCCCGGCTACTCGCGGCTGCCGCTCACGGTCGCCGCGCAGCGGGTGCAGCGCAGCGGCTTCCCGCAGGCGTACGCCAAGCACGAACCGGACGCGACGCTGCTCGCCGCCGCGCTCACCGGGCGCGCCGCCGCCACGCTGACCTGCGAGGGTCGGCCGGACGCGACACCGCCGGGCGGCGCGGACGCGGTACGGAGCGCGCTCGCCCGGGACTTCGGGCGGGACGTCCTCCAGGAGGCGGGCGCGACCGTCGGCTCCGAGGGGGTCCCGGCCTCGCCGCAGCCCTCGTCCAGCCCGGCCGCTTCCGCCGGACCCCCCTCGCCCTCGGCCTCCCCCTCGCCCTCGGCCTCCCCTTCGGCCTCGGGGGCGTCCGGCGGCCGGACCGTGACGGTGCCGGTGCGCGAGGGGGCAACCGCCGGGACGGGGACGCTCCGGCGCGGCTGGGAGCTGGCGCACTGGGCGGTGGCCAACTCCTCGGCGCTGCACATCGAGCGGGTGTCGTACGCGGGCCGGGAGTGGACCGCGGGGCGGTCCGAGGGCTCGTGGCACACGACCGACGCGAAGGGCGGTTCGGGCAAGGCCGCGTCCGAGGTGCGCATCCTCACCGGGGAGTAGACCGGGCGAGAGTACGGCTGGTGGGCCCGCCAGGAGTACGGCCACGGGACCCGGCGGGAGTACGGCCACGGGACCCGGCGGGAGTACGGCCACGGGACCGGGCGGGAGTACGGGTCCTCACCCGTGCGGGGGACCCCGGCCGGGGGCGGCCGGTGTTTTCGCGCGGTCTTCCGCCCGCCTGCCCGGCGTTCCGCGAAATCCCTTGAGAACAAAGGGCCGTAAGGATTCGCCAGACGCCCACGACGGACTCCGTTTGCCCGTTTTTATCCACAACCGATTATGCGACGCATTACCAACTCTTTACGTCGGGTCACCGCAACCTTCGGGGGCTTCGAGCGGTAGTCACTGCGTCCGAGCCCGGAACGATCACCGGCCAGCCGCCTGCGGCCGGTTCTTCGGACCCGGCCGGGCAGTTCACCGTTTTCTCCCGTCTAAGGAGCATCATGTCCCTCCCCCTGACCCGCCGGATCGCCCGTGTCGCGCTGCTCATCGCGGCGGGAGCGGCGCCCGTGGTCGGTGCGGCCGGCTCCGCCGGCGCGGCGACCGCACTGCCGGCCACCCCCGACCTCGGCGGGCTGACCGCTCTGGACGGGGCGAACGTCGGCAAGACCGTCGACGGGGCGACGCAGAGCGTCACCGGGAAGGCCGGCAAGTCCGGTGGTGACGCGGTCAAGAAGGCGGTGCCCGCCGCGGGCAAGACCGGCGGCAAGGTCGCCAAGACCGTGACGCCCGCCGCGCAGAAGGTCGCCGGGGACACGGCCGGCCAGGCCGGCGGTCTGCTCGGTGAGACCGCGAAGACCGCGACCGGCGGCCTGCCGACGGACGCCGTGACCAAGGGCGGCCTGCCGGCCGGCCAGCTCCCCCTGAAGGGCCTGCCGCTCGGCTAGTTCGCCGGTCAGGCCACGCCGCACGACAAACGGGGGTCCCGGGAACTCGCTTCCCGGGACTCCCGTTTTCACTGAGCCGAACCATATCGCCGAGCGGACCGTCCCCGACCCTCCGGCGCTCAGGCGGTGAGGCGTTCCACCGCGGCGGCCACGCGCTCGTCGGAGGCGGTGAGCGCCACGCGCACGAACCTCTCGCCGGCCTCCCCGTAGAAGTCGCCCGGGGCCACCAGGATGCCCAGGCCGGCGAGGTGGGCCACCGTCGACCAGCAGGACTCGTCGCGGGTGGCCCACAGGTACAGGCTCGCCTCGCTGTGCTCGATACGGAAGCCGTGGCCGACCAGGGCGTCGCGCAGGGCGGTACGGCGGGCCGCGTAGCGCTCGCGCTGTTCGCGCACGTGGGCGTCGTCCCCGAGGGCGGCGACCACGGCGGCCTGGGTCGGCGCGGAGGTCATCATGCCGCCGTGCTTGCGGATCTCCAGCAGCTCGCCGAGGACGGCGGGGTCGCCCGCGAGGAACGCGGCGCGGTATCCGGCCAGGTTGGAGCGCTTGGACAGGGAGTGGACCGAGACGATGCCCTCGTAGGAGCCGCCGCAGACGTCCGGGTGCAGGACGGAGACCGGGTCGGCCTCCCAGCCCAGTTCGAGGTAGCACTCGTCGGAGAAGACGAGGACACCGTGCTCACGGGCCCAGGCGACGGTCCGGGTCAGCTCGGCGGCGGAGAGGACCTTGCCGGTCGGGTTCGACGGCGAGTTCAGCCACAGGAGCTTCAGGTCCGTCGGGTCCAGTTCGGTGGGGTCGTCGTAGGCGACGGAGCCGGCCCGGGCGAGCCGCGCGCCGACCTCGTACGTCGGGTAGGCGAGGCGCGGGTAGCCGACCTTGTCGCCGGGGCCGAGGCCGAGCTGGGTGGGCAGCCAGGCGACGAGTTCCTTGGAGCCGACGACCGGCAGGACGTGGCGGTGGGTGACGTCCCGGGCGCCGAGCCGTCGCTCCACCCAGCCGGTGAGCGCGTCCCGCAGCTCGGGCGTGCCCCACACCGTGGGATAGCCGGGCGAGTCCGCGGCGGCGACCAGAGCCTTCTGGATCAGCTCGGGCACCGGGTCGACCGGCGTGCCGACGGACAGGTCGACGATGCCGCCCGGGTGAGCTGCGGCGGTCGCCTTGTAGGGCTCCAGCTTGTCCCAGGGGAAGGTGGGAAGCCGGTCGGAGACTGCGGACACGGGATCGGGCTCACTTTCTCGTACGTACGGACCGTCGCCCGGCCCCGCCGCCCGGGCCATCGCCGGGCCGGCCGGAGAACGGCAAACGCCTCGGCCCCGTACGGCGATCGGAGCGATCGGGGCCGTACGGGACCGAGGCGGCGCTCCTGGAGCTACCGCCGGGGACACCCCCGCGGTCCGCTCACCGGTGCTACTGGTTCTGCGGCGGAAGGGCTGCGATGAAGGCGTGGTCGCGCTCGATCAGGCCGAGCTTGCTGGCGCCGCCGGGCGAGCCCAGCTCGTCGAAGAACTCGACGTTCGCCTTGTAGTAGTCCTTCCACTCCTCCGGAGTGTCGTCCTCGTAGAAGATCGCCTCGACCGGGCACACCGGCTCACAGGCTCCGCAGTCGACGCATTCGTCCGGGTGGATGTACAAGGACCGGGAGCCCTCGTAGATGCAGTCGACCGGGCACTCCTCGATGCACGCCTTGTCCTTGACGTCGACACAAGGCTGCGCGATGACGTAGGTCACGCTGTCGTTCCTCCTCGATAGGGCGCTGGCGGGCCTCCGTAGGCTCCGCCGCCTGGCGCGCGGGAGCGCGGCGTCGTCGATGCCCGCCCCTAGTATCTCCGTTCTTGGGCATGATCCGAACAGGAGGGGTGAACAGACCTGTGGAAATCTCTGCCTCCGGCCGGCTTGAGGTCCGAATCACCGCTGCTGACGTGGGGAAACGCGTCTCGGTCCGACGGATGACCGACGATGGAGACACGGTGGAGAAGTTCACCGATACGGTCGGTGTTCTCACATCATGGGACAACGGTGTGCTGCTGATCACACGAAGGACCGGTGAGCGGGTCCGGATCGCGGAGTCGGCGCTGGTCGCGGGCAAGGTCGTGCCGTCCGCCCCGGCGCGGCGGCGCGGGCCCGCCGCCTCGTACGAGGAGCTGGCGCGGGTCGCGGCGCGGGCCTGGCGGCCGGTGGAGAGCGAGCGGCTCGGCGACTGGGAGCTGCGGGCCGCCGCCGGGTTCACCCGGCGCGCCAACTCCGTGCTGCCGCTTGGCGAGCCGGGCGTGCCGCTGGACGAGGCACTGGCCGTCGTACGCGACTGGTACGCCGGCCGGGGCCTTCCCGCGTATCTCCAGACCAGCACCGGTGCCGAGGGCACGCAGGAACTGCTGTGCGCGGAGCTGGACAAGCGCGGCTGGGTGAACGAGGTGACGGCCGAGCTGTGGACCGGCGCCCTCGCCCCGCTCGCGGACCGTGAGACCGCCGGGACGCCCGGGGTGCTGCTGTCCCGGACGGCGGACGCGGCGTGGCTCGGCCGCTACCAGCGCAAGGGTGTCGGCGAGGTGGCGCTGAAGGTGCTGGGCAGCGGGCCCTCGGTGTGGTTCGCGACGGTGCCGGGTGCGCGGGGTGAGCCTCCGGCCGCGATCGGGCGGTGTGTGGTGGACGGCCGCTGGGCCGGTTTCGCCGCGGTGGAGGTGGCTCCGGAACACCGGCGCCGGGGCCTCGCGACCGCCGTGATGACCGCGCTGGCCGACCGCGCCCTGACGGAGGGCGCGTCGGCGGCCTGGCTCCAGGTGGAGGCGGACAACGCGCCGGCCCGCGCGATGTACGCGGGGCTGGGGTTCGCCCCGCATCACGCGTATCACCACTATCGGGGGCCGGCGGGGCCCGGCACCTGCGCCCCGGCCGAGACGCCTCGACCGGCGTGAGCATGAAGGGGTACGAACCCGCCATGTCCTCTCCCCAGCCGCCGGAGCCGGAGCGGGCCGCCGAGGTGCGGCGGCGGTTCGCCGAGGAGGCCCGGGCCGAGCGGCCGGATCTCGCGCTGCTGTGTCTGCTGGTGGGGGCCGCGGGGGACGGCACGCTGACGGAGGCGGGGATCGACGCGGCGCAGATCGGGCTGGACGAGCTGGCGGGCCGGCTGCCGTTCCGCCCGGGCGGGCCGCGCGCGTGGGCCACCGCGCTGGCCGAACTGCTCGGTGGGCGCTGCGGGTTCGGGGGTTCGCCGGGTGACTACCAGCGGCTGGAGTCGTCCCTGCTGCACGCGGTGCTGCGGCGGCGGCGCGGGCTGCCCATCCTGCTCTCCGTGGTGTGGATGGAGGTCGCCCGGCGGGCCGGCGCGCCGGTCTACGGGGTCGCGCTGCCCGGTCACTTCGTGGTGGGCTTCGGGCCGCCCGAGGAGCAGGTGCTCGCCGATCCCTTCGACGGCGGGCGGGTGCTGGCCGGGGCGGACGCGGAACTCCTCGTCGCGGGCGCGACCGGCGCCCCGCTGGACCCCTCGATGCTCTCCCCCGCCGACCCGCTGGACGTGGTGCTGCGGGTCCTGAACAACATCCGCGCCTGGTCGGCCGCCCGCCCGGAACGCTCCGACGTGGCCCTGTGGGCGGTGGACCTCTCCCTCCTCCTCCCCTCCCACCCGGCCCGCCTCCGCTACGAGCACGCCCAACTCCTGATCCAGCGCGGCGACTTCCTGACCGGCGCGGCCGAACTCGACGCCTACGCGGACGTGGTGTCGGCGGTGGACGAACCAGCCGCCACCCGAGTCCGCCAACAGGCCCTGGCGGCCCGCGCGATGCTCAACTGACGAACGGTAGGGCGACGACAGAACACCGCCGCCGGTTGCCTCCCGAAAGAACATCTTCCAGTCAAGCCCGTGCAAGATCCCAGAAAAGCAATTGGCTCGACAACGACGCCTCCCGTCGACAAATCACCAATATCCCTCCGAACAGCGCCTTTTCGCTCGACTACCTCTTGTTACTCTCCGCCACGGCTCTGAACGCAACATGACCACCAGGGCCGACAAACAACGGGAGAAAACAAGTGCGGAAGTTGGCAGTAGGGATCCTGGCGGCCGGTCTGTTCGCGACCGGCGCCGGAACGGCGTTCGCGAGTTCGTGGCACACCATTCCGAAACTCACCACGGGTGGCGCCGAGTTCAACTCCGGCCAGTACACGTTCTGGCCCGCCGGCACGAACCACGGCGCCTTCGAGTGGAAGGGCAAGCTCAAGGACGCCGACAACGGTGACGGACACAACGTGTACACGCAGGTCCGTGTAGAGGGCTACAGCTGGAGCCGCTACAACGGGAAGCAGAAGAAGACCGTCCCGCAGGACTACCTCAACTGGAGCGGCGACGAGCGCTACACGTCCGACGCGTACATACGCGTCTGCCGCGACCGGGGATCGCTGCACCCCGACAACTGCTCCGTGACCAAGCACTACCGCCGGTAGGCAGTACACCGCACGACAGTGGGCCCAGGGGGGCGTCCCTGGGCCCGTTCGCTTCTTGGGGGAAGCCATCAGCAGCTCGGAATTCCATGCCCCGGAGGTTCTCTCGGCCACGGGAGTCGATCTCCTCTACGGGGATCAACTTGCCGTGCGAGGGGCCCGGTTCTCAGTGGGGCGGGGGGAGGTCGTGGCCGTCACCGGGCAGAGTGGGTCGGGGAAGTCCTCGCTTCTGTACTGTCTGGCCGGCGTGCTGCCCGTCGCGCGGGGCGAGGTGCGGTTCGAGGGACGGGCGCTCGGCGAGCTGAGCGACGACGAGGTCAGCACCCTGCGCCGGGAGCGGTTCGGATTCGTCTTTCAGTACGGCGAGTTGCTCCCCGAGCTGACCGTCGAGGAGAACACCGCGCTGCCGTTGCGGCTGGCGGGTCGGCGTAAGGGACCGGCTCTGGCCGCCGCCGGTGAGGTGCTGGAGCGGCTCGGGCTCGGCGGCCTGCGCGAGCGGCGGCCCTCGCAGGTGTCGGGCGGCCAGAGCCAGCGCGTCGCCGTCGCCCGGGCCCTCGTGCACCGTCCGGCCGTCGTCTTCGCCGACGAACCCACCGGCTCGCTCGACAGTGCCAACGCCTCCGCGGTGCTCGCGGAGTTCCTCGGTCTGGCCCGTTCGCAGGGCACCGCGGTCGTCCTCGTCACCCACGATCCGGCGGTGGCCGCGCAGGCCGACCGGCGCTACTCGATGGCCGACGGAGCCCTGTCCCCCGAGGAGCCGGTGTGAAGGAGTTTCTGCTCGGGGTGCGGCTGTTGCTCGGGGCCGGGCGCGGTAACCGGGTCCGTTTCCTGTTGATGGCCGTGGGCGGCTCGCTCGGGGTGTGCTGTCTCGCGCTGGTTCTGACCATCCCGGCGATCCTGTCCGCGCACGACGGACGCGCCGCCGCCCGCGAGCCCACCACGTCCTCGCACGCCCCCTCGGCCCGCTCGACCCTGGTCCTGGAGCGTTCGGACCCGCACGGTTCGAAGGCCTTCACCCGCGTCTTCGTCGCCCGGGGCGCGGAGGTGCCCGCCGTGCCGCCCGGTCTGCGTGAACTCCCGCGTCCGGGCGAGGTGTTCGTCTCGCCCCGGGTGCACGCCCTGCTGCGCGAGGAGCCCGCCCTCAAGGGACTGCTGCCGGGCCGCGAGAAGGCCCTGATCGGCGCCGCCGGACTGACCGACCCGGACGAGCTGTACGCGTACGTCGGCACGACCCGGGCCCAACTCGGCGGCAGGGCACGCGTCCTGACGGGTTTCGGCTACGGCTACGCGCCGATCCCGGCGGTCGATCCGTCCACCCTGACCATCCTGCGGTTCGCGCTGGCCACCATCGTCCTGCTGCCGCTCGGCGTCTTCCTCTCGGTCTGCGCCCGGCTCTCCGCCGCCAGCCGCACCCGACGGCTGGCCGCCCTGCGCCTGCTCGGGCTGAGCGTGAAGGGCACGCAGCGGGTCAACGCGGCCGAGACGGTGATCGCCTCGCTGGCCGGCGCCGTCCTGGGCCTGGGCGAGTACCTGGTCCTCAACCAGGTGATGTCCCGGACCGGGCTGCCCCGGCTGCGGTGGTACCCGGGGGACGGCGCGCTCTCCCCGTCGACCGTGGCCGTCTGTCTGATCGGCTGTCCGGCGCTCGCCTGGTTCGTCGGACGGGCGAGTGCCCGCGGCGCGGCGGCCAACCCGCTCGCCGTCCGCCGCACCGCCCTGCCCAAGGCCCCGTCGCGCTGGGGCGGCCTGCTGCTGGTCGCCGGTCTCGGCGTCGTGTCCGGCTACTGCGCGACCGGCCTCACGGACCACCCCGCCTCCAGCGACGGCCCGGCGGCCCTGCTCGTCCCGGCCGGTGTGCTGCTGACCGGCGCCGGTCTGGTCCTGACCCTGCCCGTGCTGTCGTACGCGCTCGCCCGCAAGGTCGCGGGGGCCACCCGGTCGCTCACCCTGAACCTGGCGATGCGCCGCAACGAGGTGGAACCGGGCAGCACCCTGCGCGTGGTCACCGGCCTGGTGCTCCTCGTGTACGCGGCCTCGCTCGCCCAGGGCATCCTGATCGAGGAGAACCAGGTCACCCGGCCCGACAGCCCCGCCCAGGACTACTCCATCGCCCTGTCGGGGCTCACCCACGCCCGGCAGCGGGCCCTCGCCGACGTGCCGGGCGTCCGCGCCCACGCGCTGACGATGGACTCGTGGGTCCCCCTCGACGGCGGCTCGCGGATCGAGCCCCAGGTCACCGCGCTCGTCGCCACCTGCGCCCAGCTACGGCGGTTCGTCGAGCACGCGACGGGCTGTGTGGACGGCAGGGTGCTGCGGCTCGTCGACCCAAACACCGCCACGGACCCCGGCGTGCGCCCCGGCGCCGTCTTCCCCTTCCGGCTCCGTAAGGACGGCGTGCGGTCCACGCTGTCCGTCACCCTCCCGCCCGGCCGTGTCGTCTACGGCGTCCACGACCCCTCGGCGGTCGGCGGCGCGGCCGTGCTCGTCCCGCCCTCCCGGCTGCCGGCGGGCGCCCGCCCGGAGTCGGCCCGTTACGTCCTGACGGGCAGCTCCGATCCGGGCGCCGTCCGCCGGGTGCTCGACGGCATCGGCGCCGCCGCCCCGACCGCCGACGTCGATCCCATCGGCGTCAACATCGACGGCCTCCAGCAGATCGGCGTCATCGAGACGCTGCTCGGCCTCGGCATGGTGATGGGCCTGGTCATCGGCCTCGCCGCGTTCCTGGTCTCGGTCACGGACCGTGCCGTCGAACGCCGGGCGCACATCACCGCCCTGACACTGATCGGGGCGCGGGCCAGGACACTGCGGGCCGTGCAGTGCGTCCAGGTCGTCCTGCCGCTCGCGATCGGGCTCGCCCTGGCGCTGGTGGCGGGCCGGCTCGCGGAGTCCAGCTATCTCGTCACGGGCGGCGGCGAAATCTTCTGGGACACCGCGGGCCTGCCGCTGCTGGGGCTCGCCGCCCTCGGTGTGGTGGCGGCGGCCGTGCTGGGGACGCTGCCACTGGTGGGCCGGGGCATCAACCCCGAGCTGATCAGACGGGATTGACCCCGGCCCGGCACGAGGCGCGGCCGTGAGCGACCCGGTGCCGCGTTCTCACAGCCATCCCTTCTCCCGGGCCGTGCGCACCGCCTCCGCCCGGTTGCGGACCGCGAGTTTCTGGATGGCGGTGGAGAGGTAGTTGCGGACCGTGCCCTGGGACAGGTGCAGGGTCTTGGCGAGTTCGGCGTTGGTGGAGCCGTCGGCGGCGGCGCGGAGGATCTCGCGTTCGCGGTCGGTGAGCGGGTTGGCGCCCTCGGCGAGCGCGGCGGCGGCCAGCGTCGGGTCGATGACCCGCTCGCCGCAGAGCACCTTGCGGACGGCGGCGGCGAGTTGGGCCGCCGGGGCGTCCTTGACGAGAAACGCGTCGGCGCCGGACTCCATCGCGCTGCGCAGATAACCGGGGCGCCCGAAGGTGGTGAGGATGAGCAACTTGACGCCGGGCAGCTCCCGGTGGACCTCGGCCGCCGCCTCGATGCCCGTCATGCCCGGCATCTCGATGTCCAGCAGCGCCACGTCCACCTCGTGGGCGCGGGCCGCCGCCAGCACCTCGTCACCCCGGGCCACCTGCGCGACCACGTCGATGTCCGGCTCCAGTCCCAGCAGGGCGGCCAGCGCCTCGCGGACCATCGACTGGTCCTCGGCGAGCAGGACCTTGATCGTGCGGCTCATGCACCGGATCCTACGGCGTCGTCCGCCGGGTCCACAGGGGCCGGGTCGCCGGTGAGCGGGGCCCGCGCGACCAGCCGGAACCCGCGCCGGCCGCCGCCCGCCTCCAGTGATCCGCCCGCCTTCTCCAGGCGTTCGGTCAGCCCCGTCAGCCCGTTGCCGTGGACACCGGCCGGGGAGCCGCCCGAGCCGTCGTCCTCCACCGACAGTTCGAGCACGGGCCCGTCCAGGGTCTGGCGGCGGACCAGCTCCACCGTGCAGCGCCGGGCGCCGCTGTGCCGTACGACATTGGTGACCGCCTCGCGCAGCGACCAGGCGAGCGCCGACTCGCTCTCCTCGGACACCCCGTGCAGGTCGGGTTCGGCCGGCAGCTCGGCGATGACACCGGCCGCCGTCAACGCGACCTGCGCGCCCGCCAGTTCACCGGCCAGCCGGGGCCGCCGGTAGCCGGTGACCGCCTCCCGGACGTCGACCAGGGCCTGTCGGCTGACCTGCTCGATGTCGGCGACCTGACGGGCCGCCTTGTCGGGGTGGTCGGGGAGCATCCGCCCGGCCAGCTCGCTCTTCAGCGTGATCAGCGAAAGCGAGTGGCCGAGCAGGTCGTGCAGATCGCGGGCCAGCCGCAACCGCTCCTCGTTGGCGGCGAGTTGGGCGACGGTGGCACGCGCCCGGCGCAGCTCGATCGTCGTCCGCACGAGCTGGCGCACGCCGGTCATCGCGAAGCCGATCAGGACGACCAGGAGGATCAGGTCCCGGGCGTCCTTCTCCCCGGCGCGCAGGCCGACGAGGAGCATCACGACGGCGGTCAGCGGGATCGTCCAGTACGACATGCGCAGCGGGAACGCGGTCCCGCAGGCCACCGAGACGTACACGAACAGGCCGAGCCAGGACGGGCCGAGGGTGAGGCAGAGGACCACGGCGAGCGCGGCGAGGACCAGGACCATGACGGACACGGTCACCAGGCGCGCGGAGGCACTGCCCATGTTCCGGAAGACCAGGGTCAGATAGACGGCGACGAAGGCCGCGAGACCCGCCCAGCCGGCCACGGTGGCCGGTGTGGTGTGGTCGCCGGAGACGAGGTCGTGGACCGGCGAGCTGAGGAACACCAGCCAGATGACGATCCACACCGACTTGCGCAGGGCCTCGCGGAGGTCGCGGGGGGACTCCCCCATCCGCAGCAGCCGTTCCGTCCGGGCGGGGCCGGGCAGCGGGTCTTCCGTCATGGCGCTCACGCCTTCAGCGTGTCCTTCCGGTACAGCCACGCCGCGCCGCCCGCGAAGAGGGCGAAGTAGACGGCGAGGAGGGCGATGTCCTTCGCGTGCGGGGCGCTGCCCAGTTCGATGGCCTGCCCCAGGGCAGCGTACGCGTGCGTGGGCAGCCAGTTCGCGATGTTCTGGAGCCAGTGGGGGAAGGTCGTCGAGGGGATCCACAGGCCGCCGAGCATCGACAGGCCGAAGTAGACGATCATCGTGATCGGGCGGACCGCGTCACCGCTCGCCATGTATCCGATGGCGACGCCGAGCGCGGCGAACACGAAGCTGCCGGCCCAGATCACGCCGGTGAGCGCGAGCCACTGCCAGGCGTCCAGCCGTACGTCCTTCACCGCCGCGGCGACGACGAAGACGATGACGATCGACGGCAGGCTGACCACGGCGGCGCTCGCGGTCTTGGCGAGGACATAGCCGCGGCCGGGCAGTGTGGTGAGCCTCAACTGCCGTACCCAGCCGCTCTCCCGCTCCTTCGCGATGCGCTCGCTGTTGCCCATGAGCACGGCGGTCAGGGCGCCGAAGGAGGCCATGGCGACCATGAAGAAGGTCGGCAGGGTGAGGCCGGTGCCCTCCACCTTGGTGGTGCTGTCCGCGTTGCCCGCGATCAGCAGGAACAGCGCCGAGGGGTAGATGACCGAGAAGAACAGGAACTTGCGGTTGCGCAGGGCGCGGGTGATCTCCAGCTTGATCAGACTGTTCACTTGGTGGTCGCCTCCTCGGCGGCGGTGCGGTGGGCCTCTTCGGCCGCGGTGATGGCGACGAAGGCCTGTTCGAGGCCGAGGCCGGCGACTTCGAGGTTGCGGGGGTAGACCCCGAGTCCGTACAGCGCGTGGACGGTGGCGTCGGCGTCGGCGGACTGGATGCGGACGGTCTGTCCGGACACGTCGATCGAGGTGAGGTGGGGCAGCGCGCGCAGCGGGGCCTCGTCAATGGGGCCCTCCAGGTCGAAGGCGACCCGGCGGGCGCCCGCCCTGGCCTTGATCTCGGCGGCGGTGCCGTCGGCCAGCAGCCGCCCCCGGTGCAGCACGAGGACGCGGTCCGCTATGGCGTCGGCCTCCTCCAGGTAGTGCGTGGCGAACAGGACCGTGCGGCCCTGGTCGGCCTGCTCGCGCATGGTGGCCCAGAAGGCCTGACGGGCGGTCACGTCCATGCCGGTGGTCGGCTCGTCCAGGACGATCAGGTCGCTGTCGCCGGCCGTGGCGAGGGCGAAGCGGACGCGCTGTTCCTGGCCGCCCGAGAGCTTGTTGACCTTGCGGTCGGCGATCGGGGTGATGCCGGCGCGGGCGAGGACGTCCGTCACCCGGTAGGGGCGGGGGTGCAGGTCGCAGGCGAGCCTGACCAGCTCGCCGACCGTGACCTCGTCCATCAGGCCGCCGCTCTGCAGCATGGCGCCCACCCGGCCGGCGACGATCGCCTCGCGCGGGCTGGTCCCGAACACCCGGACCGAGCCGCTGTCGGCGACCTTCAGGCCCAGCAGCAGGTCGAGGGTGGTCGACTTCCCCGCGCCGTTCGGACCCAGCAGGGCGACCGTCTCGCCCGGGTGCAGGTCGAGCGTCAGGGCGTCCACGGCCCGGACGTCCCCGTAGCTCTTGGTCACCGATTCGAACCCGACCACCGAGGTCGTGGCCGCCGTCGCAGTCGCAGTGGTTGTCATGCCGTCCATCCTGGCCGCGACGGAACGCGGGCGGCAGTGCGGTGTGTCCTCGGTCGCCCATGACAGATGTCATGTCGGCGCTCGCCGACGCCGTATCGCGGGCGGCCGTCGCCACCGCGCGTGATGTACGGACTGCGTGCGATGTACGGACTGCGTGCGATGTGCGGTCTGCGCGCTATGCGCAGAGTGCGCGTGATGCACCGACTGCGCGCGATGCGCAGAGTGCGCGCGAGGTACGGACCGCGCGCGACGCACGGCGAGAGGGCGTCCCGCCGGGATGGACCCGGCCGGACGCCCTCTCCGTGTGCTGTGTTGATCGTCTCCCGCGAGCCGCCGCTAGCTGGGGTCGGTCGGGATGGTCACGATGCGCTCCGCGGGCGTCTTCCCGACCAGCGCGCGGCCGACGGCGGACGCCACTTCCTCGGGGCTGACGGGCTTCTTGCTGCCGTCGCCCTTGGTGACCGTGACGCCGTCGAAGGCGCCGCCGTAGAGCGCCTTGAGCGCGTCGAGGTCGTAGTGCTCGACCAGCTTGCCGTTGACCGGCTGGACGCTCAGGAACTTCCAGATGGACTTCTGCGGGCTGAAGGAGATGGTGTGGACCGCGTCCGTGCGGACGGTGATGTTCGCGGACATGGCGGGCGTCGCGAAGGACGCCATCTTCTGGTCCACCGTCTCCTTCGACACCGTCGGCTGACGGGTCGTCGTGGCGACCCGCACCGGGGTGGTGGTGCCGGTCTCCACCTGGGCGCGGTACGCGTTCTCGACGGCCTGTATCGAGGGCGTGATGTCGATGCCCTTGCCGGCCTTGCCGTAGACGGGAACGGCCTTGCCGGGCTGGAACTTGATCGTGCCCTCGCTCGCCGAACCCGCCCCGCTGGCGGCGCGTTCCAGGGCGGCCTGGAGCTTCTCCTCGTCCACCGGCATCTCGGGCTCCACCACCCGCTGGCGGCCGAAGAGCGAGCCGATCACGGAGACCGGGTTGTAGTCGCTGCCGGCGGCGGCGCGGACGGTGGCCTGCGCGTCGAGCTGGAGTCCGGCCTGGTCGGGCTTGAGGGAGACGGTGTCCCCGTCGACGGCCAGCTTGAGCGGCTTGTTCGTACGGTCGCCGAGGGCGTCGTCGAGCTTCTTGACGGCGTCGTCGCGGGTGCCGCCGCCGATGTCGACGCCGAGCACGGTGGTGCCCTTGGGCACGTCCGAGTGGTTCATGAGCAGGCCCGCGCCGTAGGCGCCACCGGCCAGCACCACGACGAGTCCGCCGAGGAGCGGGATCTTGCTGCGGCCCTTCTTCTTGGCGGGCTTGGCCGACTTGGCTCCGGCGGGCGGCTGCCGGACCGGCTCGGGGAGCTTCGGCGGGGTGTGCGGCAGCGGTCCGTCGGGGTGCGAGCCGGGCCCGAACGGGGAGTTCTGGCCGGGGGTGACGACGGGGATGCCGCTGGTCAGGGTGTGCCCGGAGACGTTGTCCGCGGGGGCGCCGTAGCCGCCGGGGCCCGGGTCGGGGGCGGGCTTCTGCGGGGTGAGGATCGCGGTGTCGTCGCTCAGGCCACCACTCAGGCCACCGCCCGGACCGGTGCCGAGGCCTGGACCGGTGGAACCGGTGGGACCGGTGCCGAGGCCCGGGCCGGTGCCCGGGCCCGCGCCGGGGCCCGGGTAGCCCGCGCCCGCCGCCGGGTTCTGGCTCGGGTTCCCGTTCCCGCCCGGGTTGCGGCCCGGGTTCTGGTTCGGGTTGCCGGGACCGGAGACGGGTCCGGTGCCGGGGGTCGCGGCCAGGCTGCCGGGCGCGGCGCCCGGTCCGGCCGGGGGCACCAGCGGGCCGTCGCCGGTGACCGGACCGCCGGTCGCGCCGGACGGGCCGCCCTGGCCCTCGGAGAAGTACGGGAGGTCGTCGCGGCGCGGCTCACCGGAGGCACCAGGCCCACCGGAACCGTCCGCCCCGCCCCCACCGGGTCCACCGGGTCCACCGGGTCCACCGGAGGAGCCGACGGCCGGGAACGAGCCCGTGTCGCGCAGCGCGCCGGAGACGTCGAAGGACCCCGTGCCGCCGCCGTGGCCGGGAGCAACGGGTCCGGCGCCGGTGGCACCGGGCAGCCCGGCGCCGTTCGTGCCGCCGCCGTTCATACCGCTGCCGTTCGCGCCGCCGGGGCGTCCGCCGGTGATGCCGAGCGGGTTCGCGCCGTTGGAGGGCGCCGGGCGGCCGGTGCCGGGCCGGTTGCCCGAAGGCCCGCCCTGGCTCGCGGGGCCGGAGGCGCCGGCCGGGCCGGCGGGGGCCGAACCGCCGGGCAGGCCCGCGCCGTTGGACGAGCCGCCGCCCTGGCCGCCCTTGGGCGTACCGGACTTGCGGGGCGCGAACCAGTCGCTGGTCTTCTCCTCGGCCCCGCCGACCTGCTCCCCGGCCTGCGGAGACGCCGGGGCCGGTACGGAGGGGGCCGTCGTGGTGGTGGCCGCCGCGGGGCCGCCCTTGGGCGAACTCGCGCCACGGGACGGCAGGGCGGCGCCGGTGTTCGCGGCTCCGGGGTGCGCGGCGCCGGTGTTCGCGGCGTCGCCGCCCTCGGCGGGCGCGTCGGAGTCCGCGACCGGGGTGCGGACGACCACGGGCGGGATGGGCCGCGATCCGGGGATGTTGATCCGGATCCGGGTCGTCAGAGTGGTCTCGGTCTTGCGCTCCTCCGGCGGCTTGCCGGTGGCCGAACGGCCCGCGTCGGCACCGCTCTCGGAAGCCGTGGGGGTCCCGTACGGCGGCGTCCCCGACGGGTACGCGGCTCCACCGCGGCCGTTGGGCCCGGAGGACGAACTGTCAGTTTCACGACTCAAGGCAGGTTCTCCCGGTTGGCTCCGCCGCCCGTTTCCTCGACCTCATCTCGGGCAGCTCGGCGGCGCGCACAACCATACTGGCCGTGTGCGGCGCGCAAACCTCGCCCGATGGGGAAACTCGCACGGGACCCGCACCCGACCGATACGGCGAAGTAGTACGTCATTTACCAAGTCGGGCACCGGCGGCGCCCGGTTGCCGCCCCTGGCCCAGGGTGGCGCACATCACAGCGACGGCCATGCCTCCGAGCAGAAAGAGGTAGGAGCCGATCCCGGCGCCGAAGAGGAAGTCCCCTTCCGGGCGACTGGCGGTGAGCAGGACGACGGCGACCATCCAGCCGGCGGCGGGCGCGACGGCGCCGGCACGGGAGCCGGTGGCCCGGGAGCCGCCCAGGAACAGTCCGGCCGCGCCCACGAGCGCGAGCAGCAGACCGAGCGGGAACCAGCCGGCCTGCACCAGCGCTCCGGCGGCGCCGACGACCGCGCCGAGCAGGAAAAGCCCCAGGTAGGCGGCGAGCCGTCCGCCCGAGGGGCGCGTCAATGGCTGCGCGAGCACGCTGCCGCCCCCGCCGACGCCGCCACGCTGTCCCGTCGTACTCATCACAGTCCCGTCCCTGTCCGGCTGATGCTCACCACGCGTACGTCCGTCATCCAATGCCCTCGCCATTCCTCTTGATCCCCTCGATGCCCTCGATGCCCTCGAAGAGGTCCGTCTCGCGCTCGGCGGGGCGCGGGGCGTTCACCAATTGGTAGTACTCGGTGGTGAAGACGGGTTGTGCGAGGTCGTTCGAGAGCGCGAACCAGGGGCCGTCCACGGTGATCTGGGTGGTGTGGGCCCGCATCGCGGCGACCTTGGCGGCGGCGTAGGCGGTGCCGTCGATGGCGGTGGTGATCAGTGTCTCGTCTACGACGCCCGGTACGTCCTCGATGTCGGCGGCGCGTTCGAACGGCAGCTCGGGGAGCGCGGCGCGGAGCCGGGCGAAGGCCTCTTCGGCGACCGGCCGGGGCATCCGGTTCCAGTAGGTCTTGGTGATCCGCCAGGCGGCGCCGAGGTCGGGGCGGTGGGCGGGGTCGGCGGCCAGTTCGGCGGCGCGGGTGGCGACGCGGTGGGCCTGGATGTGGTCGGGGTGCCCGTATCCCCCGTCGGGGTCGTAGGTGACGAGGACCTGGGGGCGTACCTCGCGGACGACCTCCACGAGGCAGTCGGCGGCCTCGTCCAGGTCGGCGGACCAGAAGGCGCCGGGGCGGTGGTTCTGTTCGACGCCCATCATCCCGGAGTCGCGGAACCGCCCGGGGCCGCCGAGGAAGCGGTGGTCGTGGACGCCGAGTTCCTTCATGGCGGCGGCCAGCTCCCCGACGCGGTACGGGCCGAGGCCGCCCTCGCGGTCGGCGGCGAGGTGGGCGAGCCCGGCCGGAATGACCTCGCCCTCCTCACCGAGGGTGCAGGTAACCAACGTCACGTGGGCGCCCTCGGCCGCGTAGCGGGCCATGGTGGCGCCGTTGTTGATCGACTCGTCGTCGGGATGCGCGTGCACGAGGAGCAGACGCCGGTCGGGCAGTTCCGTCATGGTGCCAGCCTACGAGGCAGGGCCGAGCACGGGCACGGCCAGGCGCCCTCGTCCACGCCGAGGGCGCACTCCCCGCCGAGGGCGCGCTCCCCTTCCCACGTCACGGCGAACCGCCTTCAGCGCCTCGTCCAGAACGGGGGCGGGAGATCAGGCGGCACTTCCGGAGGCCGGGCGGCAGTCTCGGCAGAGGCCGGGGGTGGGGGACCGGAAGGCGCGGTCGCAGCCGTCGCAGGTCTGGAGCGGGTGCCGGACGGGCGGCGGCGATGCCGGGGTGCGGAACGGAGGCGGCGGGGGCAACTGCGCCGCGAGCCGGTGGGCCAGGAGCGCTGCCGGGCGCCTGAGTCCTTCCGGTGGCAGGTCCCTGGTCAGGGCCAGGGTTACCGACCCGGCGCTGACGTCCCGCTCCAGCCAGGCGGCGACGCCCGGGGCCAGGTGCTCCGTGTCGTTCGCCGACAGCAGCAGGCGGGGGTCGTGGTGGTGGAGGCCGGCGAGCAGGTCGGTGGCGGTCTGGAGGAGCGCGGGGGCCGCGCGGGCCGCGCGGGGCACCTCGGGGAGAGACGCCCGGGGCGCCCGCGCAGTACCCCGCTCGTGCCGCTCACGCCGGTCGGGCGTGACCGGGCGCGGGACGGGGTGCGGGGGCGGGGGCGCCGCCGGGAGGATGCGGGCGGGGTACCCGGAAGCGGGCCCGCCCCGACGCGCGGGTGCCTCTTCCCCGGCTCGGTGGCCCGGCTGGTTGCAGGAGACCGTGCGGGTGACGATCCGGCCGCCGGGGACGCGTTCGCGGGTGCGCCGGAGGTAGCCGTGGGCTTCGAGTTCGCGCAGGGCCGCGGCGATCCGGGTCGCGCCCTCCGGAAAGCGGGCCGCCAAAGTCCTGATGTCGACGGGCGCACCGGCGGGAAGGGACTGGATGTGGACGCCGAGTCCGATCGCGAGCCCGGACAGTTCCGGGTGCTGGGCGAGGTGGTTGCCGATCACCGTGAAACGGGCGGTGTGCCGGGTGTTGTCGTGGATGACACCACCGGCCCGTGCGGGGTGCCGGTTCGGGTGCTTGTTGGCGGCAATACGGGACCGGGCGCGCGGGGGCGCGCTAAGGTTTTCAGTGTCCATCAGGAAGGCCCTAACTTCCTCGGTGGTCAGGCCCTCGCCCAGGGATTGCAGTCCCGGCGAGGGCCGTCGCATGTCTGCTGTTGTGTTGCGCCGAGCGTAGGGCACTCAACAGCCCCCGAATCCAGCCGAGTCGGTGATGTTCACTCGCCCGAGTGAGTTTGCGCCGGGGGCGGGAGGGGTGGGGCTTGGCCGGGTCCTTTCACCCTCGTGTGCCTTGGGAAAGACCGCGCCCGGCACCGCAGCACGAGGGGGCGGGTTCCGGTGGCAGGTGGATCTCCGCCCACACGGTCTTACGGGGGTACGGACCCGGGGTGACCCCCCAGCGGTCGGCCAGCGCGTCCACGAGCACCAGCCCCCGCCCGCCCTCGGCGTCTCCCGCCGGGTCCCGCGTCTCCGGGAGCCGGTCGCCCCGGGTGTCGGTGACCTCGATCCGCAGGGTGCCGCCGACGACGTAGAGCGTGAGCCGGAAGTCACGGCCCGGGACCCGTCCGTGGGTCGCCGCGTTGGCCGCGAGTTCCGCGACGACGTGCGGGGCCCGGTCCAGGGGCAGCCCCCAGGCGCGCAGTTGCTCGGTGGCGAGCAGCCGGGCGAGGCGGGCGCCGCGCGGGGTCGGTGACAGCAGGACGCTGGAGTTCCTGACGGGTCCTGCGAGCTGGGCCTCGGGGTCGGCGATTTCTCGGTTCACATCACTCAGCGTGGCCGCGCGCACCTACCGTGAACAGTGACGACGCCGGTACGTACGGTCACTGTCCGGAGCTTGTCCGGTCGTGTCCGGGCTGTCCAGAACCGTCGTACGGGTAGGGCGCGTTGGGACATGGCGGTACGACGGAGGGGTGCGGGATGTCGGTCGACGACGTGAAGCGACTCAAGAGCGAGGCGGACGAGCCGGGTTGGGAGGTCGACCCGGACGACGACTGGGGCATCGCCGTGATCGCCACCGTGGGGCGGCAGCTGAGGCTGCGCCGGGAGGCGGTGGGGATGCGGGCGGCCGAGTTCGGGGAGGCGGTCGGCTACGGGGAGGACATGGTCTACAAGATCGAGGGCGGGAAGAGGATCCCGCGTCCCGAGTATCTGGACATGGCGGACGGGGTCCTCGACGCGGGCGGACTGATCTCGGCGATGAAGGAGGACGTGGCGAAGGTCCGGTACCCGAAGAAGGTTCGGGACTTGGCGAAGATGGAGGGGCAGGCGGTCGAGATCGGGGTGTACGAATGCAACATCATCCCGGGGCTGTTGCAGATACCCGAGCATGCGCACGCCTTGATCGAGGCAGCGCAGCCGCCGTACTCACCGGACAACGTGGAACGCATGGTCGCGGCCCGTCTGGCCCGGCGGTCGGTCTTCGAACGTGACCCGGCCCCTGCCATCAGCTTTGTACTGGAAGAGGCGCCGCTCCGACGGGAAGTGGGAGGCACAATGGCGTGGAGGCAGCAGCTCGAACGCCTGCTGGAGGTGGGCCAGTTGCGCAACGTCACACTTCAGGTGATGCCGACGCGGAGCGATGTCCACCCGGGGCTGGACGGCAGGATCGAGCTGCTGAAATTCGCGGACGGCACCGCCGTAGGCCGAGCCGACGGCGTCTTCAACGGCCGTCCGACCTCTAATCCGAGGCAGCTCCACACCATTGAGCTGCAATATGGCACCATCCGGGCTCAGGCGCTCCCGCCACGGGAGACAGCGGCCTTCATCGCGCAACTGCTGGGAGAGACATGATCCGCAAGACGGACGCCGGGAACGCCTCCGAACTGGCCTGGTTCAAGAGCAGCCACAGTGGTGGCACCAACGGCGAATCCTGCGTCGAGGTCGCCGCCACGCCTGGCATCGTCCACGTCCGCGACTCCAAGGACACCGCCGGCCCCCGGCTCACCGTGACACCCGGGGCCTGGGCCGGCTTCGTGGCGTACGCGGCCGAGGGCTGACCTGGCGGGCGGTCAGAACTTGATGCTGCCGATCATCCCCGCGATGTTCGTCGTCAGGTCGTTGATCGTGGGGGCGATCGTCGAGGAGGCGAGGTAGAAGCCGAGCAGGACACACACCAAGGCGTGGGCGGCCTTCAGTCCTGACTTCTTCACCAGGATGAAGACGATGATCGCCAGCAGCACCACCGCCGAAATCGAAAGTGCCACGGCGGCTCACCTCCAAAGTTCCCAGGGACCAGGGGGGTTGTACGGAGGACATGCAGATCCCCGCACGAGGGTTCGTACGGGGTCGGTACGTCCGAACAGCAGCCAGCAGGTTCCTACCCACGCAGCGCTAGTGATCATAACTATCCGTACGCGCGCATCGATCGGCGCACGGCCGCACAAGGGGGCGCATGGCCAATATGGTCGGGCCATGACGAACGAGCCTCTGTCCTTCCCCCGCCGGCACGCCCGCACGCAGCGGTTCACCTCCGGAGCGCCCCGCGCGTTCACCGTCTCGCCGGACGGTTCCCGCGTGGTGTTCCTGCGCTCCTCGTCCGGCACGGACCGGGCGCACCACCTGTGGGTCCTCGACGTGGCGGAGAACCGCGAGAGGCCCGCGGCGGACCCCGGCGCGCTGCTCGGCGGGGCCACGGAGCGGCTTCCGGCGGCCGAGCGGGCGCGCCGTGAGCGCAGTCGCGAGGGCGGTGCGGGCATCGTCGGATATGCCACCGACATGGCCGTCGAGCTGGCCTCTTTCACTCTTTCGGGGCGGCTGTTCACGGCGGAGCTGCGGGCCGGGACGGCGCGCGAGATCCGGGTGCCGGGGCCGGTGATCGATCCCCGCCCGTCCCCCGACGGACGGCTCGTGGCGTATGTCGCCGGGGGCGCCCTGCGGGTCGTCGGGGCGGACGGCGAGGACGACCGGGCGCTCGCGGAGCCGGAGCCGGCGGCGGGCGCGGGGTCGGTTTCCTATGGTCTGGCCGAGTTCGTCGCGGCCGAGGAAATGGGGCGTTCGCGCGGTTTCTGGTGGTCTCCCGAGAGCGACCGGCTGCTGGTCGCGCGGATCGACGACTCGCCCGTACGGCGCTGGTGGATCGCGGATCCGGCGCGCCCGGAGACCGAGCCGCAGCGGGTGCCGTACCCGGCGGCGGGCACCGCCAACGCGGAGGTACGGCTCTTCGTCCTCGGGCTGGACGGGGAGCGCGCGGAGGTCTCCTGGGACCGCGCCCGATACCCGTATCTGGCGCATGTGCACTGGTCAGCGGCGGGAGCACCGCTGATCCTCGTACAGGCGCGCGACCAGCGCAGTCAGCTCTTCCTGGCGGTGGACCCGGACTCCGGGTCGACCCGGATGGTGCACGCCGACGAAGATCCAGTTTGGCTTGATCTTTTCCCCGGGGTGCCCTGCTGGAGCCCCGGCGGACAGCTCGTGCGGATCGCCGACGAGGGCGGCGCGCGCGTCCTGGCGTTCGGTGAACGCCCGCTGACCGGCGCGCAGTTGCACGTCCGGGCGGTCCTCGACGTGTCGGCCGACGACGTGCTGGTCGCGGCCTCGGCGGGCGAGGCGGCGGCCGAGCCGGAGACCGGCGAGGTGCACGTGTACCGGGTGAACGAGCTGGGCGTGGAGCGCCTTTCGCAGGAGCCCGGCGTGCACTCGGCGGTGCGCGCCGGGGGCGTGACCGTGCTCGTCTCCTCGGCGCTGGACCGGCCGGGCGCCCGGGTCCAGGTGCTGCGCGGCGCCAAGAACCCGGTGACCATCACCTCATACGCTGAAGATCCCGGTTTGTCCCCGCGCGTGACGCTCACGCAGGGGGGCGCACGGAAAATCCCATGCGCCGTGCTTATGCCGACCGACTACGACGGCGACAATCCCCTGCCCGTCCTGCTGGACCCCTACGGCGGTCCGCACGGCCCCCGGGTGGTGGCCGCGCACAACGCGCACCTGACCTCGCAGTGGTTCGCCGACCAGGGATTCGCGGTGGTCGTCGCGGACGGCCGGGGCACCCCGGGCCGCTCCCCCGCCTGGGAGAAGGCGATCCGCGACGACTTCACGCTCTCCCTCGACGACCAGGTCGAGGCGCTCCGGTCACTCGCGGAACGGTTCCCGCTCGACCTGTCCCGGGTGGCGATCCGCGGCTGGTCCTACGGCGGCTACCTCGCGGGGCTCGCCGTGCTACGCCGCCCGGACGTCTTCCACGCGGGCATCGCCGGCGCCCCGGTCACGGACTGGCGGCTGTACGACACCCACTACACGGAGCGCTACCTCGGTGACCCGGCCGCCAACCCGGCCGCGTACGCGGGGAGTTCGCTCGTCACCGACGAGGGGCTGTCCGCGCCCGCCGAGCCGCACCGCCCGCTGATGATCGTGCACGGCCTCGCGGACGACAACGTGGTGGCGGCGCACACCCTGCGGCTGTCCTCGGCCCTGCTGGCCGCCGGCCGCCCGCACGAGGTGCTTCCCCTGTCGGGCGTCACCCACATGACCCCTCAGGAAACGGTGGCCGAGAACCTGCTCCTGCTCCAGGTCGACTTCCTCAAGCGTTCGCTCGGCCTGAGCTGAGCAAAGACCCCTCCAAGGATCACCGCGACCAGCGGTCGAGCAGCCCCGCCGAGGCGTCAGCCGGCTCCGCGAGAGCGGCGCCGGTTCAGGCGCGAAAAAACGAGCCGGGGTGACATGGCGCACCCCGGCTCGTTTACGGCACCCGCACGGCCGTACGTTGTTCACCTTGACGCGTCCGTATATCGGTACCGCTTCCGCCAAGTTGCCTGCGTGTTAACGAAGTTCATGCGTGTTTGTGCGGTTATGCCACCCCGCTCGGCGGCTCCTCCGGAGGCACGACCTGCTTCTCCTCGGCGAAGTGACAGGCCGAGTCGTGAGCGGCCGGACCGTCCCCGATCCGGAACTCGGCCGGCACCGCGAGCAGCGGCACCTCCAGCGCGCAGCGCTCCTGCGCCTTCCAGCAGCGGGTGCGGAACCGGCAGCCGGAGGGGATGTTCGCGGGCGAGGGCACGTCCCCGGTGAGGATGATCCGCTCCCGGTGCTCCCGCGCCTCGGGGTCCGGCACCGGCACGGCGGACAGCAGCGCCTGGGTGTAGGGGTGCGTCGGGTGGTCGTAGATCTCGGTGTCCCGTCCGGTCTCGACGATCCGCCCGAGGTACATCACCCCGACCCGGTCGGAGATGTGCCGCACGATCGACAGGTCGTGCGCGATGAAGACGTAACTGAGGTCGAACTCGTCCTGGAGTTTCTCCAGCAGGTTGATGACCTGGGCCTGTACGGACACGTCGAGGGCGGAGACGGGCTCGTCGGCGACGATGATCTCCGGGCGCAGCGCGAGACCGCGGGCGATGCCGATGCGCTGGCGCTGGCCGCCGGAGAACTGGTGCGGATAGCGGTTGATGTACTCCGGGTTGAGCCCCACCACGTCGAGGAGGTCCTGCACCCGCTTGCGGCGGTCGCCCTTGGGCGCCACCTCGGGATGGATCTCGTAGGGCTCCCCGATGATGTCGCCGACGGTCATACGCGGGTTGAGCGAGGTGTACGGGTCCTGGAAGACCATCTGGATGTTGCGGCGCACGGCCTTCAGCGCACGCCCGGACAGGCGGGTGATGTCCTCGCCCTTGTACTTGATCGTGCCGTCGGTCGGCTTCTCCAGGTTGACCAGCATCTTGGCGACCGTCGACTTGCCGCAGCCGGACTCCCCGACGATGCCGAGGGTCTCGCCGCGGCCGAGCGAGAAGTCGACGCCGTCGACCGCCTTGACCGCGCCGACCTGCTTCTTGAACAGGATGCCCTGGGTGAGCGGGTAGTGCTTGACCAGCCCGCTGACCTCCAGCAGGGGTTCAGTGGCTGTCTGTGCCATCGAGGCACTCCCTCCAGAAGAAGCAGGCGCTCCCGCGGTCGGCGTCGACCCGCGCGAGCGGCGGCACCTCGGTGCGGCAGATGTCCTGGGCCATCGGACAGCGCGGGTTGAAGGCGCAGCCCGGCGGGATGTGCATCAGGTTGGGCGGGAGTCCCTTGATGGCGTACAGCTCCGACCCCTTCTGGTCGAGGCGCGGGATCGACTCCAGCAGCCCCTTCGTATAGGGGTGGGCGGGCGCCTTGTAGAGGTCGTGCACGGGCGCCGACTCGACGATCCGGCCCGCGTACATCACGGCGATCCGGTCGGCGACGTCCGCGACCACGCCGAGGTCGTGGGTGATGAGGATGAGCCCCATGTGGAGTTCGCGCTGAAGTTCGGCGAGCAGGTCCATCACCTGGGCCTGCACGGTGACATCGAGGGCGGTGGTCGGCTCGTCGGCGATGATCAGGGCGGGCTCCAGGGCCAGCGCCATGGCGATCATGATGCGCTGGCGCATACCGCCGGAGAACTGGTGCGGGTAGTCCCGTACGCGGTCGGCGGCGGCCGGGATGCGCACCCGCTCCATCAGCTCGATCGCCTTGCCGCGGGCCTCCTTGCGGGACATCCCGCGGTGCACGGTGAACATCTCGCCGAGCTGGTCGCCGACGCTGAGCACGGGGTTCAGGGAGGACAGCGCGTCCTGGAAGATCATCGCCATCTCGGCGCCGCGCACCTTGCGCCGCTCCTCCTCCTTGAGCTTGAGGAGGTCGCGCCCCTGGAAGATGATCTCGCCGCCGGTGATCTTCCCCGGCGGCATGTCGAGGATGCCCATCACGGCCTGGGCGGTGACCGACTTGCCGGAGCCGGACTCGCCGAGGACGGCGAGCGTCTCCCCCTCGTCGACGCTGTAGTTGACGCCGTTGACGGCCTTGGCGACGCCGTCCCGGGTCCGGAACTCCACGTGCAGATCGCGCACTTCGAGCAGCACGGCGGTCACCTCAGCTTCGGGTCGAGGGCGTCGCGCACCGCGTCGCCGAGCATGATGAACGCGAGCACGGTGATCGCGAGCGCGCCGGCCGGCCACAGCAGCATGTGCGGGGCCTGGCGGATGTACGCGGAGGCCGAGGAGATGTCGATGCCCCAGCTCACGGTGGGGGGCTTCAGACCGACGCCCAGGTAGGACAGGGTGGCCTCCAGGGAGATGTACGTGCCGAGCGCGATGGTCGCCACGACGATGACGGGGGCGACCGCGTTCGGGGTGATGTGCCGCAGCATCAGCCGCGAGTTGGAGGCGCCGAGCGCGCGGGCCGCCTGGACGTAGTCGTTCTGTTTGGTGGTGATGACGGAGCCGCGCGCGATCCGGGAGATCTGCGGCCAGCCGAGCAGCACCATGAAGCCGACGACCGGCCAGATGGTGTTGCTGGTGACCACGGAGAGCAGGACCAGACCGCCGAGGACGACCGGGATGGCGAAGAAGATGTCGGTGAGCCGGGACAGCAGCGAGTCGCTCAGCCCGCCGTAGAAACCGGCGAGTCCGCCGAGCAGCGAGCCGAGGAGCGCGACGCCGAGCGTGGCGAGGACGCCGACGCTGATGGAGATCCGGGTCCCGTAGACCGTCCGGGTGTAGACGTCGCAGCCCTGTCCGTCGAAGCCGAAGGGGTGGCCGGGCTGGGAGCCCTGCTGCCTCTTCGAGAGGTCGCAGACAAGCGGGTTACCCGACGCGATCGACTGGGGCCAGATGGAGATGACGACCAGGAAGAGGATGACAAGCCCGGAGATGATGAAGACGGGGTTGCGGCGCAGGTCCCGCCAGGCGTCGGACCACAGGGAACGCGCGCTCTCTCCCGGCCCCGTCCCCTCCGGGCCGCCGGGCGTCTTCTCCAGGGTCTCCGCCTCGCTCGCCCCGAGGCCCATCGGGCCGCCGAAGCCCGTCCCGGCGACGGCGAGGTCCTCCTGCGGAGGGCCCTCGGGGCCGTGGTGCGGCTGTTCCTCGTACGGCGGCTGCTCAGGCATAGCGGATCCTCGGGTCGAGTACGGCGTACAGGAGGTCGACGAGCAGGTTGGCGACCAGGAAGACGAGGACGAGGACGGTCACGAAGCCGACGACGGTCTGGGTGTTCTGGCGGACGATCCCCTGGTAGAGCTGGTAGCCGACGCCGTGGATGTTGAAGATCCGCTCGGTGACGATCGCGCCGCCCATCAGCGCGCCGATGTCGGTGCCGATGAAGGTGACGACGGGGATCAGCGAGTTGCGCAGCAGGTGCCGGACGGTGACCCGGCGCCGCGGCAGGCCCTTGGCGACGGCGGTACGGACGTAGTCGGACCGTCGGTTCTCGGCGATGGACGTCCGGGTCAGCCGGGTCACGTAGGCGAGGGAGACCGAGGCGAGCACCAGGCCCGGCACGATCAGCTCGCCGAAGGTGGCCTCCGGGGAGACGGACGGTTTGATCCAGCCCCATTCGACGCCGAGGAGCAGTTGGAGCAGCAGACCGGTGACGAAGGTCGGCACGGAGATGACGACGAGGGTCAGCAGCAGGACGCCGGTGTCGACGGGCCGGCCGCGGCGCAGCCCGGTGATGACGCCGAGGGTGATGCCGATGACGATCTCGAAGACGATCGCGACGATGGTGAGCCGGATGGTGACCGGGAAGGCGGAGCCCATCAGCTCGGTGACCGGCTGTCCGTTGAAGGCGGTGCCGAAGTCACCGGTGAAGATGTTCTTGAGGTAGGTGATGTACTGCTGCCACAGGGGCTTGTCTAGGCCGAACTCCGTGCGCAGCTGGGTGGCGGTGGCGGGGTCGCACTGCCGGTCGCCGCAGAGGCCCGCGATGGGGTCGCCCATCACGTTGACCATCAGGAAGATGAGCAGTGTGGCGCCGATGAAGACCGGGATCATCTGTAGCAGACGCCGGATGACGTACCGTCCCATGAGTGCTCCGGAGGTAGTGGGGCGGGCCCGCGCGGCGGACCCGCCCCGGGCGGCTCAGTTGACGGTGATCTCGTTGTAGACGGGGACGCTGAACTGGTTGAGCGCCACGTTCGAGACCTTGTCCGAGTAGCCGGCGCTGCCGTTCTGGTACCAGAGCGGGATGGCGGCCATGTTGTCCCGTACGACCCCTTCGGCCTGCTGGAAGAGCTTGATCGCCTTGCCGGTGTCGGTCTCCGCGTTCGCCTGGTTGACGAGCTTGTCGAAGTCCTTGTTGGTCCACTGGCCGTCGTTGGAGGAGGCGTTCGTGTAGTACAGCGGCTGGAGGAAGTTCTGGATCAGCGGGTAGTCCATCTGCCAGCCGGCCCGGAACGGACCGGGCATCTTGTGCTGGCCGATCTGGTTGCGGAAGTCGGCGAAGGTGCCGATCGGGTTGCCGACGCACGCCTTGTTGTTGCCGAGGGCGTTGTTGATGGAGTTGCAGACCGCGTCGATCCACTCCTTGTGGGAGCCGGTGTCCGCGTTGTAGCTGATCTTGACCTGGCCGCCGGGCAGGCCGCCGCCCTCCTGGACCAGCTTCTTGGCCTCGGTGGGGTTGTAGTCGCAGGAGTCGCCGCACAGGCCCTTCTGGAAGCCACCCTTCTCGCCGAGCACCGGGGAGGTCCAGTCGCTGGCGGGGGTGCGGGTCTTCTGGAAGATCGTGTCGGTGATCTGCTGGCGGTTGATCGCCATGGACAGGCCCTGGCGGACCTTCTTGGCGCCGCTGGTGTTCCACTTCTTGTCGTAGAACGGGAAGGCGAGCGTCTGGATGATGCCGGCCGGGGTGTTGATGTACCGGCCGTCCAGGTCGTTCTTGGCGTTCTTGAGCTGGGCGGCGGGCACGTCGTCGACGAGGTCGAGGTTGCCGGCGAGGAGGTCGTTGTAGGCGGTGTTGTTGTCCGTGTAGACCTTGAGGGTCACGCCGCCGTTCTTGGCCTTGTCGTCCCCGGAGTAGTCGTCCCACTTCACCAGGGACATCTGGGAGCCCTTGGTGTAGGAGCTGATGGTGTAGGGGCCGTTGCCGACCGGCTTCTTCACCCAGGCCGCGTGGTCGTCGAAGAACGCCTTGGGCAGCGGGGAGAAGGCCGCGTAGCCGAGGGTGTCCGGGAAGGTCGAGAACTTCTGGTTGAGCTTGACCGTGAAGGTGTTCGTGCCGGTGACCTTCAGCCCGGAGAGGGTGTCGGCGCTCTGGCTCCCCGATTCGGGGTGGACCTTGTCGTAGCCGTCGATGTACCCGAAGAAGTACGCGTTCTTCTGGTTGTTCTTCAGGCTGGCGCCGTAGTTCCAGGCGTCCACGAAGGACTTCGCGGTGACCGGCTCGCCGTTGCTGAACTTCCAGCCGTCCTTGATGGTGATCGTGAAGTTCTGCGAATCCGAGGTCTCGATCTTGTCGGCGAGCATGTCCTCGGCGGCGCCGGTCTTGGCGTTGTACCGCTTCAGCCCGCGGAAGATCATGTCGAGGACCTTGCCGCCCTGCACCTCGTTGGTGTTGGCCGGTTCGAGCGGGTTCTGCGGGTCGCCCCAGGAGGAGCTGACCGTGCCGGAGCCGTCGCCGCTGCCGCCGCTGTCACTCCCTCCGCCCCCGCAGGCGGTCGCCGCGAGGGCTACCACCACCGCACATGCGGCCCATCTGGCGTGCGTGGCTCCACGCATGGAGTGCCTCCTCAAGAGTGCGCTGTGCCTCCGGCGCCGGGGTCGTGCGTTCGGCTCCGGTGCGTCGTGCCTTTAGCGCCCAATATCTGACGATATGAGACGTATCGCACATTCACCCCACCCTTCCGGGTGGCAACACCATCCGGATGGATCGATCCGGGACGGGAGCCGCAGGCGGACGGAAGGGGCCCGCGAGTGATCCAGCGGGGACACTCCGGACGATCCGGACAGGGTCACTTCGGACGTGCCGTCAGAAGATCTTGCAAAGGATCTCGAAGATCAGCGCAACGGATCTTCACCGTTCGATGCGGAACCGTTCATTTGGAAGCACCAGATGTACGCATTCCGAGACTCCGCCGTCCGGTTATCGAACTCGTTGTCCGTTTCGCGTAGTTGGCCCGATTCCGGACACAGTACGGCCACAGTGCGCTACACGCGTAGTTACGCTTGGGTCAAGCAAGATTCAAAAAGGTAAAGAGAAACCCAAGGCGACCGAGATTTTATTGACCTTGCATGAATTGCGTTGAAAAAGTCCGGCGTAGCCCGTAGGGAGCGCCCTGCGGATGCCGTTGACCCCATCGGGCATGGAGCACCATGACACTCCCCACTCCTTCCGCGGCCGCATCGCTTGAGGTGACCGACGAGATCGGATCGATCCCGGATTCGTCCATGAACCCCAAGGGCTCGGAGAGTCGCTCCCCGGGGCGGCTCGCCTGGAAGCGGTTCAAGCGCGACCGCACCGGTGTCATATCCGCGGCCATCGTGATCTTCTTCTTCGCGATCGCGATCCTCGCTCCGCTCATAGCCAAGCTGTACGGGAAGAACCCGTACACGACCTACGCCAGCCAGCGCCCGGAACTCCTCGACGCCTTCTCCTACCCGTCCGGCCCCAACGGCGGCATGAGCTCGGAGTTCTGGTTCGGCATCGAGCCCCAGCTCGGGCGCGACGTCTTCACCTTCCTGATCTACGGCATCCGCACCTCCCTGGGCATCGCCGTCGCCGCCACCCTGCTGACCACCTTCATCGGCGTGGTCGTCGGCATCACGGCCGGCTACCTGGGCGGCAAGACGGACTACCTCGTCGGCCGCGTCATCGACATCCTGCTGTCGTTCCCGTCGACGCTGTTCTTCATCGCCTTCATGCCGGTGGTCTACGGCCTCTTCGTCGCCCCCGACGAGAACACCCCCACCTCCCTGCGGGCCATCTCCCTGATCGTGGTCCTCTCCGCCTTCGGCTGGGCGTCCATCGCGCGTCTGCTGCGCGGCCAGGTCCTCGGCCTGCGTGAGCGCGAGTACGTCGAGGCCGCCAAGGTCACCGGCGCCTCGCCCCGGCGGATCGTGTTCAAGGAGCTGCTGCCCAACCTGTGGACGCCGATCATCATCCAGTCCACCCTGATGCTCCCGGCCTACGTGACCGCCGAAGCGGGTCTGGCCTTCCTCGGCGTCGGCATCATCGACCCGACCCCGGACTGGGGCGTGATGATCCAGCGCGGCGCCCAGTTCTACACCGAGGACCTCACCTTCATGCTCTTCCCGGGCCTGTCCATGGTGATCTTCGTCCTCGCCTTCAACCTGCTCGGCGATTCGGTGCGCGACGCGCTCGACCCGAAGTCCAAGCGGTAGCCACCACAGCTCCACCCGGCCGGTTCAGCGTCGTGCGGCCGGATCATCCGTCCCGATCGTCCCTATAAGGCAGGATTCTCCATGTCTTTCTCCCGTAGAAACTTCATGATCGCCACCGGCGTGGTCGCGGCCTCGTCGTCCGTGCTCACGGCCTGTGGCGGCAGCGGCAGCGACAACAAGTCCGGCCGCAAGGTCCCCTCGGTCACCGGCTCCAAGACCACCGAGATCCCGGTGGGCACGAAGGCCGACTCCACCGGCCCGGCGCCCGAGGTCAAGGGAGCGGTCAAGGGCGGGACGATCTACTCGCTCCAGCAGTTCGACATGGACCACCTGGACCCGGCGCAGATCTACGTCTCGACCGAGGGCGCCATCACCGTCCCGATCATGCGTGGTCTGACCGGCTACAAGCTGGACGACAAGGGCAACGCGACCCTGGTCGGCGACGCCGCGACCGACGCGGGCACCATGAAGGACGGCGGCAAGACCTGGACCTTCACCATCAAGGACGGCATCAAGTGGGAGGACGGCGCCGACCTCTCCATGGACGACGTCCGCCACACCTTCGAGCGCCTCTACGCGTCCTTCGTCACCGAGGGTCCCCGCTACGTCCAGGACTTCCTGGAGGGTGGCGACAAGTACAAGGGCCCCTACAGCGGCAAGAGCCTCGACTCGATCGAGATCGACGGCAAGACCGTCACCTTCCGCCTCAAGGAAGCCCGCGTCGACTTCAACTACACGCTCGCGATGCGCGGTTACTCCCTGGTGCCCAAGAAGAAGGACACCAAGGAGAAGTACGACAAGCGCCCCGTCTCCTGCGGCCCGTACAAGATCGACGTCCGTAACATCGGCAAGCAGATGACCTACGTGCGCAACGAGCACTGGGACCCGAAGACGGACTCGATCCGCAACGCCTACCCGGACAAGTACGTCTTCCAGATGGGCTTCGAGCTGGTCGCCTCGACCGACCGCTGGATCGCGGACCAGGGCAACGACCAGTACGCGGTGCCGATCTTCAACGAGATCGCGCCCGAGCGCATCGCCCAGGTGCTCACCAACCCCAAGCTGAAGAAGCGCGTCCTCACCGCGGTCGACACGGTCACCTACTACTGGCCGATCAACACCACCCGCGTCAAGGACGTCGAGGTCCGCAAGGCCATCAACTACGCGTGGCCGCACCAGCAGCTCCAGACCATCCGCGGTGGCGCCTCCACCAGCGAGATCGCCACCACGATCTTCGCCCCGGTGACCCCCGGCTACACCAAGTTCGACCTGTACGGCGTCTCCAAGAAGCCCGGCGGCCAGCCCGAAAAGGCCAAGGAGCTGCTGAAGAAGGCCGGCAAGGTCGGCTACAAGCTGGTCATCGCCTACCAGGCGTCGGACAACGCGGTGAAGTCCGCCGTCGCCATCAAGAACGCCCTGGAGGCGGCCGGCTTCACGGTCGTCAACAAGCAGGTCGACAAGTCGACCTTCTACACCCAGATCGGCAAGATCGACAACGACTTCGACCTGTTCGCGGCCGGCTGGAGCCCGGACTGGCCGGGCGGCTACTCGCAGTTCTACCCGTGCTGGAGCGGCGACAACATCGGCGACGGCCGCAGCAACTACGCCCAGCTCAACGACCCGGGCGTGAACAAGGCCATCGACGCCGCCGCCAAGACCGCGGACGTGGACCAGGCCAACAAGGCCTGGGGCAACGTCGACAAGATGATCATGGAGCTGGCGGCGGTCGTGCCCGACTACCACTCCATCCGCAACTACCTGTACGGCTCCAAGGTCGGCAACGTGGTCTGGGACAGCGGCAACACCTGCGTCGCCCTCACCAAGCTCTACGCCATGAAGTAAGCGCGCACGACGGTTCGGGGGCGGCCATTCACCTGGCCGCCCCCGTGGCCCACCCCCCTCAACTCCCCTCCCGGCGACGGCGCCCCGTCCGGAAAGTCACGCCTCATGTCCCGCTTCCTCATCCGCCGAGTCACCGGCGCGCTGGTCATCTTGCTGATCATCAGTGCCATCACCTTCTGGCTCTTCTACGCCGTCCCGCGTGACCCCGCCATGATGTCCTGCGGCAAGAACTGCACGCCTGAGAACCTCGCGCAGATCCGGAAGAACCTGGGCATCGACCACCCCATCCCGGTCCAGTACTGGTCCTGGCTGAAGGGCGTCTTCGTCGGCCGCGACTACGCCGGATACGGGCACTGCGAAGCCCCCTGCCTCGGCTACTCCTTCGCCAACCGCGAGCCGGTCTTCGGCACGATCATGGACCGTCTGCCGACGACGCTCTCCCTCGCCTTCGGCGGGGCCGTCGTCTTCCTCGTCCTCGGTGTCGGCGCGGGCATGCTCGCGGCCCTCAAGCAGGGCAAGTTCCTGGACAAGTTCGCCAGCTCGACCTCGCTGCTCGGCTCCTCGCTGCAGATCTACTTCGTCGGCTACGTCGCGATGTTCTTCTTCGTCGCGAAGCTCGGCTGGCTCGACCAGCCGCAGTACACCCCGCTGACCGAGGACCCGGTCGCCTGGTTCTCCGGGCTGCTGCTGCCCTGGCTCGTGCTCGCGATCATCTTCACCGCGAACTACACGCGTATGACCCGCTCCCAGATGGTCGAGCAACTCAGCGAGGACTACGTCCGCACGGCCCGTGCCAAGGGCCTGTCCGGGGCGAACGTGTTCTTCCGGTTCGCCTGGCGCGGTGCGATGGGCCCCATCGTCACGGTGTTCGGCATCGACCTGGGCACCCTGATCGGCGGCGCGATCATCACCGAGTCGACCTTCAGCCTTCAGGGCATCGGCCGTCTCGCGGTCAAGTCGGTCGACCAGAGCGACCTGCCCATGCTGCTCGGCGTCACCGTGCTGTCCGCCGGCGCGATCGTGTTCTTCAACATCATCGTGGACGCCGTCTACGCCCTCATCGACCCGCGGATCCGGCTCGCCTGACCCCCGGGCACCCCGCCCCCGACAGCAACCCCGGCATCACCCCCCTCAGGAGCGTCCCCGTGACGAGCACCGATCAGCAGCCCTTCCTGTCCGTCAGGGATCTGAAGGTCCACTTCTCCACCGAAGACGGCGTCGTCAAGGCCGTCGACGGTCTCACCTTCGACCTGGCCAAGGGCAAGACGCTCGGCATCGTGGGCGAGTCGGGCTCCGGCAAGTCCGTCACGAACCTGACGATCCTCGGCCTGCACGACCGCGACCGCACCGCCATCGACGGGGAGATCCTGCTCGACGGCAAGGAGCTGCTGACCGCCTCCGAGCGGGAGATGGAGCGGCTGCGCGGCAACAAGATGTCGATGATCTTCCAGGACGCGCTGGCCTCGCTGTCGCCGTACCACACCGTCGGAAAGCAGATCGGCGAGACGTACCGCAAGCACACCGGCGCCTCCAAGAAGGAGGCCCGGGACCGGGCGATCGAGATGCTGCGGCGTGTGGGCATCCCGCAGCCGGACGTCCGCGTGGACGACTACCCGCACCAGTTCTCCGGCGGTATGCGCCAGCGCGCGATGATTGCCATGGCGCTGGTCTGCGACCCCGAGCTGCTGATCGCGGACGAGCCGACCACCGCGCTCGACGTGACCGTGCAGGCCCAGATCATGGACCTGCTGAAGGACCTCCAGCAGGAGTTCGGCACGGCGATCATCTTCATCACCCACGACCTCGGTGTCATCGCGGACATCGCGGACGACGTGCTCGTGATGTACGGCGGCCGGTGCGTGGAGCGCGGGACGAAGAAGGAGGTGCTGCGGGCGCCGCAGCACCCCTACACCTGGGGTCTGCTGGGCTCGATGCCGAGCCTGGACGGACCGGTCGACGTCCCGCTGTCCCCGATCCCCGGTTCGCCGCCGTCGCTGCTGAACCCGCCGACCGGCTGCCGCTTCCACCCGCGGTGCACCTTCAAGGAGAAGGTCGGGGGCGTGCTCTGCTCCACCGAGCAGCCGCTGCTCCAGGTCACGGACGGGCGCGGTGCCGCCTGCCACCTCACGGCGGACCAGCGCCGGGAATACTTCGACGACCTCGCCGCGACCCGGTCGCACTGACGTAACTGAGACGGGACTTCACGATCATGAGCAACACGAACCCCCTCCTGGACGTCACCGGGCTGACCAAGCACTTCCCGGTGATGGGCGGCTTCCCCTTCAAGCGGAAGATCGGCGCCGTGCAGGCCGTCGACGGGCTGGACTTCCAGGTCGGCGAGGGCGAGAGCCTCGGTCTGGTCGGCGAGTCGGGCTGCGGCAAGTCGACCACCGGCCGGCTGATCACCCGGCTCCTCGAACCCACCAGCGGCAGGATCAGCTACCGGGGCCAGGACATCACGCACGCCGACCGCAAGGAACTGGCGCCGGTCCGCTCCGAGATCCAGATGATCTTCCAGGACCCGTACGCCTCGCTGAACCCGCGGCAGACGGTCGGAAAGATCATCTCGGGTCCGATGGAGATCAACGGGATCAACCCGCCCGGGGGCCAGGAGAAGCGCGTCCGGGAACTCCTGGAGACCGTCGGTCTCAACCCCGAGCACTACAACCGCTTCCCGCACGAGTTCTCCGGCGGCCAGCGCCAGCGCATCGGCGTCGCCCGCGCGCTCGCCCTGGAACCGAAGCTGATCGTCGCCGACGAACCGGTCTCGGCTCTCGACGTCTCCATCCAGGCGCAGGTCGTCAACCTCCTCCAGGAACTCCAGCGGGACCTGGGCATCGCGTTCCTCTTCATCGCCCACGACCTCGCGATCGTGCGGCACTTCTCGCAGCGCGTCGCGGTCATGTACCTCGGCAAGATCGTCGAGATCGCCAACCGCGAGGATCTATACGGCAATCCGCGTCACCCGTACACCCGCGCGCTGATGTCGGCCGTGCCCGAGGCGACCGCGGACGACGCGCCGGCCCGCGAGCGCATCCTGCTCAAGGGTGACGTGCCCTCGCCGCTCAACCCGCCGTCGGGCTGCCGGTTCCGCACCCGCTGCTGGAAGGCGACGGACAAGTGCGCGAGCGAGGCTCCGCCGCTGGTGCAGATCTCGGGCAGCAACGCCGGTCACCTGACGGCCTGCCACTACCCGGAGACGACGGAGGCCGTTCCGGCCCCGCGTCTGGCCAAGGACCCCGAGGCGGCGGTCTGACACACCCCGAACAGTCAGCCGCCCCCTTCCGGAGCCGACCTTCACCGGCCCATTGACCCGAGCCCACGAACGTCCGGTTCCAGGGGAACGAAGGCCCGCACCCATCGGGGTGCGGGCCTTCTCCGCGTACTGGGGCGGGTGAACGGCCCCTCGGGGGGCGGTAGTCCACCGGCGCGGCTAGGGCGTGTCGTTTGGATCATGTGGCGGGTCGCGGGGCAGCCGACAAGGCGCCGCACTCCGGCGCCACCTGATCCAAACGACACGCCCTAGTCCCCCGTCCGCCCGTCGGCCAGTTCGCGGAGGATGTCGATGTGGCCGTTGTGGCGGGAGGTCTCCTCCACGAGGTGGAGGAGAATCCAGCGCAGGTCGGCGTGCCGGCCGTCGCGGATCTTCCGTCGCGCCTTGGCGTCCAGGTCGTGGGCGGCGACCAACTCCCGGTAGCGCGCGCTCTGTTCCTCGTACGCGGTGAGGATCTCGGCCAGCGGGAGGTCCACCGCGATCCGCATCTCGCGGTCGGGGTCCTCGTCCGTCCAGGGGCCCTCGTCCTCCTCGCCGAGGAAGACGACCTGGAACCAGAAGTACTCCACCCAGCGCAGGTGGTTGACCACTCCGCTCAGGGTCATCAGCGGAGACCCGGGAAGCGGCGCCTTGCGCGCGTCCTCCTCGGAGAGGTCCTCGCACTTGGCGAGGGCGGTGGCCCGGGCGTAGTCGAGAAAGGTGGTGAGCTGAGTACGCTCGTCCCAGGCGGCCGGAGTATCGGTACGTGTCTGCGAAGTCGAAGTCATCGCGTGAAGCATCCCGGCCGGCCGGCCCGATGTCGACCGATTAACGGGCGCCGGATTCCTTGGTGATCACTGTTTCGGAGTGGCCCGGCGGCTGAGAGACTGCTGCGATGGCTGATCGTTCGTTCAGTGACGTGTCGCTCGCCGCCCTGTACGACCAGCTCAATCCTTGGGGGGCCGGGGACGACTTCTATCTGGACCTGGTGATGTCCGCGCGGTCCGTGCTCGACGTCGGGTGCGGTACGGGGCGGCTGTTGGCGAGGGCCCGGGAGGCCGGGCACGCGGGGCGGTTGTGCGGGCTCGATCCCGCCGCCGCCATGCTGGTGCAGGCCCGCCGGCGGGCCGCCGGTGTCGAGTGGGTACTCGGGGACCTCGGATCGGCGTGCTGGGAGCGGGAGTTCGACCTCGTGGTGATGACGGGGCACGCTTTCCAGGTGCTGCTCGGCGACGAGGAGGTGCGCGCCGCGCTCACCGCCGTACGGCGGGCCCTCGTGGACGGGGGCCGGTTCGTGTTCGAGACGCGCAATCCCGCCGCGCGGGCGTGGCGGACCTGGACACCCGACCGGGCTCGCGAGGTACGGGACGCGCACGGGGACGCCGTACGGGTCAGCCACCGGGTCGAGGGGCCCGTCCTCGGGGACCGGGTCACCTTCAGCGAGACCTTCGAGCATCCCCGCTGGGAGCGGCCCCGGGTCAGCCGCAGCACCCTGAGGTTCCTCGGCGCGGACGCGCTGCGCGGGTTACTCGGGGAGACCGGGTTCGTCGTACGGGAGCAGTACGGGGACTGGGAGCGTGGGCCGGTGTCCGCCACCGCCCCCGAGATCATCACCGTCGCCGGCTGACCTGGACGCGAGGAGGGCGGGGCCCGGAGGCGAGGAGGGCGGGCCCCGAAGGCGAGGAGGGCGGGCCCGGCCGTCCGGTCAGGTCCGCCCTCGTGTCGTACCGGCGCCGGCTACTCGGCCCGGCCCTCCGCGTCCTTCTCCAGCGCCGCCAGCGCCGGGTCGAGGACGATGTCCTCCGCGCGGGCCTCGACCGAGGGCTCCTCGGGGAAGTGGCAGGCGGTCAGGTGGCCGTCGTGGTTGCCGCCCAACCGGACGAGCGGGGGCTCCTCCTGGGCGCACTTGTCCTGCGCCTTCCAGCAGCGGGTGCGGAAGCGGCAGCCCGAGGGCGGGGAGATGGGGGATGGCACGTCACCCGCGAGCCGGATGCGCTCACGCCGCGCCTCGCCCGTCCCGTCCAGCTCGACCTCGGGGACCGCGGACAGCAGGGCGTGCGTGTACGGGTGCCTGGGCCGGGTGTAGATCGAGTCCCGGTCGCCGACCTCGATCACCTTGCCGAGGTACATGACGGCGACGCGCTGCGAGAAGTGCCGTACCACCGCGAGGTCGTGGGCGATGAACAGGAACGCGATGCCCATCTCCCGCTGCACCTGCTGGAGCAGGTTGACGACCTGCGCCTGGATGGAGACGTCCAGGGCCGAGACCGGCTCGTCGGCGACGATCAGCTTCGGTTCCAGGGCGAGCGCGCGGGCGACGCCGATGCGCTGGCGCTGGCCGCCGGAGAACTCGTGCGGGAAGCGGTTGTAGTGCTCCGGGTTGAGACCGACCGTCTCCAGCAGTTCGCGGACGCGCTTCTCCCGGCCGCCCTTGGGGTTGATCCCGTTGACCTCCATCGGACCCGAGATGATCTTTCCGACCGTCTGCCGCGGGTTCAGCGACGAGTACGGGTCCTGGAAGATCATCTGGATCTCGGAGCGGACCGGCGCCAGTTCCTTGCGGCTGGCGTGGCTGATGTCCTGGCCCCGGTAGCTGATCCTGCCGCTGGTGGGTTCGAGGAGCCGGGTGATCAGCCGGCCGGTGGTCGACTTGCCGCAGCCGGACTCGCCGACCAGTCCGAAGCTCTCCCCCACGTGCACGGTCAGGTCGATGCCGTCCACGGCCTGTACGGCACCGATGGTCCGCCGGATCGGGAAGCCGCCCTTGACCGGGAAGTGCTTGACCAGCTTGTCGACGACCAGCAGCGGTTCGTCCGTGCCGCCGCCGGTGGCCGCGCGCGGAGCGGGTAGCGTGGCATCACCCGTCGGGACGTCCTTCGCGACGTCTTCCTTCATGACGCTGTTCTCCCTAACGCAGCCGGGGCTTGATCTGCTCGATGAAAATGGCCTGCTTCTGCTGGGCCGTGAGGTGGCAGGCGCCGCCCCGGCCCACCGGCAGCAGCGGACGTTCGTCCACGCAGCGCGTGCCCCCGACCTCGCCCTGGAAGGTGCACCGGGGGTGGAACCGGCAGCCGGAGGGCGGCCTGAGCAGGGAGGGCGGCGCGCCGGGGATGGGCGCCAGCGGCGCGCCGAGGTCCGAGTCGAGCCGTGGCATCGAGTTCAACAGGCCCCAGGTGTAGGGGTGCTGGGGGGAGCGGAGCACCTCGCCCACCGTGCCGCGCTCCACCGCCCCGCCCGCGTACATCACCATGATGTCGTCGGCCATGTCGGCGATCACGCCGAGGTCGTGGGTGATGAAGATGATCGCCGAGCCGAACTCCTGCTGGAGGTCCTTGAGGAGGTCGAGGATCTGCGCCTGGACGGTGACGTCGAGGGCGGTGGTCGGTTCGTCGGCGATCAGCAGGTCGGGGTCGCAGACCAGCGCCATGGCGATCATCGCGCGCTGGCGCATACCGCCGGAGAACTGGTGCGGGTAGTCCTTCGCCCGCTCCTTGGGGTTGGGGATGCCGACCTTGCCGAGCATCTCCACGGCACGGTCCCAGGCCGCCTTCTTGGAGGCCCCGGTGTGCTTCATGAAGGGCTCGGCGATCTGCCGGCCCACCGTGTAGTACGGGGACAGGGCGGTCAGCGGGTCCTGGAAGATCATCGCGGCCTTGTTGCCGCGCACCTTCTCCAACTCCTGCTCGCGGGCGGTGATCAGCTCCTGCCCGTCGAGCAGGATCTCGCCCTCGACGGTGGTGAACATCGGGTTGTGCAGGCCGAGGATGGTCAGGTTGGTCACCGACTTGCCGGAGCCCGACTCGCCCACGATGCCCAGCGTCTTGCCGCGTTCGAGGTCGAAGGAGAGCCCGTCGACGGCCTTGACGACGCCGTCCTCGGTCTTGAACCGGACGTGCAGGTCGCGCACCGAGAGGAAGGCGCCCGAGCCCGCCGGTGCCCCGGCGCCCGATTCCTTGGTCAGAGTGGTCACGGAATGCTCCTAGGACAGCCGCACGCGCGGGTCGATGAAGGCGTAGCAGGCATCCACGATGATGTTGAACAGAAGGATCATGGCGGCGGAGAAGAGCATCACGCCCAGCAGCAGCGGCAGGTCGCTGAAGAAGACCGCCTGGACGGCGAGTTGGCCGAGGCCGGGCAGGCCGAACGTGTACTCGGTGATGATCGCGCCGCCCAGCAGCGAGCCGAGGTCGATGCCGAAGATGGTGACGATGGGGATGAGCGAACCGCGCCAGGCGTAGCGGAAGAAGACGTACTTGCGTGACATGCCCTTCGCGCGGGCGGTGCGCACGTGCTCCTCCTGGAGCTGCTCGATCATCGAGGAGCGCGCCATACGCGTGTACTGCGAGGCGAAGATGGTGGAGAGGATCACCCAGGGGATGAGCAGTCCGCTGAACCAGGTCACGGGGTTCGCGGTGAAGTCGTTGTAGGCCGGCTTGGAGAACAGGTGGGACTGGTAGACGAGGACGGCCAGCGCCAGCGGACCGAGGAAGTAGATCTGCATGGAGCTGAGCACCATCGCCCCGGCCGTCACCGTCTTGTCGAGCAGCGTGCCCCGCTTCCAGGCGGAGAGCATGCCGGTGCCCAGACCGACGATCAGGAAGACGACGGCGGCACCCAGCGTCAGTGAGACGGTGGTGGGCAGCCGGTCCATGAGCGTGCCCCAGACCTGCTCGTTGGTGTGGTACGAGTACCCGAAGCAGGGTGCGGAGCACGGCCCTTGGGCGAAGTCGCTGCTGCCCAGCACGAGGTTGTGCAGGAAGATCCAGTACTGCTCGGGGATGGACTTGTCGAGTCCGAGCACGTGATGGATGTTCGCGAGGTTGGCAGGCGTGCATGTCTTGCCGCACATCAGCAGCCCGGGGTCCCTCGGCATCCCGAAGAACAGCAGGAACGCGACGATACTCAGCAGAAACAGGATGACGACGGCGCCGAGTGAGCGGCGAATGAGGAAGCGCAGCATGACAGGGGCAGCTCTCAGACGTCAGCGGGGCCCGGCGGGGCCCGGTGCGCGCGCTCGTCGAGCGGCAGGCGCACCGGGCCCCGTCAGGGCGACGGTTACTTGACGAACAGGCGACGCGGGTCGACGCCACCGATCACGTCGTCGTAGACCAGGCCGCCGACCTTGGAGCCGGCGATCTGGGTCTGCTTGTAGTACGCGGTCGGGACGACGTTGACGACGTCCTTGACCAGGTACTGGTCGACCTTCTCCCACTCGGCGGCGGCCTTGACCGGGTCGGTGATCTTGTTGATGCGGTCGATGTCCGCGTTCACCTTGGGGTCGTTGACCTGCGAGTAGTTCTGCGCGCCGTCGGCGATGCCGCGGCCGTCGTACAGCGGCGGGATCACGGTCGAGGCGGACGGCCAGTCGGCACCCCACGCGGTGTGGAAGATGTCGTAGTTGTTGTCCAGCTTGCTGACCTGGTCGTAGTACGTCTCGGCCGGGATCTCCTGGCGCTGGACGTCGAAGCCGGCCTTCTTCAGACCGGCCGCCATGGCGGTGGAGTACTGCTGGCCCTCGGGGGTGTTGACGTAGCCGAAGGTCAGCTTCATGCCCACCTTGCCCGCTTCCTTCAGCAGGGCCTTGGCCTTCTCCGGGTCACCGGCCGGCTTCTTCTTCTTGCCGAACGGGTCGAAGGAGGCGTCGTAGCCGCTGACGGTCGGGCTGATGAGGCCGCCGGCGACCTCCATCGCGTCGTTGCCGCCGAAGGCACGCACGAACGGCGTGATCGGCAGGGCGTAGGCGATGGCCTCGCGGATCTTCTTGTCCTTGAGGGCCGGGTGGCTCATGTTGATGTTCATCTGGCCCACGTACGGCTGGTAGCCGGACACGATGCGGGACTTGAGCTGCGGGTCGGCGAGGACCTTGGAGAGGTTGCCCGCGTCGACCTGGTTGTTGAAGCTGATGCCGGCCTGGTCGGCGCCGGCGTCGGCCAGCAGCGTCTTGGTCGACGCCTCGAACTGCTGGTTGAAGGAGAAGTTGAACTTGTCCACGTACTGGTGGCGGATCGGGTCGGTCTTCGGGTCCCAGTTGGGGTTCTTGACGAGGACCATCGACTTGCCGGACTTGAACGACTGGATCTTGTACGGGCCGGTCGTGACGGGCGCCCGGTCGTACTTCTCCTTGGTGTCACCCTTCGCGGAGACGATCGCGTAGCCCGCCATGGCGAGGGCGTACGGAAGGTCGGCGTGCGGCGACTTGAACTTGAAGACGACCGTCTTGTCGTCCGGCGTCTGCAGGATGCTGTCCGGCAGGTGCTTGCCCTTGTACGGGCCGTCCTTCAGCAGCTTGCGGTAGTCCGCGCCCGGGCTGTCCGCCAGCCACTGCTGGATGAAGGACGGGCCCTGGTTGATGAACGGCGCGAAGAGGCGCTCGAAGGTCTGCCGGACGTCCTTGGACGTGATCGGCGTGCCGTCCTCGAACTTGATGCCGTCCTTGAGGGTGTACTTCCAGGTCTTGCCGCCGTCCGTGGTGGTGCCGGAGTCGGTGGCGAGGTCGCCGACGACCTCGTGCTTGGAGCCGTCGTTGCTGGTGGCCTTGTAGCCGGTCAGGCCACGGTGGATCAGCGTGGACAGCGAGCCCTCGTCGGACACGTAGATCTGCGCCGGGTCCAGGTGCGCGTAGCTGTCGCGCTGGAGGACCTCGATCGTGCCGCCGCTCTTCGAGCCGGGCACCTCGGCCGCGGGGCCGGTCGAGTCGGCCGCGTCGCCGAACTTGATCGACGCCTGCTGGCGCTGCGCGTTCTTCTTGTCCTTCTTGTTGTCGTCCTTGCTGTCGCTGCCGCCCTTGCTGCAACCGGTGAGCACGAGAGCTCCGGCCGCGAGCACGGAGATCGCGGCGTATGCGTGGCGTCCGCCCCTACTCATCACTCAGATTCCTACCCATCTGTGTATCACCAGTGCGAACAAGTGCACCTGCGGTGCTGGTCGGTCGCTTTGGTCGGACCAGTGAACTGCCATTGATGTGCTGTGGAAGTGCCGTTCGAAATCGGGGCGAAGGCGCCCACAACTCTGTGGTCAGCGAGCCGTCTTGGGATCGAAGGCGTCCCTGACCGAATCCCCGAGCAGGTTGAACGCGACGACGAAGATGATCATCGAGACGCCCGGGAAGAACATGTAGGTGATGTCGTTCTGCTGGACGAGTTCGGTCGAGGCCTTGGAGAACATCTGTCCCCAGTCGGGCGTCGGTTCGACGATGCCGACACCGAGGAACGACAGGCCCGCCTCGATCGTCACGAAGTTCGGGAGCAGGTAGGTGGCCTGCACCAGCAGCGGTGTCACCACGTTGGGCAGCACCTCCTTGCGGATGATCCGCCAGGGGGGCGCGCCGCTCACCTTGGCCGCTTCGATGAACTCCCGCTCGCGCAGGGCGAGTGCGGTGCCGCGCAGGATGCGGGCGAGGCTCATCCAGCCGAGTACCCACTGCACCGCGATCAGCGCCACGACGCGGACGTAGGTCGGCGTCTCGTCGCGGGGGCTCACGAAGAGCGAGACCACGACGGGCATGCTCGCGATGAAGAAGAGCTGTGAGGGGAAGGCCAGCAGGAAGTCGATGAGCCGGCTGATGCCGTAGTCGACCTTGCCGCCGATGTAGCCGGCGGTGACGCCCAGCAGGATGCCGGTGATCACGACCGCGATCGTCACCGCCACGGAGATCATCAGCGAGGTGCGGATGCCGTAGATCAGCTTGGTGAAGACGTCGTAGCCGTTGCCCGGCTCCAGGCCGAACCAGAACTCGCCGCTGATACCGCCGTTGGGCTGGACCGGCACACCCGCGCTGTCGAACAGCTCGGGCCGCTCGTCCGCGTACACCGTGTACGGATTCTTGCCGTACAGCTTGCCGATCAGCGGCGCGAGGATGCCGACCAGGAAGAAGAACCCCACGACGTAGGCGGAGATGACCCCCGAGCGGTCCCGCTTGAAGCGGATCCACATCAACTGGCCGGGAGACCGGCCGACGAGCTGATCGGCCTCGGGTCGCTCGGCCGCCACCTGCCCGTCGTCAACGGCGACCGGTCCAGCGCCGTCCTCAGTCTCGATAGGACTCGTCACAATTCGCCCATTCCGCATGTGTGGGTGTGCCGTACCCGGACGCCGCCGCCCCGGGGAAGCGGAGGAGGCTGCGCCGAGCCGGGGGCCGGCACCTGTTGTGCCCGGCCGCCGTTCGGTTGAGAAGAGACGTCAATTACCCGGCGGTCGACCGGAAATCCCAGTCGGACGCGCGTAGTTGGAACCACATCGGGGTCCGCCGCCAACCGCGGGGAACCGGGTGGTGCTCAGCGACGCACCGGGCCGGGCCTCGGCCCGGGCCGCCGCGTCAGCACGCGCGGGCACCAAGCCGTGTTCGGGGCTCCGCCTCGTCGCGGACCGCGGGGGGCGCTGTGACCCACATGGTGCTGGTGACACCGCACATGGGTACCTCCTCATGACTCAACCGGTGCACGGACAGGAGGGGCACATCCGACCTCCGACACCCCTGACGGAGGATCAAGCACCCCACTGTGCTCGTGAGTCGACGCTGTCCCCGCAGCGCATGACCCATTGACCCGAGCGTTACGCGGCTAACTATCTGACATGAGCCAGATAACCGACCACAGCCTTTAGGTCTCGGTTCCATCACAGCTACCGCGTACATCTTCCAAAATCTGGACAAATTGATCTGCCGAAGAAGCCCCCGAAACGGACGTGTTACATAGGTATCGGTGGTGGGGCTCCGCATTTCGGACATGGCGGCGCGGAAAACGGGTTGCGAAAAGCCCGGGCGCCCCCATGCTGGGGACACCCGGGCTCGGTTGCCGGTGGATCAGCCGCCGGCACGGCGGGAATCAGCCACCGCTACGACGGCGATCGGCCGTCGGCGCGGCTCGTGGATCGGCCGGGCTTCGCACGGCTCGTGGATCAGCCGTGCTTGGCGCGGCTCGCGGTGCGGCCGCGCTCCTTCTGGTCCAGGACGACCTTGCGGATGCGAATGGCCTCCGGGGTCACCTCGACGCACTCGTCGTCGCGGCAGAACTCCAGGGACTGCTCCAGGGAGAGCTTGCGCGGCGGCACGATCGCCTCGAACGTGTCGGCCGAGGACGACCGCATGTTCGTGAGCTTCTTCTCCTTGGTGATGTTCACGTCCATGTCGTCGGAGCGCGAGTTCTCGCCGACGATCATGCCCTCGTACACCTCGGTGCCGGGGTCCACGAAGAGCACGCCGCGCTCCTGGAGGTTCGTCATCGCGAACGCGGTGACGGCGCCGGCCCGGTCGGCCACGAGCGAACCGTTGTTACGGGTCGTCAGCGGGCCGAACCAGGGCTCGTGGCCCTCGTGGATGGAGTGGGCGATGCCCGTGCCGCGCGTGCCGGTCAGGAACTCGGTACGGAAGCCGATGAGGCCGCGGGACGGGACGACGAACTCCAGGCGGACCCAGCCGGAGCCGTGGTTCGACATGTTGTCCATCCGGCCCTTGCGGACGCCCATGAGCTGCGTGACCGCGCCCATGTGCTCCTCGGGCACGTCGATCGTCATGCGCTCGACGGGCTCGTGGACCTTGCCGTCGATGATCTGGGTGACGACCTGCGGCTTGCCGATGGTCAGCTCGAAGCCCTCGCGGCGCATCTGCTCGACCAGGATGGCGAGCGCCAGCTCACCACGGCCCTGGACCTCCCAGGCGTCCGGGCGCTCGGTGTCGAGCACGCGGAGCGAGACGTTGCCGATCAGCTCGCGGTCGAGGCGGTCCTTGACCTGGCGGGCGGTGACCTTGCGGTCCTTGACCGCGGCCTTGGCGTCCGCGCCCTTGCCCGTGCCACCCCGGCCGACCAGCGGCGAGGTGTTGGTGCCGATGGTCATGGAGATCGCCGGCTCGTCGACCGTGATCAGCGGCAGCGCGATCGGGTTCTCGGGGTCGGCGAGGGTCTCGCCGATCATGATGTCCGGGATACCGGCGACGGCGCAGATGTCACCGGGGCCGGCCACCTCGGCGGGCTTGCGGGTGAGCGCCTCGGTCATCAGCAGCTCGGTGATGCGGACGTTCGACATCGTGCCGTCGCGCTTGATCCAGGTGACGGTCTGGCCCTTGCGCAGCTCGCCCTGCTCGACGCGGAGCAGCGCGATACGGCCGAGGAAGTTGTCGGCGTCCAGGTTGGTGACGTGGGCCTGGAGCGGCGCGGACTCGTCGTAGGACGGGGCCGGGACGGACTCCAGGATCGTCGTGAAGAACGGCTCCAGGTTGTCGCTGTCGGCCGGGACGGTGCCGTCCTCCGGCTTGGTCAGCGAGGCCACGCCGTCACGCGCGCAGGCGTAGACGATCGGGAACTCGATCTGGTCCTCGTCGGCGTCCAGGTCGAGGAAGAGGTCGTAGGCCTCGTTCACGACCTCGTCGATGCGCGAGTCCGGGCGGTCCGTCTTGTTGATGCACAGGATGACGGGCAGCTTGGCGTGCAGCGCCTTGCGCAGCACGAAGCGGGTCTGCGGCAGCGGGCCCTCGGAGGCGTCGACGAGCAGGACGACCGCGTCCACCATCGACAGGCCGCGCTCGACCTCACCACCGAAGTCGGCGTGGCCGGGGGTGTCGATGATGTTGATCGTGATGGCCTCGCCGCCATCCTTCGGGTGGTACTTGACGGCCGTGTTCTTGGCCAGGATCGTGATGCCCTTCTCACGTTCCAGGTCGTTCGAGTCCATCATGCGGTCGTCGAGCGACTCGGCGGCGTGCGCGGCGAAGGCACCGGCCTGCTTGAGCATGGCGTCGACCAGGGTGGTCTTGCCGTGGTCGACGTGGGCGACGATGGCGACGTTGCGGATGTCGTGGCGCGTGGCCATATTGAGGCGCTTCTCCCGGAGTGAGTGGACGGCCTCCGCGTCGCGGGGCCTGCCGGGCTGGACACGCCACGGCCTTACCCCATGGTACGTGGCCCCGGCGGAGGCAACCTCCGCAGGGCCACGGGGGGCGGTTCCGCACGGGCCCGCGACAGGGCGGGCCCGCACGGTTCACCCGCAGGTCAGCCGCTCTTCGAGGCGCTCGGCCCGGGCTGGCCGCCCTTCTTCAGGAAGCCCATGTCCTCGTACACCGGGGTCTGGAAACCGAAGGCCCCGGCGTTCACGAGCCCGGAGCGGGCGGCGGCGAGCTGGGGGCGCTGGTAGAGGGGGATGGAACCGGCCGCGGCCCAGATGCGGGCGTCGGCCTTGCGGACGAGGGAGCGCTCCTCGTCCTCGTCAAGCGTCGACAAGGCCTGGTCGAACAGCTGGTCGACCTGGTCGGTGCCGACGCGGGTGTAGTTCTGCTCCACGCTCAGCGAGCCGTCGGCCGCCGGGACGGGCTTGGCGTAGATCGGACGGGCGTCGGTGGCCGGGAACGCCGACCCGGGCCAGGAGTACAGCGCCAGGTCGTACTGGCCCGAGGCGATGTGGTCCTTGAAGTAGCTCGCGTCGGACACCTTGGTGATGTCGGTGCGGATGCCGATGCGCTGGAGCATCTGCGCGATCTTGTCGGCGACCGCGCGCAGCGACTGCGAGCCCTGCCCGGACGGCAGGACGAAGCGGAGCGTCAGCGCCTTGCCGTCCTTGGCGAGCGCGCCCGACGCGGCGCCCGCGGGAGCGGCCGTGCCCTTCGGCGCGTACGCCCCCGGGGCGCCGCCCTGCTTGGCGTACTGCTTGCCGGCCTGCTGTTCGTCTGCCTGGATGCCCGACTGGGCGCCGGCCCGCTCGTGCGCGCCGGTGTGGTCCTTGGGGTCCTTGCGCAGCTCGCGCTCGGCCTCGCCGGGCTTGTTGTCCTCGCCGACGATGTACGTGCCGTCGTCGCCGGACCTGTCGTCCGTGTCGGCCTTCTTGCCCTTGGAGCCGGCCGCCTTCTCCGTCTTCTTCTGCTCGGTGACCGGGCCGCCGGGCACCCATCCGGCGTCCGCGAGGAGCGCCCGCGCCTCGGCGGTGTCCTGGCCGCCGAGCGCGCCGCTGTTGTCGGAGTACGCCTGCTGGCCGAGGAGCGCGAGGTGGCTGCCGACCGGCTCGGCGGGCAGGCCGAGCGGCTGGAGGACCACCTTGGCGAGTTCCTTGCGGTCCAGGGCGCGGGCTACGGCGCGGCGGACCCGCTCGTCGGCGAGGGGGCCCTCGGAGCCGTTGAGGGCGAGCTGCGTGTAGGCCGGTTCGAGGGACTTGCGGACCACGAAGGCGCGCAGCGCGGCCTGCTGGTCGGCGGCCTTCTTGGCCTTGGCGCCGTTGGCGGTGGTGTCCTTCTCGTCGCCGTCCGAGGACTCCTCGCTCTCGCGCTTGCCGTCGTCCCGGGCCCGCTTGTTCTTCCCGCTCGCCGAGGCCGAGGCCGAGGGGGTGCCGGAGGCGGAGGTGCTCGCCTCGGGCCCGGCGTTGCCGTGGGCGGCCTTGATGCGGTCGGCGTCCGCGGGGTCGATCTCGGCCAGGTCGAGCTTGTCGGCGGCGAGGGCGGCGGCCCGCTTGTCCCGGGCGACGGCGACCAGGTCGATCTCGGAGAGCTTGGTGGGGCTGCCCCACCAGCGCGGGTTGCGGGTGAGCTGGACCTCACCGCCCTTGACGTCGACCTTCTTCACCGCGAAGGGCCCCGCGGAGACCTTGAGCTTGCGCCGGGCGCCGTCGTTGAAGGAGTCCGCGGTGCCCATGACGCTCTTCGGGTACAGCGGCGAGAACAGCGACTTCCAGTCGGCGTAGGGCCGCGCGAAGGTGACGCGGACCTCCAGGTCGTTCTTGCCGCGCTCGATCTTCTCGATACGGTCGTAGCCGGCGTTGCGGGCCGTCCAGTACGCGGAGTCCTTGCCGGACAGGGCGCGCCACTGGGCGGCGAAGTCGGCGGCGCCGATCTCGCGTCCGTCGCTCCACACGGCCTGCTGGTTGAGCTTGTACAGGACCACCTGCTTGGGCTCGGTGCCGACGACCTTGGCCGATTCCAGGTAGTCGGGGTTGATCTGCGGCCGGCCGTTGGCGTCCATCCGGTACATCGACGGCAGGACGGCGCCGGCGACGCGGGAGGTGGCGGCGTCCGCGTCCGCCTGGAACGCGTTCAGCGTCTCCGGGACCGCGTCCACCGCCCAGCGCAGGGTGCCGCCGTCGGCGATCTGGTCTCGGGACGCGGGAGCGATGTCCTGCACGGCCGCCGGCCTGTCCGCGTCGTCGTCCGCGCTGCACGCGGAGAGGGCGGGTACCGCGAGCACGCCCGCGGTGAGGAATGCGGCCGAGCGCATCACCGCGCGCAGTCCGACGCCGTCGTGGGACATCACTGCAACCTCCGGGGGACGCTCTCGCTGTCTGGGGCACGTAGCGCTTCTGATCACTACGTCCGATCAGAAGGACTGATCATGGTTGGGCTTATTTCGTGCTGATCAGATCTATGCGCCCACTGAAGGCGAGGGGAGGCGGCCACCGGGGGCGACACGGCGACAGGGGCACGGAACCCCACCCGTGCGGCGCAATCCCGGGCCAGACGCGCGGGAGGGGCGGGGGGCGGGCGGCGCGACGGGGGCGCGCGGTACGGCGCGCGGGGCGTGGGGGGCGGGCGTGCAGGACCGGCGTGCGGGACGGGCGTGCGGGGCGTGCCGGACCGGCGTGGGGGCGGAGGGCTCGGCGCGCGGGGCGAGATTCCGGGGCGGGGAGGGGGCGGATGAGGGCGGATGAGCCCTCAATCCGTGCATACGCCTTCACACGGGCGCGTGTGACGCGCAACACTCGCAGGCGCATGAACGTTGCCGCCTGGGGCCGCGAGGTCCACGGAAGTGAGGGCAAGTCATGTCCGTGCACGACGACCTGACATCGGTTCAGCGCTGCCTCGACGATCTGCAGCGGTCGGTGCGACGCCTGGAACAGCACATGGGCACCGGCCTGGAGATGCGCCGCGTCCGCGCCGACGCCGACCACCTGCGGGAGAGCGTCGCCCTGCTGCGCGAGGCGGCCGACAGCCCCGCCGGACTGCCCGCCGTGCCCGGACCGGCGGGACCAGGCGGCCCCGGAGGACAGGCGGGGTCGACGGGAGCACCGCGCCCGGCGGGTCCCGTGTCCGGCGCCGCCCGGCCCGACCTCGTGGCGATCCCCGACACCCCGTACGACAGCTCCCTGTGGACCGGCTCCGACGACGAGGGTCTCGGCTCGCCCCACGGCCCCACCCACTGAGCGCCCCCGACACCGGCGCGCCCCGAACCCGACCGGAGTGCGAAGTTGGCCACTGGTACGGAACCCCATCTGAACAGCGGCGGTGTACGCGCCGGTACGCGCGCCGCGATCGCCGCCCCGCATCTGCGGACCGACCGCTGGTGGCTGGCGCCCGCCGTCACCGCGGCCGGACTGCTGGCGTTCGTCGTGTACTCGACCTGGCGGGCCTTCGCGGACGCGGACTACTACGCGGCCCCGTACGTCTCGCCGTTCTACTCGCCCTGTCTGGCGGAGCGCTGCGGGACCATGCGCGCCGGTCCGAACGCGGACCTCTTCGGGAGCTGGTGGGGCATCTCCCCCGCGATCATCATCCTGGTCTTCCCGCTCGGCTTCCGGCTGACCTGCTACTACTACCGCAAGGCCTACTACCGGGGCTTCTGGGCCAGCCCCCCGGCCTGCGCGGTCGCCGAACCGCACAAGAAGTACTCCGGCGAGACCCGTTTCCCGCTGATCCTGCAGAACGTCCACCGGTACTTCTTCTACGCGGCCCTCGTCGTCGCCGGCATCCTCACCTACGACACCGTGCTGTCCTTCCGCGACGAGCACTACGCCTGGGGGCACATGGGCCTCGGCACGCTGGTGTTCCTCGTCAACATCACGCTGATCTGGGCCTACACGCTGTCCTGCCACTCCTGCCGGCACATCGTCGGCGGAAAGCTGAAGCACTTCTCCAGGCATCCCGTGCGCTACCGGCTCTGGCAGTGGGCCGGAAAACTGAACGCCCGTCACATGCCGCTGGCCTGGGCGTCGTTGATCAGTGTGGCCCTCGCCGACTTCTACGTGTACCTGGTCGCGTCCGGCGTCTTCGACGATCCGCGCTTCTTCTAGATTGGGTGGAGCCCCCTGATGTCCGTGGTCGACCGACAGGAGTGGGACGTCGTCGTGGTCGGTGCCGGCGGCGCCGGACTGCGCGCCGCGATCGAGGCACGCGAGCGCGGCGCCCGTACGGCGGTGATCTGCAAGTCGCTGTTCGGCAAGGCGCACACGGTGATGGCCGAGGGCGGGATCGCAGCCGCCATGGGCAATGTGAACTCCGGCGACAACTGGCAGGTCCACTTCCGTGACACCCTGCGCGGCGGCAAGTTCCTCAACCAGTGGCGGATGGCCGAGCTGCACGCCCGCGAGGCACCCGACCGGGTGTGGGAACTGGAGACCTGGGGCGCCCTCTTCGACCGCACGAAGGACGGGCGGATCTCGCAGCGCAACTTCGGCGGCCACGAGTACCCCCGGCTCGCGCACGTCGGCGACCGCACCGGCCTCGAACTGATCCGCACGCTCCAGCAGAAGATCGTCTCCCTCCAGCAGGAGGACATGCGGGAGACCGGCGACTACGAGTCACGCCTGAAGGTCTATCAGGAGTGCACCGTCACAAGGATCCTGAAGGACGGCGAGCGGGTCTCCGGCACCTTCTGCTACGAACGCGAGTCGGGCCGCTTCTTCGTCCTCGAAGCACCCTCCGTGGTGATCGCCACCGGCGGTATCGGCAAGTCGTTCAAGGTGACGTCCAACTCCTGGGAGTACACCGGCGACGGCCACGCGCTCGCCCTGCTCGCCGGAGCCCCGCTGCTGAACATGGAGTTCGTGCAGTTCCACCCCACCGGCATGGTCTGGCCGCCGTCCGTGAAGGGCATCCTCGTCACCGAGTCGGTCCGCGGCGACGGCGGGGTACTGCGCAACTCCGACGGCAAGCGGTTCATGTTCGACTACATCCCCGACGTCTTCAAGGAGAAGTACGCGCAGTCGGAGGAAGAGGGCGACCGCTGGTACGAGGACCCGGACCACAACCGGCGCCCGCCCGAGCTGCTCCCCCGCGACGAGGTCGCCCGGGCCATCAACTCCGAGGTGAAGGCCGGCCGCGGATCGCCGCACGGCGGGGTCTTCCTCGACGTGTCGACGCGGATGCCCGCCGAGGTGATCCGGCGCCGGCTGCCGTCCATGTACCACCAGTTCAAGGAGCTGGCCGACGTGGACATCACCGCCGAGGCGATGGAGGTCGGGCCCACCTGCCACTACGTGATGGGCGGCATCGCCGTCGACTCGGACACGGCGGCGGCCCGCGGTGTCCCCGGCCTGTTCGCCGCCGGCGAGGCCGCGGGCGGCATGCATGGCTCCAACCGGCTCGGCGGCAACTCCCTCTCCGACCTGCTGGTTTTCGGGCGGCGCGCGGGCCTGCACGCCGCCGCGCACGCGGCCGGTCACACCGGTGAGCGTCCGGCCGTGGACGAGGTGGAGGTCGACACGGCCGCCGCGGAGGCGCTGCGGCCCTTCTCCGCGGAGGGCCCGGTACCCGGCGAGGACAACGGCCGCCCGCCCGAGAACCCGTACACCCTGCACCAGGAACTCCAGCAGGCCATGAACGACCTGGTCGGCATCATCCGGCGGGAGCCCGAGATGGAGCAGGCCCTGGAGAAGCTCGCCGACCTGCGGGTCCGGGCGCGCCGGGCCGGCGTCGAGGGACACCGGCAGTTCAACCCCGGCTGGCACCTCGCCCTCGACCTGCGCAACATGCTGCTGGTCAGCGAGTGCGTGGCGCGGGCGGCGCTGGAACGCACCGAGTCCCGGGGCGGCCACACCCGTGAGGACCACCCCACGATGGAACGCGCCTGGCGCCGGGCCAACCTGCTGTGCCGGCTGGCCGACCCCAGCGGCGGCCTGGCCGCCACCGACCCCGTACGCGGCCAGATCGAGCTGACCCGCGAGAACACCGAACCCATCCGCCCCGACCTGCTCGCCCTCTTCGAGAAGGACGAGCTGGTCAAGTACCTCGCCGAAGAGGAGCTGTACGAGTGAGCAGCTATGAGGCCCGCTTCAGGGTGTGGCGCGGGGACGTGCAGGGCGGCGGCCTGAAGGACTTCGCGGTCGAGGTCAACGACGGCGAGGTGGTGCTCGACATCATCCACCGCCTCCAGGCGACCCAGGCGCCGGACCTCGCGGTGCGCTGGAACTGCAAGGCGGGCAAGTGCGGTTCGTGCTCCGCCGAGGTCAACGGCCGGCCGCGGCTGCTGTGCATGACACGGATGTCCGTCTTCACCCGGGAGGAGACGATCACCGTCACCCCGCTGCGCGCCTTCCCCGTCGTACGGGATCTGGTGACCGACGTCGGCTTCAACTACGCGAAGGCGCGCGAGGTTCCGGCGTTCGTGCCGCCCGCCGGCGTGGGCCCCGGCGAGTACCGGATGACGCAGGAGGACGTCGACCGCTCGCAGGAGTTCCGCAAGTGCATCGAGTGCTTCCTGTGCCAGGACACCTGCCATGTCGTCCGCGACCACGAGGAGAACAAACCGGCGTTCGCCGGCCCCCGCTTCCTGATGCGGGTGGCCGAACTGGACATGCACCCGCTGGACGCGGCCGAGGACTCGGGCCTCGACCGCAAACGCACGGCCCAGGACGAACACGGCCTCGGCTACTGCAACATCACCAAGTGCTGCACGGAGGTCTGCCCCGAGAACATCAAGATCACGGACAACGCGCTGATCCCCCTGAAGGAACGCGCCGTCGACCGCAAGTACGACCCCCTGGTGTGGCTGGGCTCGAAGATCGGCCGCCGCCGGAACTGAGCGCCGACGTCAACGGGCCCGCGTATCAGCTGACTTGCTTTCCTTTACGGCCCAACCCTCGCTGTAGGCAGCCCAGTCGGCCTTCGTGGCGGCGAAGTCGACGTACAGGGCGACGCCGAAGTGTTCGCGGGTGCGGTCCGTGCGGGAGAGGCCGAGACGGGCTCCGCGGACGGCCGCGGCGACCGTCTCGGCGTACGCGCTGTGCCCGAGCTTGCTCTCGTGGAACAACGGCAGGCCCATCAGCAGATCGGTCGACTCCGGGGTGACCTCCAGCGCGAGAGCCGTCTGCTCGGCGACGTAACCCCCGTACAGGCTCTGGAGCGGCATCCCGGTGTCGTACGACATCACGGCGATCTGGTCGACCCGGCGCGCGACCTGCCCGAAGTAGGCCTGGGACCACCACTTGGGGTGGCCGGTGAGGGTGCCGGCGGCGGAGTGCAGGCCCGGGAGCGGGTCGATCTGGTGGGCGGCGACGGAGAGGGGGACGTGCCGGGACCGGGTGAGGGCGCGCAGGCGGTCGAGGAGGGCGAGGTAGTGGGGGTCGCCCGAGTGCAGGGGCTCCAGGTCGAAGTGGACGCCGTCGAACCCGGCGTCCAGGATCTCCCCCGCCGACCGCACGACGGCCGCGCGGGTGCGGGTTCGCGACAGCCGCATCCCGTCCGGTGTCTCGGTCGCGAGTTCGTCGCCCAGCCAGGCCTGGACCCGTACGCCGGGCAGCCGCTCGTGCGCGGACGCGATCAGCCGGCTCGCCGCCGGGTAGGCCGCCACGGGCAGCGAACCGTCGTGCTCCAGCGGGCCCGCGTGCACATAGAGGTCGCGTACGCCGGTCCCGCGCAGCCGTTCCGCCAGCGCGTCGAGATCCGCCCCGCTCTTCCGCCCGTCCACCCAGGCATGCCCGAGCCACAACGCGTCCCGGCCCCGCGTGTACGTACCGGCGCCCGGCTCCCCGGAGTAGTTCACCCGAAGGGCAACACCGGCAGCGAGGAGGGGAAGCAGCAGGAGCAGCACCAGGGCGAGGGCTGTCCGTCTGGCCAGACGGAGGCGAGGGTGGGAGTGAGGGCGGGGGTGGGGGTGCCGGCGGGGCCCGGCGGGCTCGGTTTCCCGCTGCTCGCGCGGCTCGGATATCCGGCCCGTGTCCATCCCCCGCACCCCTCCCGTACGCCCCCGTGTCCCCCGTACCTTAGGCATCCCCACCTCGGTTGATCCGGCTCGCGGTGGGGCTCGCGCGGCCATACGCTCCCAAATGTGACGTCGTCGTCGAGTCGAAGCCGGTCGCGCCGCGCCCCGTCGAACAGCGCCGCCGTGCGGGTGACGCATACGGTGCTCGGCGGGCTGGCCGGGGTGGGCTGGCTGTTGCTGCCGCCTGCCTACGGGGCGAACGGCGGGATGGGCGTGAACGACGGGACCGGCGCGGCCCGCGAGGGCGGGGTCACGGTGGCCGTCGCCCGGAGCGCGACCGCCACACCTCCCACCCTCACGGCTCCCGCCAACAGCCCTCCCCCCGACACCGCTCCCGGCCACACCGCTCCCGAGGCCGCCGGAACGACGGCCGGGGACCTCGTCCCGCCGTTCGTCGCCGCCGGTGCGGCGAGCGCGCTGGCCGCCTACGGGTACACGCGGCGCAGACGGCGGGCGGCGACACGGACGACTCCCGGCGGCAACGGCGACGGCAGCGGCAGCGGCAGCGGCAACCGGCTGATATCCCTGCCCGAACTCGACCTCCAGGCGGCGCGGTTACTCGTCCTGACGGACGACTGCGTGCGCACCTCCGCCGAGGAACTGGGCTTCGCCGCCGCCCAGGCGCCGCCCGGCGCGACCGCGCCCTACGCGGAGGCACTGGCCCACGCGGAGACCGAACTGCGGGCGGCCTTCCGGCTACGGCAGCGGCTGGACGACACGGACCCCGGGGCGGACGCGGACGACCGGCGGGAGGCGCTGGAGGAGATCGTCACCCGGTGCCGGGACGCGGGGCGGCGCCTTGACGCGGCGGCACCGGGGTTCGACCAACTCCGGGCGCTGGAAAGGGATATCGGGACGGCGGTGACGTACGCCGAGACCCGGTTCCGTGAACTCGCCGCCCGCACCCCGGTAACCGAGGCCACGCTCACCGAGCTGCGAAGCCGGTACGCCCCCACCGCCTGGCTTCCGGTCGCCGGTGATGTCGAACAGGCCAAGGACCGGCTCCTGTTCGCGACGCTGCGCCTCAACAGGGCACACCAGTACGCGGATCAAGGCCAACCGGCGAGGGCGGCGGCCTCGTTGCGTGCGGCGGAGGCGGCGGTGGCCCAGGCCGGCGTCCTGCTCGACGGAGTGGACCGGCTGGCGGCTGATCCGGCCCTGGCAGAGGCCCAATCGCCCGGGACCGGCGATCCCGTCGACGCGCCGCGACAGGCGCCCGAAGCGGGCGCGGCGCTCACCCCTGCGGGCGGCACCGAGACACCCGGTCTGCGTGACACCGCGCTGCCGCACGCCCGGAGCGCACTCGCCGCGGCGGCCGTCTTCATCGGCACCCACCGGGGAGCCGCCGGCGTCACGGCCCGTACACGGCTGGCCGAGGCGGAACGTCTGCTCGGCCCGGACTCCGCACCCCCGGCGCAGATACGCCGGGCCGCCCAACTCGCGTGGGAGGCACGGCAGTTCGCCGAACAGGACGTACGGGCGTACGGCACCCAGGCGGCCGGTGACGCGCACGCCGGGACGGCCGGGGCGGTGCTCGGCGGTGTCCTCCTCGGCGACGGCGAGGGCCCGGCGAGCTACGGCGGCCCCCTCACCCGGGACCGCCGCTCGGCATCCGACGCCGCTGCCTGACCCGGCCCCGGGCAGGCGCCCGGCATCGACATCGGCGGGATTGGACGGGCTCAGAACAGGCTCAGCAGCGCCTCGGCCGGGTCGGTGAGGCCCGTCTCCCCGTCCGGCAGCGGGAGTTCGAACCAGACCGTCTTGCCCCGCGGCGTACGACGGGAGCCCCACGCGGCGGAGAGCAGGCCGACGAGCTGGAGGCCGCGGCCCCCCTCGTCGGTGTCGCGGGCGCGGCGGCGGCGCGGCTGGACGAGCCCGGCGTCCCACACCTCGCAGACCAGGGTCCGGTCGAGCAGCAGCCGCAGTCTGATCTCGCCCTCGCCGTACCGCAGCGCGTTGGTGACCAGCTCGCTGACCAGCAGCTCGGTCGTGTCGACCAGCGGCTCCATGTCCCAGGCGAGGAGCTGCGCGCGGGCGTACTCGCGGGCGCGGCCCACGCTGCGCGGCTCGCGCGGCAGGGTCCAGTCGCCGACGGACTCGGCGGGCAGCCCTTGGACGCGGGCCATGAGCAGGGCGATGTCGTCCTCGCCGTGGTGGGTGTCGAGGGTGTTGAGGACGTGGTCGCAGACGTCCTCCAGCGGGCGGGAGGGGTCGGTGAGCGCCCCCACGAACGCCTGGAGGCCCTCGTCCAGGGGGTGGTCGCGCGATTCGACCAGTCCATCCGTGTAGAGCGCCAACAGTGCGCCTTCGGGTAGTTCGACCTCCACCTCCTCGAAGGGTTCGCCGCCGACGCCGAGGGGCATGCCGGGCGGCACGTCGAGCATCAGCGCGTTCTCGCCGGGCTCGACCAGGACCGGCGGGAGATGGCCCGCGTTGGCGAAGGTGCACCGGCGGGTCACGGAGTCGTAGACCGCGTACACGCAGGTGGCGAGGTACACCTCGGAGAGGTCGGCGTCGCGGGGCTGGCGGGCCGTGCGGGTGGCCTGCTGGACGCCGCCGGGGGTGCCGAGGCCGCGGGCGATCTCGTCCAGCGCCGAGAGGACCTCGGCGGGTTCGAGGTCGAGCAGCGCCAAGGTCCGTACGGCCGTGCGGAGTTCACCCATGGCGACCGCGGCGCGCAGCCCGCGGCCCATCACGTCGCCCACCACGAGTGCCGTGCGGTGGCCGGGGAGTTCGATGACGTCGAACCAGTCGCCGCCCACCTCGGTCGCCGCGTTGCCCGGCAGATAGCGGCAGGCGATGTCGAGCCCGGAGGCCTCGGGGTCGCCCGGGGGCAGCAGGGAGCGCTGGAGGATGAGGGCGCGTTCGTGCTCGCGGCGGTACAGCCGCGCGTTGTCGATACAGACGGCGGCGCGGGCGGCCAGTTCGACGGCGAGGGAGCGGTCCCGGTCCCCGAACGGTTCGCTGCCCTTGGTCCGGGCGAACTGGGCGAGTCCGACGACCGTGTCGTGGGCGACCATCGGGACGGCCAGCGTCGACTGGATGAGGCCGCCCTCGTCGGCGGGGACGTACTGCGGCTTGGCGGTGCGCAGGGCGTCCGCGCAGGCCGAGTTGAAGGGGTAGTGGTGGACGGCGCCGACGGCGACGGGTGCCTGGCCGCCGGCGAACGGCGCGTCGGAGACGGCGCTGGCGAACGCGACCCGGCGCAGTTCCGCGCTGCCGTCCGCGAGACCGGGCGGCGCCTCGTCGCCGGCCAGCAGGCCTTGGTACAGGTCGACCGTCGCGAGGTCGCAGAAGCCGGGGACCACGACGTCGAGGAGTTCGCGCGCGGTGGTCTCCAGGTCGAGGGAGTTGCCTATGCGGGCGCCCGCCTCGTTCAGGAGGGCGAGATTGCGCCGCGCGGCGGCGGCTTCCCGGGCGGCGGCGCGACGGGAGGTGATGTCGGTCCCGAGCCAGGCGATACCGATCGGCCGGCCGCTCCCGCTGTGTACGCGGTAGAGGTTGACGGACCAGTGCCGGCGCTCCTCGAAGCCGGGGACGTAGCCGGTGACGTGCATGTCCGTGATGGAGTCGCCGGTCTCCAGGACGCGGCGCAGGATCGCCGTGACGCGTTCGGCCTCCGGGTGCGGGAGGTAGTCGTGGACGCCCTTGCCGTGGTGGTCCTCGGCCTGGCCGCCGAAGGTCGAGGCGAACCGCTCGTTGGCCCGCCGGACCCGCAGGTCCTTGTCGATCAGCAGGAAGCCGAACGGAGATTGACCGAAAATCGCCTGCGAGGCGGCGAGGTCGGTCTCGATGCTGCGCAGGGTGCGGACGTCCACGACGATGCACACGGCGGCCCGCTCGCCGGCCTCGGTCGTGGTGGGCATCACATAGACCTCGGCGAGGCCCTCGAACGGCTCGGCCGCGCCCTCGGGGGCGGGCATCCGGAAGGGCACCAGGCCGGTCCACTCGCGGCCGTCCAGGATCTCCGCCATCTTGCGCTGGCCGAACTCGCGCCGGTCGGCGGCGACGAACGCCTCGATGGGGTCCAGGCCGACGGCCCGCTCGGCGGGGATGCCGAAGATCTGTTCGGCGCGCAGGCTCCACTGGTCGACCAGGCCGTCGGCGCCAATGGAGAAGGACGCGACCTTGATGTAGTCGTAGATCGAGCCGGGGGGCGAGGTCTGCCACAGCGCGTCTCCCAGCACGTCACCGGACGCCTCGGGCGGCGCCACGGGCGTGGGCTGGGCGGGCGCCTCGGGGGAGACCTCCGTCGGCGCCTGGGTGGGTGCCTCAGGGGAGGCCTGGGTGGGCGCCTCGGGAGAGGACTCAGCCGGGGTGCCACTGCGCGCACCCGCCGGGGCGTCGCCCCGCGCCTCGCCCGGCTCGTCACCCGGCACCGAGCCCTCCGAGCCCGCCGAGCGCACCGCGCCCTCCGTCGTCGTCTCGCCGACCGGGCCGGCCGCAGCGCCATCCGCCCTTTCGCCCGAGGTGTGGCCCGCGTCGTCGCCGGGGGCCGTGCGCGCGGAATCGCTCGCCGCATCAGCCCTCGCGCCGTCCGACGGGTCCTCCGACTCCGTGGCCTTCGCTGGTATCTCGCTCACGCGAACCGTCCCCTCCAGCTCACCGCGTCCGGCACCGGTCACCGGGGGCGGCTGCCCGCAGTATCCAGCACTACGGCACCGCACAACACGGTGTTCACGATCACAGCACGGTCCCGATGGTTTTTGGACCGGCCGCGACATACTCCCAGTCTTCTAACCAGGTGGCGCCCCGTCGAATCAAAGAATCCGTCAGCCGCCAGTGGCCTGAACCATTCGAGCGCCGAGCGTGCGCCCCTGCGCCCGGTCCACCACGCCGGCGCAACCCCTCCGGGGCAGGTCACCTCACCCCCGCGCGACGCCGAAGGGGACCTCATCCCGGCACGGCCAGTTCGAACCAGACGGTCTTGCCGTTCTCCCCGGGCCGGGTGCCCCAGCTCCGGCACGACCCGGCCACGAGCTGGAGTCCACGCCCGCTCTCGTCCTCAGCCGCGGCGGACCGCTCGCGCGGCGGGTCGGGGAGGGGGTCGGAGACCTCGACGCGCAACGCGCGCTCGCCGTCCAGGGGGCGCTTGAGACGGACGCCGATCGGGCCCGTCGCATGCCGCAGGGAGTTCGTCACCAGCTCGCTGACCAGCAGTACGGCGATGTCACCGACGGAGTCCAGCTCCCACGTGCGGAGCTGCCCCCGGACAGCGGCGCGGGCGGTACGGACCGCACCCGGCTCCGCGGGAAAGGTCCACTCGGCACACTCGCCCTCGGTGTCGATCAAGTCGATCACTTCCCAGACCATGAACTCACCCATGTCCGGTTTCGTGGGATTAGTGAGCCCATACCCGATATCGGCGCCGGTTTACCGCGTTCAGCGGGCTCCTGTGGGGCGAACGGCGTACGCGCCGCGCACGGAGCACATACGGGGCACGCACAGGCACACGCACGGGCACGCACGGGCACGCACGGGCACGCACGGGCACGCACCGGCACAGACCCATCGCGGACGGATCGCGAACGGGCCCCCGGGACGGATCGTGAACGGGCCCGTGAACGGATCGCGAACGGGCCGCGGACCGGTCGCGGACCGGTCGCGGACGGGTCGCGTCACCCCTCGCCGGGGAAAGCCGCGCTCCCCGTACCGAGCCACGGCAGCGCGTCCTTCACCGCCGGGACGTCCTGGTCGAGCCAGTCCACGTCCCAGATCTCCTCGGGGGTGAGCCAGCGCAGCTCGTCGTGGTCCTCCAGCGGGCGGGGTGCGGCGGAGCCGGGCAGCAGGCGGGCGGCCCACACCACGAGCACGTATCCCTGCTTCAGGGGCCACTCGCCGGGGACGCGCCCGAGCGGTTCCGTCTCCACGCCGAGTTCTTCGCGCAGTTCGCGTACGAGGGCCCGCTCGGGGGTCTCGCCGGGTTCGACCTTGCCGCCCGGCAGTTCCCAGCGCCCGGCGAGTTCGGGGGGCGCGCTGCGGCGGGCGGCGAGCAGGCGCCCTTCGTGCACCAGGGCGCCACCGACCACCACGATCCGTTCCGTCATGCGCCGGAGCCTACGGGAGTGGAGCGGGGGTCCGGACGCGGTGGATCACCGGCTTCCGTTCTGCCCGATCCGCTCGACCCAGTAGAGCTGCTTGTGGCCGCGGGCGTCGAGGCTGTCCGCGATCTTCTGCGCTTCGGCCCTGGTCGCGTACCTGCCCACGCGGTAGCGATTGCCGTTGTCGTCCTGCCGTATGACGAGCCAGGGAAGAGTGATCGTGCCGTCGTTCATCCAGCCCCTCCGCTTCCCGCCCCGGGCCCCCGTCCTGCCCCGCCCTCTAACGAAACCGCACTCCGCATATGCCCGAGCCTACGCCTAACCTTCACGCAGCGAATACGGCTTTTCACAAAGAGGTACGCAACCAGCCAAGAGGGGACGCCGTCACAGGGGGCGCACGCCGCCGAACACGCCGTCGGCCGCCTCTCGCGCGCTCGCGAACAGGGCGAAGGCGTTCCGGGAGGCGGGACTTGAGAAAGGCCAGATTCCAACCGGGTTCGCGGCGGCACCAGTTGGGCGGCTACGCGGACGGGACACCCAGCCCACCCCCGGGCCAACCGGCCCGGTCCGCCTCGGATCAAGGCAGGCCAGGCCGCGTCAGGGCGGGTCAGGCGGGGTCAAGGCGGGCCAAGCGGGGTCCAGTCAGGCCGGGCCGGGTCAAGTCACCTCGGCGGGCGCATAGTCACCCGGCACTTAGCAGGGGCGTCACTTCACCGGCAGGTGGTACGCGATGCGGTACCGGTCGGCGGGGACCACGACGTCCGCCGTCTCGACCGGGCGGCCCGAGGCGTAGAAGGTCCGCTGGATGACGACGACGACATGGCCGGGGACCCCGCCGAGCGCGAGCAGCTCCTCTGCGAGGCCGGGGCGGGCGCCGACCTCCTCGGTCACGTTGTCCACGATCACGTCGATGGCGGCCATCCGCTCGACGACGCCCATGCCGCCGAGCGGGCCCTCCTCGGGGAGCATCACCGGCGTGCGCCCCGTGACGGCCAGCGGCTCCCAGGAGGTGGAGAGCATCATCGCCTCGCCACCGTCCCGGTACACGTAGTTCGTGCACATCACGCGGTCGCCGGGCTGGATGGCGAGCCGCTCGGCGATCGCGCCGCTCGCCTCCACCTGCCGGCTGTGCGACTCCCAGGTGCCGCGCGCGGCCATGTCGGCCTGCTCCTGGCGGAACGGGGTCGCCCCGCTGTCCGGCCGGTACCCCGAGCGGGCCACCCGGCGCGGCACCGGGCGCTCGCGCACATAGGTGCCGGAGCCGGAGCGGCCCTCGACCAGGCCCTCCGCCATCAGGACCTTGCGCGCCTCCAGGGCGACGGTGTCCGACACCCCGTACTCCTCGCGGATCCTGGCCTGCGAGGGGAGGCGGGTGTGCGGTGGCAGCGAACCGTCGACGATCTTCTTACGCAGATCACCCGCGACACGCAGGTAGGCCGGCTGCTCACCGAAAGTCACTTAGCGGCTCCCATCAGGTTGTACAGACAGCAACAGCGTGGCAACCGTGGGTTGTACCATGCAAGCAAAGGCCAAAGATTCACTCGATGTGATGAAGTGAGTCCGGTGAGGGCATTACGCAGGCACTTTCTCCCCGCTGTGGCCGCCGTTACACCGCCATTCCGCTGCCGCCTTCGCCGCCGCGCCCGCCACTGCCGCCCCGGCCGCCACCGCTGCCACCACTGTCGCCGCCATCGCCGTCGCCGCCCTCGGGGGCGTCGTCCTTCGGCACGGTGGTGGCGAGGCCCAGAGCCTCGCGGGTGGTGACCGTCGTCTTGGGCTCGATCAGCTTCAGGCCGTTCTTGTAGTGGGCGTAGAAACCGTCCGCGTCCCGCGCCTCGGCGGCCCGCTCCCACTCCCGCTGGGACCGGTCGAGGTTCTTCAGCAGCGCCTCGACGCTGTCGCTCGCCGCCGGGCCGAAGGTGTGGCGGCGGAGCTTCCCGCTCTGCTCGACGAGCGCGTCGGAGACCCGGTCCGCCCACTTCTTGTGGCCCGGCAGATCGTCCTCGACGTACTGCTCGTCGGGCGCGGAGTCCATGGCCGTGTTGAGGAGGCGGGCCGCGTCGAGATAGGCGAACTGGTCGCCGTCGAGCGTGGTCACGTCCTTGCGCAGCGAGCCGGTCAGGGTGCCCTGCTCGTCGGTGTTGCCGAACATGCAGGTGATCTCGCGGTCGCCGACGCGCCAGCTCTGCCGGGTCGGCGTGAAGTAGTAGACGTCGACGTCGTCCGGGACCGCCCAGGCGTCCATCGCGTACCGGTCCATGAGCGCGTAGCACTTGTCGTCGGCCTGGTCGGTGACGGCGGAGTCGCCGGGGAAGGTGTCGCCGGCGACGGTGACCGAGGCGAACACCTCCGCGTCGTGCTTCCCGGCGCAGGGCACCTTGTCGACGTCGTAGGCGAGGCCCTCCAGGGTGTCGCCGGGCGCGTCGAAGCACTCGCCCTTGCGGAGGGAGAAGGTGTTCCCGGCCGCGCCCTCGGTGAAGCCGTCCCAGAAGTCGTCCGCTCCCCCGGTGGCGAACATCAGCGCGACCAGAAGGGCGCCGATGGACGACATCACGATGCCGCCGACCGCCATTCCCTTGCCGCGCTCCCCGCGCTTCTTGATCTGCGCGAGCGCCACGATCCCGAGCACCAGCCCGACACCGGGCAGGAAGCAGAGGATGCCGAGCACCAGCGCGGCGATGGCGAGCCCGTTGACGGGCGCGGGCCGGTTGTACGGGGAGTAGCCCTGCCCCCAGGGCTGGTACGGGGTGCCGTAGGGCTGCTGCTGGTACGGGTACGCGGGGTACTGGGGGTGCGGGGCGTTGGGATACGGGGCCGGCGGGGCCGGGGACGAGTAGGCCCCAGGCGTCCCTTGCGGTGCCTGCGGTGCCTGCGGTGCCTGTGATCCGTACGGTGCCTGTGATCCGTGCGGTCCCTGCGATCCGTGCGGTCCCTGCGGGCCCGGAGCGCCCGGTGGTGTCCCTTGCGGCGGGTACTGACCCTCTGGTTGCCGCGGCCCGGGCGGCGGGGGTATGGCCACGAGTTCCCTTGCTCCTAGTCCACACACGGTGGAACCTGCGTACGGCTGCCGGTCGACTGTCGGAGGACTGTCGTATGGCTGGGCGCATCGTAAGGGGGAGGCGGGGGGAGCCGTGCGGGTGGGCCACCGGCGACCGGGGCCGGGCTCCGTCCGGCGGGGCGACCGGGGTCGGTCGGAGGGGGCCCGGGGTCGGCGGAGGGGGCCCCGGGGGCGGAGGGTGAGGTGGCCGTTCTTGGACGAGCGGGTGTCGGGCGGGGTCCGGCCCGGGGAGCGGGCGGGCGGGGCCGGCGGTGTCGGCCGGGGTCCGGCCCGGGAGCAGGCGGGCGGGGCCGGCGGTGTCGGCGGCCGGCGTGGGTCCGGGGGCGTGCCCCTGGCCTCCGCGCCCGGTCCTGCCGCGCCGTCGCCCCTCCCCCGCGTCTAACCTGCGCCTATGACTGCACTGCCGGACTGCTTCTGCCCGACGGACGGCACGCGTGTCCCCGCCGGTTCGCTCGCCTGGTGCTGCCCGGTGTGCCGCGGGCCGCTCGATCTGGACTTCGCGCCGATCCCGGCCCCGCTCTCGTCGCTCACCGGCCGGGTGAACTCGCTGTGGCGGTACGCGGAATGCCTGCCGCTGACCGGTCCCACCGTGAGCCTGGGCGAGGGCCGCACTCCGCTGGTCGCCCTGCGCGAGGGGGTCTCCGCGAAGCTCGACTTCCTGATGCCGACGCTGTCGTTCAAGGACCGCGGGGCGGTACTGCTGGCCGAGTTGGCGCTACGGCTGCGCCCCCGGCAGGTACTCGCGGACAGCAGCGGCAACGCGGGCACCGCGGTCGCCGCGTACTGCGCCCGGGCCGGCCTGCCCTGCACGGTCTACGTTCCGGAGGGCACCTCACCGAAGAAGCTGGAGCAGATCGAGGCGCACGGGGCGCGGCTGCGCGTGGTCGAGGGCGACCGCGAGACGACGGCACGGGCGGCCCGCGAGGCGGCCGACGAGGAGGGCGTGTTCTACGCCTCGCACGTCTACAACCCGTACTTCCTGCACGGCACGAAGACGTACGTGCACGAACTCTGGGAGGACCTCGGCGGACGCCTGCCGGACGTCATCGTGGTGCCGGTGGGCAACGGCACACTGCTGCTCGGCGCCGCGCTCGCCGTGGCCGAACTGCACAGCGCGGGGCTGATCGACCGCAGGCCCGCGCTGTACGCCGTCCAGTCCGCGGCCGTCGCCCCGCTCGCGCACGCCTGGGCGGAGGGCGCCGAGGACCTGGTCGGCGTGACGGCGACGGCGCCCACGTTCGCCGAGGGCATCGCGATCCCCAACCCGCCCCGGGCCCGCCAGATCCTCCGCGCGGTACGCGCCTCGGGCGGCGCCTTCCTGACCGTGACGGAGGACCAGATCCGGCACGCCCAGTCGGACCTGGCGGGCCGCGGCCTGTACGTCGAGTCCACCGGGGTGGCCTGCTGGGCGGCGGTACGTGAGGGCGCGCTCGGCGAACGGGAGACGGTGGTTCCGCTGTGCGGGGCGGGGGTGAAGACGGGGATGGCCCGGGAGTGAGGGCTCGGCAGTGAGGGTCCAGCTCTTGGGCTTGGGGTGGAACGCGGGTTCGCGTTCCACCCCAGGCCCAAGGTCGGAGTCGGGCTCGGGCTTGACGTCGGTTTCTGTCTCGGCCCCGGAGTCGGGCTCGGGCTTGACGTCGGTGTCTGTCTCGGCCGCGGAGTCGGGCTCGGCCCCGGAGTCGGAGTGCGCGTCCGCGTCCCCGTCCGTATCCATATCCGCGTCCGTATCCACGGCCGTATCCGTATCGGCGCGCCCCCTGCCTAGCCCCCTCCCTCGGCTCCGCCGGCCCCCTCCGTCCCCTCTGCTCCCTCCGCCGCAAGCCTCTGCTGTTCCTCCTCGACAATGCGGCGGGCCAGGCCGCTGTCCGAGACGTCGACGGCGTCCGGGGTCGCCTCGGCCATGTCGCTGCGGCGGGCGTAGGCGTCGAAGAGCAGCGACTTGTTCCGCAGGATGCTCAGCAGCCGTTCGTCCACGCTGTCCGCGACGAGCAGCCGGTGGACCTGGACGGGACGGACCTGGCCCATCCGGTGGGCGCGGGCCACGGCCTGGTGCTCCAGGGTGGGTTTGACCTGGGGCTCGCACAGGATGACCACGGAGGCGGCCTGGAGGTTGAGGCCGATACCGCCGGCCTCGATCTGACAGAGCAGCACCGCGTGCCCGGCCGCCTCGGTGAACGCGTCGACCAGCCGCTGCCGGTCGGCGGCGGCCACGCTCCCGGATATCGGCCCGAACACCCGCGCCCCCGCCGCCTTCCCCTCCACGCCCCGGAGCGCCTGCTCGACGGTGGTGAGCACGTCGCGGAAGTAGGAGAAGACCACGACCTTGAGCCCGTTCGCGGCGGCCTCGGCGACGAGTTCGCGCAGCCGTTGGAGCTTCGCGGACTGCTCGGGGTGGGCGTAGGCGGCCCGGCGCATGGCCATGAAGTTCCCGGCGGCTACGGCGTCGCGGTAGGCCCTGCGGTCGGCCCGGCCGAACTCCTCCCACTCGTCCACCTGGACGAGCGCGGGCAGTTCGGTGAGTACATCGCGCTGGTTGCGCCGCAGGTAGGCGGGGGCGACGGCCGTACGGAAGGCGTGCGGGCCGGCGGCGGCGCTGCTGTTGTGGATGGCGGGGAGCAGGTCGGGGCGCAGGTGGCGGACGAGGCTGCGGAACTCCTCGACGCGGTTCTCCATGGGGGTGCCGGTGAGGAAGAGGACGCGGTCGCAGCGGGCGGTCCAGGCGGCGACGGCCTTGGAGCGGCGGGCGTCCGGGTTCTTCACGTAGTGGGCCTCGTCCACGACGAGCATGCCGGGCGGCGCCCCACCGACGACACCGGAACCGGCGTTGCCCGCACCGGCGTTTCCCGGACCAGCGTTTCCCGGACCAGCGGCGCCCCGACGGCCGCCGCCCGCTGCCGAACCCGTACCGTCCGGTACCGGCAGGGTGTGCAGGACGTCGTACGTGGTGATCGCGACGCCACCGCGCTCGCGCCACTCGGTGTAGGCGTCCTGCCGGTGGGCGCCGTGCACGGGGAAGGCGCGCAGGGTGCTGCGGGCGCCGATCTCGCGGGTCCAGTTGATCAGGACGCTGGCGGGGCAGACGACGAGGAAGTGGGAGTGCCCCTCGGCGGCGAGGTGGGCGAGGGCCGCGATGGCCTGGACGGTCTTGCCGAGGCCCATCTCGTCGCCGAGCACGACGCGGCGCTGGGCGAGGGCGAACCGGGCGCCGAAGGACTGGTAGCCGCGCAGGGAGACGCGGCGGTGGGTGTCGTCCAGGCGCTGGGCGTGCACGCGCTCGGCGACCTCGGAGGGCAGGAACCCCTCGGCCGCCTCGACGTCGGCGGCACCGGCGGGGTGGTCGGCGATCTCGGCGAGCTGGCTGTAGTACTCCGGGGAGCGCAGCTCGAAGTCGACCCAGGCCTCGATCTCGGAGGCCGGTTCACGCAGCAGGTCGGTGGATGCCTGCGCGAGCAGCAGGTGCACGTCCCTGGCGGCGGCGTCGGCGGTGAGGGCGCGCAGCGCGACGACCGCGGCGAAGGCGCTCTGCCGGCGGCGGCGCCCGGTGACCGCGAGCCGCAGCCAGCCGGCGGCGGGGGCCGCTTCGGGGAGCAGGGCGCCGAGCCGCTCGTCCAGGTGCCGGGCGGCGTCGACGGCCCGGCGCAGCTCGGGTCCGGCCTCGACGAGCCGGCGCAGGGCGATGACGAGGGCAGTGGTGCGGGGCTCGGGGTGGTCCACGTCGATCCGTACGGAGACGGTCTCCTCGACGGCGCGGGCGATCTGCCGGGCGGCGGCGATGGCCTGGTCGGCGGTCTGGGCACCGACGCCGGGGATCTGCCGAAGGTCGGCACGGCTCGCGTCGTACACGGCCCGCACCGAGCCGAGCCCAGCCGCCTCGAGCGCCGCGAGCCGCAGCCGCCCCTCGGTGACGTCCTTCAACCGGGAGACGGGGATGGACTCCAGCTCCCGGGCGACGAGTTCGTCCCGGAGCGGCGCGAGGGCGGCACGCACGGCGTCGACGGCCCGAACATGATCGGCGAGCACCCCGCGAGCCGCCTCGTACAGCCGCCCGGCCTCGGCAAGCAACACCCGAACCTGCCGCCCGACGGGGACTTGCGCGACGGGGGCCTGCCTACCGGCCTCATACGCACCGGACGACCCCCCGGAGGCTTCGGGACCGCCGGATGCCCGCGGGCTAGGCTCATGGGCGGCGGAAGCGTGCGCGCGGGGTTCATGGGCGGCCGAAGCCTGCGAGCCGGGTTCATGGGCGGCCGAAGCCTGCGAGCCGGGTTCGTGAGCGGCGGAGGCCTGCGAGCCGGGTTCGTGGGCGGCGGAGGCCTGTGCGGAGGGCGGCCCGGCTGGCGGGGCGGCGGCCCCCTGCCCACCGCCGTACACCGGCCCATCCCGGCGCACCTGGCCATCGTCAGGCGCCTGGCCATCGCCGTACATATGGCCGGGGCCCTGGCCGGACCCGTACCCACCGTCGACGTACCCCCCGGCGCCGGACCGGCCCCACGCTGCCCCCTCCACACCAGCCACCCTGACACCCCCAACGCGCCATACGCCCGATTCGCCCGGACCACTCGTCATCCGATGCGCGCATCCTGCCACGCCCCACTGACACCACCCCGCCCGATCCACAGACCCGACCCCGCCGAAAAACCGACAACCGCCGACCGCCCAGGGCCACCTTCGAACCCCCAGGCGCCCCTTTCCCGCCAGGTCCATACCAAGAGAAAACCCCCTTACGCCCCTTTCCGTCCGACATCCATCACCAATTCGCCCCACTTCGTACGGCTTTCGGGAATGGCTGTAATACGCAGAGGTCTCCGGGGGACAGCACAGGCATCCTGATCACACCCCACGTTTCCCGCTTCACCACCGCCGTTTCCCGGTCCCCCACCGGAACGACGACGCCCCCACTCCTGTCCGGCACCACCCGCACGACCGATCCCACGGTCGCCCCGACTGCCAGGAGTTGCCGGTGACCGCGCACACCGCCACCAAGATCGCCCGTCACCTCGGCCGCCTGCTGTGCGGGCACCTCGCCCTGGCTATGGCGTCCACGGCCGCGGTCACCGTCCTCGGCGCGCACTCCCACCGCCCCGCGCTCTACGCACTGTGGGCCGCGCTCCCCCTCACCGGCGCGGCATGGGCTGTCGCGCGGGCCACGGAGAAACGCCGCATGCTGCACGAACGAAACGCCAGCACGGCCGACCCCACCGACTGGACGTCCGCCGCCTGAACCGGCGCCGCCCGCCTCCGGCCGAAAGACCTCCGGCCGAAGACCCCTGCTGAAAAGATGACCGCGGGGCACGGATACGCGAATCGGGGGCCACAGTGCGCGAGTTGATCTATCTGTCGGACGGCAAGCTGCGCCAGTTCCTGCCGAGCCGCCGCGTGCCCAGGACCGGCGCCCTGAAGCTGGCGACACCGTTCGGCGGGATCGACATCGACGCTCCGGTCGCCGACGGGGAACAGGATCGGCTGCGCCGCCTGGACCAGGTGGACCGGCACCTGAACCGGACGGCGCGTTGGTACGCGGAGCCGGATCTGCGCCCGGGCCAGTGGGTCCAGTTCGAGGCACCGCTGCGATGCGTCACGCTGAACGGGGCGTACCGGAACCTCGTGCTGTTCAGCGACCCGGCGCCCGGCGAGGTCCCGGCCCACGAGACCGACTGCCGGCTCCTCCTGCACGGCTCGGCGCACCACCTGCTGGGACTGTCCCCCGTACCGGTCGAGGGACCGGTCCTGGAAGCCATCGGCGGCGGCGACAGCTCGTCGGGGACGACCTTCCTCACCCACGCCGGCCGCGCGGTCGAGGCACTGTCTGCGACCCCTCCCCCGGCACCGGACCCCTCGGACCCCGAGGACCCCGCCGACCCGCCGACCCCGCACGCGGGCGTCCGCTCCCTGCTGGCGGCCCTCGACCACGCGCCCGAACTGGCCGGAACGGCAACGTGGATGCGGGGCCTGGCCCGCGTCACGATCCCCCTCGAAACCAACGCCACCGCCCCCCGCTGCCTGGTCGCCAGCCCCCTGACGGTCGAGGCTGCCCACGACTTGCCGTGAACGACATGCATGCCGTACATGACGTGCATGACGTGGACGGTGTGCGTGACGTGCACGGTGTGAACGATCGGAGGCCCGTGTCTCCCCAGGTAGCGAGCGCCGCCACTTCGCGACCGCCGCACAACAGTGCCGTCAACGGCCCACGTCCAAGGGCGATCCGCCCCTCACAGCGGCCAGGCGGTCAGCAGATCACCGGGGCCGTAGCTTGCGTCGAGGCCCGGAGACTCCACGCCGCTGCGCGAGACCGCCACGACCGGAACAGGTTCGTCGGTGAGGGCGGCACGGTGGCGACGCAGAGCCGCCAGATCATGCCGGTCGAAGGGCGACTGCTCCAGCCACTTGATGGAGCCGACGAAGAACAGCTCCCTGGCGACGGGGGCGCGGTCCGCCCCGACGATATCGATCTCCACATCGTTGGTACGGGTCCAGTAGCCGCCCACCGCGGGGGCTGCCGCGAGCTGATCGTCGGGCAGTATCCGGGCGAGCGCCTCACGGATGAGCGGCTCGACCGCCCGACCGCGCCAGCTGGTCCAGCTCTCCCGGACCCGCGCCAAGGCCAGATCGCCCCGCCCTCGCTCGATCTCCTCCATGGAGGGGCCGAGCAGGTGCAGCCAGAACCGGAGGTAGGGATCTGCCACCCGGTACCGGCGGTCCTTCGACGGACGCGGCGATACGGGCAGCTCCGCGGCGACGATCCGCTTGCCCGTGAGCAACTCCAGCGCTCGTTGCAACGGCGTGGCCCCGATTCCGCCTGCCGCACGAGCGATGTTGGTGAAGGTCCGCTCACCACTGCCGATGGCCGCCAGCACCGTACGCGCCTGAGCCTGCGGGGGAAACTCGGCAGCCAGTGAACGTTCGGCCGACACCAGCAGGGCCGAGACCGGGTCGCTCAGCGCCTCACCGAGGAAGTCCCACAGCCCCGCACCCCGCGGCCACTGCGCGCAGATCAGCGGCAGCCCGCCGGTGACCAGCGCGGCGTCGAAGGCTTCCGCCGGCTCCAGCCCGAGCATCCGCCCCACCTCGGCGGGGTTCAGCGGTCCCAGCACCATCTCCCGGCCGCGCTGGTGGAAGGGGCGTCCGTAGCTGTTCAGCGCCTCCATCATGGACAGATCGGAACCGATGAGGACCAGCAGCACCGGCTTGGTCTCCAGTACCCGGTCCCAGGCCCGTTGCAGCATCCCCTCAAAGGCGCCGCCGGCGTCCATCAGGTACGGCACCTCGTCGATGACCAGCACGCTCGCCCGGTCGGCGGGCAGCGCCGCGGCCAGCACGTCGAACGCGGCGTCCCAGCTCTCCGGCCGTGCGGCGGCCACCAGCCCCGCCAGGGGCAGCGTCGACGCTTGGGCGTCCCGGGCCAACCGCGCCAGATCACTCCTGGGGGACGCACCGGTCGCCGCGTAGAACAAGAACGGAGATCCGGAGTGCTCCGCGAACCGTTCGACCAATCGCGACTTGCCCACCCGGCGCCGCCCACGCAACATCACGCACCGACCCGGCCGCTCCCCGCCCACCCCTGCCGCCACCTTCTGCAGCTCTCGCTCCAGCGTCGCCAGTTCCTGCCGTCGGCCCACGAAATCCACCACCTCCGCCGACCTCCACCCATGAAACTAACAACAATGTTAGTAACCTAAGGGTTAGCATGCCCCCTGTGCCAGCACTCATCCAGCACCGCGACAGCGAAGGGGCCGACCCCCGGGGGAGCCGACCCCTTCTGACCCGCACGCCTGACGAGTCACTTAACGCGCAGTAATGAACTGATCACACATTAAAGCGGAACATGTAGTACAGGGCTGCGACCTGCGGAAACATCGGTTTCGAAGCCTGTATCCCGCACGGATCCAGCACGGTGCGAGTTCATCCAGTGCATCCAGCACGCGGAGCCGAAACGAAGGAAGCCACCCGCCATCCCCATTCCCGTTGTGTACACATGGGACACTCGGTACGCTTGAGCGCATGACACAGCCGCTGCCCATAGAGACCATCCGCGACGTGCGCGCACATTTGGCGGAGGTCGTGGAGCGCGCCGATCGCGATGACGTACCTACTGTGATCACGCGCCGCGGCAAGGAAGTCGCCGCCGTCGTCTCGATCGAGGTACTCCGCAAGTACCAGGAGTGGGAAGAGCGCGAGATCAACCGGATCATCGACGAGCGCATGGCCAACCCCGCCCCCGGCATCCCGATCGAGGACATCATGAGGGAGACGCTGGCGCGCAGTGAGTGAGTACCGAACCGTCTTCCGCCCCGAGGCGCAGGCCGAGCTTCGGAAGATCCCACGCGAGATGGCACTGCGCATCCTGGCCAAGCTGACCGAGCTGGAAAGCGATCCGCTCGGCTTCAACACCACCGCACTCGTGTCCCAGCCAGACCGCCGGCGCCTTCGGGTCGGCGACTACCGCGTCGTCTACACGATCGACAACGGGGAACTGGTGGTCTGGGTCGTTCACGTGGGGCACCGGTCCACCGTTTACGACACCTGACCACCGCTGACCACACGTCAGAATATCCAGCACCCATCCAGCACGGGGATGACGAAGGGATCGGAGTCGACAGAGCCCGATCCCTTCTGACGTGCATGTTTGACCTAATGCCTAACATGTAGTAATCGAACGGCTACACGTTGAAGCGGAACTCCACAACATCCCCGTCCTGCATCACATACTCCTTGCCCTCCATGCGGGCCTTGCCCTTGGCTCGGGCCTCGGCTACCGAGCCTGTTTCGACCAGGTCGGCGAAGGAGATGACCTCGGCCTTGATGAAGCCCTTCTGGAAGTCCGTGTGGATGACTCCGGCGGCCTCAGGGGCCGTGGCGCCCTTCTTGATGGTCCAGGCGCGGGATTCCTTGGGGCCGGCCGTCAGGTAGGTCTGGAGGCCCAGCGTGTTGAAGCCGACCCGGGCCAGCGTGGCGAGGCCCGGCTCCTCCGCGCCCACCGACTCCAGCAGCTCCAGCGCGTCCTCCTCGTCCAGCTCCGCCAGGTCCTGCTCCAGCTTGGCGTTGAGGAAGATCGCCTCGGCCGGGGCGACCAGCGCGCGCTGCTCGGCCTTGAAGGTCTCGTCGACCAGCTCGTCCTCGTCCACGTTGAACACGTACAGGAACGGCTTCGTCGTGAGCAGGTGCAGGTCGTGCAGCAGTTCCTCGTTGCCGGAGCCCTGGACGATGCCCGCCGAGAAGAGGGTGTCGCCCTTTTCCAGGATCTCCTTGGCCGCCTCGACCGCCGCGACCTTGGGCGCGATGTCCTTCTTGATGCGCGACTCCTTCTGGAGGCGCGGCAGGACCTTCTCGATCGTCTGGAGGTCGGCGAGGATCAGCTCGGTGTTGATCGTCTCGATGTCGTCCTTGGGCGAGACCTTGCCGTCGACGTGCACGACGTTCTCGTCCTTGAAGGCGCGGATGACCTGGCAGATCGCGTCCGACTCGCGGATGTTCGCGAGGAACTTGTTGCCCAGCCCCTCGCCCTCGCTGGCGCCCCGCACGATGCCCGCGATGTCGACGAAGTCGACCGTCGCCGGCAGGACGCGCTGCGAGGAGAAGATCTCGGCCAACTTGGTCAGACGGGGGTCGGGGACGCCGACCACGCCGACGTTCGGCTCGATCGTGGCGAACGGGTAGTTGGCCGCGAGCACGTCGTTCTTGGTCAGGGCGTTGAACAGGGTCGACTTGCCGACATTGGGCAGACCGACGATTCCGATCGTGAGCGACACGTTGCGACTTCCCGTACGAGAGGATGGGCGAAGGGCCCTCGGAGAGCGCGGGCCGATCCACCAGTCTACGGCGTGCCCCGGCGCCTCCCGGCGAGGTATCGAACGCATGGCCAAGGTCTTTCCATGGCCCCGCATTCCGCCGCTCCCCGGCGTGTCCGAAGAGCCGTTCCACACATAAAACGACCTAAGTTGGTCCGGTGGAGCAACACAGGACGCACGCCCCCCAGTACCGACCGCGACGCGGCACACCCGTCCCGGCGCAGGCCGGGCGAGCCACCGCAGACGGTGTCCGACGGGGCTCCCCGGCGGTACGGAAGCCCGCCGGCACCGGTGCGCGGACCGCGCGGCGACTGCCGAACCCCCGCCTCACCGGCCTCGGCAGCGGACTCTTCTGCGGCGCGTCGATGTTCGTCCTCGCCTGCCTCGACCAGCTCCTCCTCGGCGGCTCCCAGGCCGTCTACGGCGTGCTGTTCCTGCCGGTGTGCCTGCTGACCGCGCTGTGGGTACGGCCCGGCGACCTGGTCACCGCGCCCGTGGTCGCGCCGATCGCCTTCACCCTCGGGCTGCTCCCCGTGGCCGACGCCGGCGACGGTGGGATCAGCGGGCGCTTCATGGGCCTGGTCACCGCCCTCGCCCTCCAGGCGGGCTGGCTGTACGGCGGCACGCTGGTCGCCGGTCTTGTCGTACTCGTCCGCCGTGTGCGGCTCATGGCCCGCCGGGCCGCCCGGCGCCGGGCCCTGACGGCGGCCGCCCAGGCGGGACAGCCCTCGAAGAAGGAGAAGGCGGGAGAAGCGGAAGCGCCGGCTCCGCGGGGCAGTGGGCCTCAGGTGGGGCGACAGGCCCGCTGACCGGGAGCCCGAGTCGGACGCCGAGCCGCCGAGTCGGCTGTCATCGAGCGGGCGCCGGGCCGCCGAACCGGCCGTCATCGGGCGGGCGCCGGCCACGCTTCCCCGAGGGGTCGGGGACCACTTGAGACTCCGGCCGGCGCGCCGCCAGCGCGCCCCCGCTACCGCGCCACCTTCGCCGCCCGCATGGCCGCCCCCACGATCCCCGCGTTGTTCTGAAGCTGCGCCGGGACGATCTCCGCGGTGATGCCCTCGATCAGCGGCAGGAACTTGTCGGCCTTGCGGCTCACGCCGCCGCCGATGATGAACAGCTCCGGCGAGAACAGCATCTCCACGTGGGCCAGGTACTTGGTGACGCGGCGCGCCCAGTGCTCCCAGGTCAGCTCGTGGTCCTCCTTGGCCTTGGTGGAGGCCCGCTTCTCGGCGTCGTGGCCGTTCAGCTCCAGGTGTCCCAGCTCCGTGTTCGGGACCAGCTCGCCGTCGATGAACAGGGCGCTGCCGATGCCGGTGCCGAAGGTGAGGAGGATGACCGTGCCGGCGCGGTCCTTGCCGGCGCCGAACTGCATCTCCGCGACGCCCGCCGCGTCCGCGTCGTTCAGCACGGTCACCGGCAGGCCGCCGATCCGCTCGCCGAGCAGGGCTCCCGCGTCGGTGTCGATCCAGGACTTGTCGACATTGGCGGCCGTACGGATCGTGGAGCCGCCGGTCACCACGCCCGGGAACGTGATGCCGACCGGGCCCGACCAGCCGAAGTGGTCGATGACCTCCTTGACGCCGTCGGCCACCGCGTCGGGCGTCGCCGGATGCGGGGTGAGCACCTTGAAGCGCTCCTCCGCGAGGTCCCCGCGGTCAAGGTCCACGGGGGCACCCTTGATCCCGGATCCGCCAATGTCCACACCGAAGATCTGCATGGCCCCACGTTACGTCGTGGGACTGACGGTCACTCCCCGGACGTACCACCCGAGGCACCGGCGGGGGCAGCAGCGGACGTATCGGCGGAGGCGCCGACGGACGTATCGGCGGAGGTGCCGACGGACGGGCCGCCGGTCTTACCCGCTGACGTTCCACCCGTGCGCTCCGCCACCAGGGCGGCCGCCTCGGCGCGCAGGTCGCGGCGCAGTTCCTTGGGCAGCGAGAAGGTGATGGACTCCTCGGCGGCCTTGACGATCTCCACGTCCTCGAAGCCGTGCCGGGTGAGCCACTCCAGGACCTGCTCGACCAGGACGTCCGGGACGGAGGCGCCGGAAGTGACGCCGACCGTGGTCACGCCGTCCAGCCAGGCCTCGTCGATCTCGTCGGCGAAGTCCACGAGGTAGGCCTCGCGGGCGCCGGCGAGCTTGGCGACCTCGACGAGCCGCACCGAGTTGGAGGAGTTGCGCGAGCCGACGACGATCACCAGGTCGGCCTCGGCGCCCATCTGCTTCACGGCGAGCTGACGGTTCTGCGTGGCGTAGCAGATGTCGTCGCTCGGCGGGGAGATGAGCAGCGGGAACTTCTCCTTGAGGGCGTCGACCGTTTCCATGGTCTCGTCGACCGAGAGGGTGGTCTGGGAGAGCCAGACGACCTTGGAGGGGTCGCGGACCTCGACCTTGGCGACGTCCTCGGGGCCGTCGACCAGGGTGATGTGGTCGGGGGCCTCGCCGGAGGTGCCGATGACCTCCTCGTGGCCCTCGTGGCCGATGAGCAGGATGTCGAAGTCGTCGTCGGCGAACCGGACGGCTTCCTTGTGGACCTTGGTGACCAGCGGGCAGGTCGCGTCGATGGTGGCGAGCTTGCCGGCGGCGGCCTCGTCGTGGACGGCGGGGGCCACGCCGTGCGCCGAGAACATGACGATGGAGCCCTCGGGGACCTCCGCCGTCTGCTCGACGAAGATCGCGCCCTTCTTCTCCAGGGTCTGCACGACGTACTTGTTGTGGACGATCTCGTGGCGGACATAGATCGGGGCCCCGTACTGCTCAAGGGCCTTCTCGACGGCGATCACGGCACGGTCCACGCCCGCGCAGTAGCCCCGGGGGGCGGCGAGCAGGACACGGCGGCCAGTCGAAGCAGTCATGGCACCCATCGTAAGGCCGTACCCGGCGGGTCAAAGATCGCCTCCTTGGGGAGACCGGCGAGACTGGGGAAGCCGGGAGGGGTGGGGCCCGCACAAACCTCGGGAGGCACGATGTCCGACACGCGGACCACCGACGGCTCCGCGCCCGCCGGCCACGGACTGCGGCGCAGCCTGGGCTTCCGCGACCTGGTCGTCTACGGGCTGCTGTTCATCGCCCCCATGGCGCCGGTCGGCGTCTACGGGACGCTGGACGCGAAGTCGCACGGCGCGGTCGCGCTGGTCTACGTCGTCGCGACGGTCGCGATGGCGTTCACCGCTTTCAGCTACGCGCAGATGGTCCGGGTGGTCCCGCAGGCGGGCTCGGTGTTCGCCTACGCGCGCGCGGGGCTGGGCAAGGAGGCCGGGTTCATCGCCGGGTGGATGGTGATGCTGGACTATCTGCTGATCCCGGCCGTGGCCTATCTGTTCTCCGGTATCGCGATGAACTCGCTGGTCCCGGACGTCTCCCGGTGGGTGTGGACCGCGCTGGCCGTCGTCATCACGACGTTCCTCAATCTGTGGGGGGTGCGGACCGCCGCGCGGGTCGGTTTCCTGGTGCTCGCGCTGGAGATCGTGGTGCTTCTCGTCTTCGTCGTGTCGGCGGTCGTGATGCTCGCGCGCGACGGCGCCCATCGCGACTGGCTGTCCCCCCTGGCGGGTGACGGGACGCAGGGCGCGTTCGCGCTGTCGGCGGTCATCGGGGCCGTGTCGGTGGCGGTCCTGTCGTTCCTCGGCTTCGACGCGATCGCCTCCTTCGCGGAGGAGGTGACGGGCGGTTCGCGGAAGGTGGCCCAGGCGGTCCTGTTCTGCCTGGCGCTGACGGGCGTGCTGTTCGTGGCGCAGACGTATCTGGTGGCGCTCCTTGAGCCGCTGTCGTCCGCGCGGCTCGCCGCCGAGCCCGGCAAGCAGGGGTCGGCCTTCTACGACGCGGTGGACGCCTCGGTGGGCGACTGGCTGCACAACCTGGTCGCGGTCAGCAAGGCGATCGGCGCGGCCTTCGCGGCGCTCGCGGGCCAGGCGGCGGCCGGGCGGCTGCTCTTCGCGATGGCCCGCGACCGGCGGCTTCCCCGGGCGCTGGCCCGGACGGACTCCGGGGTGCCGCGGGCGGCGCTGGTCTGCGCGGCGGTGATCACGCTGGTCGCGGCGGTGTGGGCGGCCCGCCGCGACGACGGCCTCGACAAGCTGGTCTCGGTGGTCGACATCGGCGCGCTGACCGCGTTCACCCTGCTGCACGCGTCGGTGGTGGGCTGGTTCGCCGTACGCCGCCGGAGCGGGCCGCCCGTCTGGTGGCGGCACGTCGTCGTCCCCGTCCTCGGTGCGGCCATCACCATCGCCGTGATCGTCGAGGCCTCGGGCACATCCCAGGTGGTCGGCGCGATCTGGCTGGCCATCGGCCTGACGGTCCTGCTCACCCAGCGGGGCCGCCGGGAAGACGGGGGGATGGACGCGGGGGCGGAGGCCGAGACGGGGGCGGGGGCGGGCTGAGGGAGGGGGGCTGAGGGAGGGGGTCGGGGTAGCGACCCCGGCTGCGGGCGTACGGGAGTCGGCGGACGGGAGTCGGCGGACGGCGGTCCCGGGTGGACAGCGTCGCCTGGGGCCCCTGATCGGTCGGGGCCGCCGCCCGGGGCGTACGGCGATGCCGGCACCCCGGGCGGCCTACGAACCCGGCACCCCTGGCATGCGCCCGGCGGACCCGGCGCCTCTGGCAGGGGGCCCGGCGTCTCGGCCGGCCGAGGTACCCACGCACCCCTCCCCCACAAGCCCCGGAGCCGTCCCGTGCCGGAGGGGAGGGGATGTCGGTGGGGGCCACTACGCTCGGGCGCATGGCTCTCAATACGTCCGCGGACGCTCCGCTGCCCGTCGGTGAGGTGTCACGGCTCATCGGGGGATGGATCGACCGGCTCGGCGCGGTCTGGGTCGAGGGGCAGATCACCCAGTTGTCGCGGCGCCCCGGCGCGGGCGTCGTCTTCCTGACGCTGCGCGACCCGTCGTACGACATCTCGGTGAGCGTGACTTGCTTCCGGCAGGTGTTCGACGCGGTCGCGGACGTGGTGAGCGAGGGCGCCCGCGTGGTGGTCCAGGCGAAGCCGGAGTGGTACGCGCCGCGCGGCCAGCTCTCGCTGCGGGCGACCGAGATAAAGCCGGTCGGCGTGGGCGAGCTGCTCGCCCGGCTCGAACAGCTCAAGAAGTCGCTGGCGGCCGAGGGGCTGTTCGCGGCCGACCGCAAGAAGCCGCTGCCGTTCCTGCCGCAGCTCATCGGGCTGGTCTGCGGGCGCGCCTCGGCGGCCGAGCGCGACGTGCTGGAGAACGCGCGGCACCGCTGGCCCGCCGTCCGCTTCGAGGTGCGCAACGTCGCCGTGCAGGGCGTCCACGCGGTGCCGCAGGTCGTACAGGCCGTGAAGGAGCTGGACGCGCACGAGGACGTGGACGTGATCGTCGTGGCGCGCGGCGGCGGCAGCGTGGAGGATCTGCTGCCGTTCTCCGACGAACAGCTCGTCCGCGCGGTCGCGGCCTGTCGTACGCCGGTGGTGTCGGCCATCGGGCACGAGCCGGACAACCCGCTGCTGGACCACGTGGCCGACCTGCGGGCGTCCACACCGACCGACGCCGCCAAGAAGGTCGTTCCCGACGTGGGCGAGGAGTTCGAGCGGGTGCGGCTGCTGCGGGACCGGGCGCGCCGCAGCGTGCGGGCGTTCGTGGACCGCGAGGAGCGTGGTCTCGCGCACGCGCTGGCCCGGCCCTCGATAGAGGACCCGCACCGGATGATCGACGTGCGCGACGACCAGATGGCGGCGCTGCTCGACCGGGGGCGGCGCACGCTCGGGCATCTCCTGGACCGCGCGGACTCGGAGCTGACGCACACGCACGCGCGCGTGGTGGCCCTCTCCCCCGCGGCGACCCTCCAGCGGGGTTACGCGGTGTTGCAGAAGGCCGACGGGCACGTGGTCCGCGACCCGGCGGAGGTCACGGCGGACGAGACCCTGCGGGCGCGGGTCGCCGAGGGTGAATTCACGGTTCGAGTCGATGCATAGGGTGGGCGCATGACCAGCAAGGTGGACGAGGCGCTCGGGTACGAGCAGGCGCGGGACGAGCTGATCGAGGTCGTACGCCGTCTGGAGGCGGGCGGTACGACCCTGGAGGAGTCCCTGGCCCTGTGGGAGCGCGGCGAGGAGCTGGCCAAGGTGTGCCGGCGCTGGCTGGAGGGCGCGCGGGCCCGGCTGGACGCGGCCCTGGCCGAGGAGGAGGCCCGGGAGGGCGAGGAGACGGGCGGCACGGGCGGCACCGGCGGCACGCGCGGCACGGCGGAGGACGCCGGCAGCCGCTAGCCACCGACGCGACCTGGCGTGACGTGACCTACGTCGGCGGGGCGCTCCCTGCGCAGGGGACGCCCCGCCGGCGCACGTTCCGCACCGCGCCGCACACATCCCGCGCCCCGCCGGTGCGTATCCCCACGCCGGAGGCACGCCGACCGACCGACACCGCGCACCTCACACAGCCCACCGCGCGCCGCGCACAGCACACCGCGCGCCGCGCACAGCACACCGCCCCCTGTGAAGCTGATCACCCCACCCCCGGTTTTGGTTGAACTTTAAACCTATGAGCCGTACATTCAGTGCTGCCCACAGATCCCCCACGGATCCACGCACGCACCGAGAAGGTTTGCCATGTCTCTCGTCCTTGACCCCGCCGCCCAGGACCTGCTGTTCCGCGAGGCCCGTACCGCGAACACCTTCACCGACGAGCCGGTGACCGACGAGCAGGTCCAGGCCATCTACGACCTGGTCAAGTTCGGCCCGACCGCCTTCAACCAGTCGCCGCTGCGCATCACGCTGGTCCGCTCCCCCGAGGCCCGCGAGCGCCTCGTGCGGCACCTCGCCGAGGGCAACCAGGCGAAGACCGCGAGCGCCCCGCTGGTCGCGATCCTCTCCGCGGACAACGAGTTCCACGAGGAGCTGCCGGCCCTGCTGCCGCACTTCCCCGCCGCCAAGGACATGTTCTTCTCCGAGCGCCCCGCCCGGGAGAGCGCCGCCCTGCTGAATGCCGCGCTCCAGGCCGCGTATTTCATCATCGGCGTCCGTGCCGCGGGTCTCGCCGCCGGCCCGATGACCGGTGCCGACTTCGCCGGGATCCAGAAGGAGTTCCTGGACGACGACCACACCCCGCTGATGGTCGTCAACATCGGCAAGCCCGGTGAGGACGCCTGGTTCCCGCGCTCCCCGCGTCTGGCGCTCGACGAGGTCATCACCACCGTCTGACCCGGCGCAGCACACCGCCGCCGGACGACCGGCCGATTGCCCGATCGACCGACGGACCGGCAGAACCGTACGAGGAAGGGCCCCGGCACACCCGCCGGGGCCCTTCTTCGCTGTCCCTCGCTGTTCCGTCGTTGTCTCTCGTTGTCCCTCGTTGTTCGCGGCCGTACGCGCTCGCGCCCTCGCCCTCGGCCTCCAGGGCTACGACGTCTTGAGGGACCGCGCCATCTTCGTCAGCGCCTCGAAGGAGCCCGTGCCGGTCACCACCGTCGTGGACCGCTTCTCCTTCAGGACGAGGGCGTCGTAGTGGTCGCCCTCGTAGCGCTGCCACGTGCGGTCGCCGATGCGCTGGGTCACCTTGGTCGCCCGCGCGCCCTGGCTGGCCGAGTCGATGAAGACGGCCGGGCGCTGAGTGGACTGCTCGACCGCCACGTACTGACCGTCGGGGTCCTGGAAGCCGAGGTGCCAGACATCGAACTCGCTGCCGTCGTACCGCACCGAGGTCGGCTTCCACGCGTCCGGCAGCCCGGCCGGAGCCGCCACCGGATAGCTCGCCGCCCGGCGCGCGGTCAGCAGCTCGACCCGGTAGTCGACGCGCTGGATGTCGGGCGCGGAGTCGTCGTGCGGGATGAAGATGTAGATGACGCCCGCCATGAGCCCGATGAGGCCCAGGGAGAGAATCATGTCCCGGACCGACTGCTTGCCTTTCGTACCTGCCACGCCCCTATCGTCGCAGGTGCCCTGGCCTGCTCATCCGTGGGCCCCCCTGCTCATTTTGTCAGCCTGGCGATAGAGTCGGGGGCATCACCCTCATCCGGCCGTCGTCGTATCAGAAAGGTGCGTCTCGATGACCGAGCATCATCTGCCGTCCGAACTCGAAGTCCCGTCGGAAGCCCCCGACCGCAACCTCGCCCTCGAACTCGTCCGCGTCACCGAGGCCGCCGCGATGGCCGCGGGCCGCTGGGTGGGCCGCGGCGACAAGAACGGTGCCGACGGCGCCGCCGTCCGCGCCATGCGGACCCTCGTCTCCACCGTCTCGATGAACGGCGTCGTCGTCATCGGCGAAGGGGAGAAGGACGAAGCCCCGATGCTCTTCAACGGGGAACAGGTGGGCGACGGGACCGGCCCCGAGTGCGACATCGCCGTCGACCCGATCGACGGGACGACCCTCACCGCCGCGGGCATGACCAACGCGATCGCCGTGCTGGCCGCCGCCGACCGCGGCACCATGTTCGACCCGTCCGCCGTCTTCTACATGGACAAGCTGGTCACCGGCCCGGAGGCGGCCGACTTCGTCGACATCAACGCGCCCGTGTCGGTCAACATCCGCCGCGTCGCGAAGGCCAAGCGCGTCACCCCCGAGGACGTCACCGTCGTCATCCTCGACCGGCCCCGGCACGACGGGATCATCAAGGAGATCCGGGAGACCGGCGCCCGCATCAAGCTGATCTCCGACGGCGACGTCGCGGGCTCGATCCTGGCGCTGCGCGAGGGCACCGGCATCGACCTGCTGCTCGGCATCGGCGGCACGCCCGAGGGCATCATCTCGGCCTGTGCGGTCAAGTGTCTCGGCGGCACCATCCAGGGCAAGCTGTGGCCCAAGGACGACGAGGAGCGGCAGCGGGCGGTCGACGCCGGGCACGACCTCGACCGCGTCCTCGGCACGAGCGACCTGGTCTCCGGCGAGAACGTCTTCTTCGTCGCCACCGGCATCACCGACGGCGAGCTGCTGCGCGGGGTGCGCTACCGCTCGGAGACCGCGACGACCGAGTCGATCGTCATGCGCTCCAAGTCCGGGACGGTCCGCCAGATCACCTCGGAACACCGGCTGAGCAAGCTGCGCGCCTACAGCGCGATCGACTTCGACCGCGCCAAGTAGGGCCAAGTGCCCAGCGGGGCCGAGTAGCAGCGGCGTAGTAGCGGCCACGCCGGGCACGTGGAACCGGCCAAACAGGACCGGCCCAGCAGGACCGGCCCAGCAGGACCGGCCAAACAGGCCCGGTCGGTGTGGTCCCGCGCCCGGCAGTTGACATCGGGCCGGGCGCGGGACCACGCCGACCGGGCCGCACCACCGGTTCACACCGGCCCGTCGGTGCGCACCGCAGGTTCACATCGGCCCGTCGGCCCGCGGGCGCGGACGCCGGAGAGGGGCACCCTTGTGCGGAGGGCGCCCCTCTTTCCGTGCGCGGGCGAAGAGGTCAGCCCGCCGCCGCTATCGTGCCGTGCGCGGCCTTCTTCAGTTCCAGGTCGCGGCGGCGGCGCCGGGCCAGGACCACGCGGCGCTCGGCGGCGGTCAGGCCGCCCCAGACGCCGTACGGCTCGGGTTGCAGGAGCGCGTGTTCGCGGCACTCGACCATCACCGGACAGCGGGCGCAGACGCGCTTGGCGGCCTCCTCGCGGGAGAGGCGGGCCGCGGTGGGCTCCTTGGAGGGGGCGAAGAACAGGCCGGCCTCGTCGCGGCGGCACACCGCCTCCGTGTGCCATGGCGCTTCCTGATCCCGGTCCCGCACTGGCGCCCGCTGGGCCGGAACGGCAGCTACCTGCAGGGACTGATGCGGCGGTTGCAGCACGGTCTACTCCTGACGACGGCTTCGCGAGCGTGCCGGGCACCGGGAAAGTTCCACAGCGCCCTCCAAGAGACGATGCAGCAAGCCCTACCCGCTGTGCGCGCGCCTATGCACTGCGTTCCCAAGCCCGGGCGCTCTCCCGCGTGATCGATCGTCCGGTGCTGGACCAATTCCCGCGCGCCGCCCGCCCGTTCACAAGCGTCAACGGTCCAGGTGCTTGCGCAAACCCCGGTCCACGCGGTCGGCGACGCGGTCGCCGAGTCTGCCGGTGAAGCGGTCGAGGATGTCCGCGACGAGCCTGCCGCGCCTGGGCCGCGCCTCCACGTTGCCGAGGACGGCGAGGCCGTCGATGTACACCACGGGGGCGTTCGGGTCGCCCGCGTCCATGGTGTGCACCTCGAAGTTGCCGAGCACGCCGCCGCCGTTGCCGCGCAGCGAGACGTTCTCCGGGACGCGGATGTCGATGCTGCCGAACACGGAGACCGTCTTGATCACCACCTGCTGGTACTCGAAGATCGCCTCGCTGAGGTCGATCTCGACGCTGCCGAACACCGCGTACGCGTGGATGCGGCGGCCGGCGCGCCAGCGGCCCTTGCGGACGGCGGCGCTGAACACGGCCACCACGCTCTCGTCGGCGTCGACCGGGATCGCGCCCGCGGTGGGTCTGTTGGGCGCCGAGGCGTACGCGGGGGTGGCGCGGCCGGAATGGGCGGCGGGCAGGTCACGGACGAAGCGGTCCAGCTCGCCCACCGTCTTGGTGGCCAGCACCCCTTCCACGCGCTCGGCGTGCTCCTGGGGCGTGAGGCGGCCCTCGGCGAGGGCGTCACGCAGGATGTCGGTGACGCGGTCGCGGTCGGCGTCGGAGGCGCGCAGCTCGGCCGGGGCCGCCGCGGTGGCCGGGGTGGCGTCGGAGCTCTTCTGAAGGTCCACGGCAGCAGCGTACCCAAACGCGATAGATCGCGACTACCCCTCGCCGGGCTCCCTGTGGAAAACCGACGACCACCGCCTCAGGCACCCCGTGGAAAACGGGGGCGTCCTGGCCTCTGTCCGAACTGAGCCTTACCTCACAGACCCGGCGTCGGTGCCAGGTTCTACGCTGGTGGACGCTGCCAATGGAGGCACGCCGCTGTCTGTCGAGTGAGGAATGGGCGAGATGCCTGAGTTCGCGTACACCGATCTGCTCCCCCAGGGAGAGGACACCACCCCCTACCGGCTGGTGACCTCCGAGGGTGTCTCCACCTTCGAGGCCGACGGGCGCACGTTCCTCAAGGTGGAGCCGGAGGCGCTGCGCAAGCTCGCCGAGGAGGCCATCCACGACATCCAGCACTATCTGCGGCCCGCGCACCTCGCGCAGCTCCGCCGCATCATCGACGACCCCGAGGCCTCGGGCAACGACAAGTTCGTCGCGCTCGACCTGCTGAAGAACGCGAACATCGCCGCCGCGGGCGTCCTGCCGATGTGCCAGGACACGGGCACCGCGATCGTGATGGGCAAGCGCGGGCAGAACGTGCTCACCGAGGGCGGCGACGAGGCGGCCCTGTCACGCGGCATCTACGAGGCGTACAAGAACCTGAACCTGCGCTACTCGCAGATGGCCCCGCTGACCATGTGGGAGGAGAAGAACACCGGCTCCAACCTGCCGGCCCAGATCGAGCTGTACGCGACCGACGGCGGCGCCTACAAGTTCCTGTTCATGGCGAAGGGCGGCGGCTCCGCCAACAAGTCGTTCCTCTACCAGGAGACGAAGGCGGTCCTCAACGAGGGCTCCATGATGAAGTTCCTGGAGGAGAAGATCCGTTCGCTGGGCACGGCCGCCTGCCCGCCGTACCACCTGGCGATCGTCGTCGGCGGCACCAGCGCCGAGTACGCGCTGAAGACCGCGAAGTACGCCTCCGCGCACTACCTGGACGAGATCCCGGCCGAGGGCTCCGAGCTGGGGCACGGCTTTAGGGACAAGGACCTGGAGCAGAAGGTCTTCGAGCTGACCCAGAAGATCGGCATCGGCGCGCAGTTCGGCGGCAAGTACTTCTGCCACGACGTACGCGTGGTGCGGCTGCCCCGGCACGGCGCGTCCTGCCCGGTCGCGATCGCCGTGTCCTGCTCGGCGGACCGCCAGGCCGTCGCGAAGATCACCGCCGAGGGCGTCTTCCTGGAGCAGCTGGAGACCGACCCGGCGCGCTTCCTGCCGGACACTACGGACGAGCATCTGGACGAGTCCGGCGACGTCGTCAAGATCGATCTGAACCAGCCGATGGACGACATCCTCGCCGAGCTGACCCGGCACCCGGTCAAGACCCGGCTCTCGCTCACCGGCCCGCTGGTCGTGGCCCGCGACATCGCGCACGCCAAGATCAAGGAGCGGCTGGACGCGGGCGAGGAGATGCCGCAGTACCTGAAGGACCACCCGGTGTACTACGCCGGCCCGGCCAAGACGCCCGAGGGGTACGCGTCCGGCTCCTTCGGCCCGACGACCGCCGGCCGGATGGACTCCTACGTGGAGCAGTTCCAGGCGGCGGGCGGCTCGAAGGTGATGCTGGCCAAGGGCAACCGCAGCAAGCAGGTCACCGACGCCTGCGCCGCGCACGGCGGCTTCTACCTGGGCTCGATCGGCGGTCCGGCCGCCCGGCTCGCCCAGGACTGCATCAAGAAGGTCGAGGTCGTCGAGTACGAGGAACTCGGCATGGAGGCCGTCTGGCGGATCGAGGTCGAGGACTTCCCGGCGTTCGTCGTCGTGGACGACAAGGGCAACGACTTCTTCCAGGACCCGGCGCCCGCCCCGACGTTCACGTCCATCCCGGTGCGGGGCCCGGGGCTCGCGTAGCCGTCCGGGGCGGCCGGACGGACTCGCCCGGCCGCCCCGGCCCACTCCCCCGCTCCCCCACCTGCCGCCCGCATACGGGCGTTGCTCATCCCGCGTCCCCCGACCCGCGTGGTCGTCCCGTCCGCGTACGGGCGTGCCGGGCGGGAACACTCGCCGGCTCCGGGATGCTGTCCCCCATGGAGGTGTCACCAATGGCAGATGGCCAGGGCGAAGGCGCGTACCGGATCGAGCACGACTCCATGGGCGAGGTGCGGGTGCCCGTGGACGCGAAATGGCGGGCGCAGACGCAGCGCGCCGTGGAGAACTTCCCGATCTCGGGGCAGCACATCGAGCGCGCGCACATCGAGGCCCTCGCCCGGATCAAGGCAGCCGCCGCGAAGGTCAACGGCGAGCTGGGCGTGATCGGCAAGGACGTGGCCGAGGCGATCCAGGAGGCGGCGGCCGAGGTCGCCGAGGGGCGCTGGGACGAGCAGTTCCCGGTGGACGTGTTCCAGACCGGGTCCGGGACCTCGTCCAACATGAACACCAACGAGGTCATCGCCACGCTCGCCACCGAGCGGCTGGGCCGGGACGTGCACCCGAACGACCACGTGAACGCCTCGCAGTCGAGCAACGACGTGTTCCCCTCCTCGATCCACATCGCGGCGACCGCCGCCGTCACCCGCGACCTGGTGCCCGCCCTCGAACACCTCGCCGCCGCCCTCGGCCGCAAGGCGGAGGAGTTCGCGGACGTGGTGAAGTCCGGGCGCACCCACCTGATGGACGCGACGCCGGTGACGCTGGGCCAGGAGTTCGGCGGGTACGCGGCGCAGGTGCGTTACGGCGTGGAGCGGCTGCGGGCCTCGCTGCCGCGGCTGGCGGAACTGCCGCTGGGCGGTACGGCCGTGGGCACCGGCATCAACACCCCGCCCGGGTTCTCGGCGGCGGTGATCGCGGAGGTGGCGCGGGCGACCGGGCTGCCGCTGACGGAGGCCCGCGACCACTTCGAGGCGCAGGGCGCGCGCGACGGGATCGTGGAGACGAGCGGGCAGCTCAGGACCATCGCGGTCGGACTGACCAAGATCGCGAACGATCTGCGGTGGATGGCGTCCGGTCCGCGCACCGGGCTGTCCGAGATCAGCCTGCCGGACCTCCAGCCGGGCTCGTCGATCATGCCGGGCAAGGTGAACCCGGTGATCCCCGAGGCGGTGCTGATGGTCGCCGCGCAGGTGACGGGCAACGACGCAACGGTCGCCGTCGCGGGCGCGGCGGGGAACTTCGAGCTGAACGTGATGCTGCCGGTGATCGGCAAGAACGTACTGGAGTCGGTGCGGCTGCTCGCGAACGTGTCGCGGCTGCTCGCCGACCGGACGGTGGACGGGATCGTGGCGCACCGGGAGCGCGCCCGGGAGTACGCGGAGTCCTCGCCGTCCGTGGTGACGCCGCTGAACAAGTACATCGGGTACGAGGAGGCGGCGAAGGTGGCGAAGAAGTCGCTGGCGGAGCGGAAGACCATCCGCGAGGTGGTGCTGGAGTCGGGCTATGTGGAGCGCGGGGACCTGACGGAGCGGCAGTTGGACGAGGCTCTTGATGTCCTGCGGATGACGCGTCCGTAACGGCCGGAGGGCGACGAGAAACGCCTGATGACGCCTCCGTAACGGGACCCGGGCGGTGGCGGGAACCGTGACACGCGCCGCAGCGTCACGTGCCCGGGGCACCTAATATCTGTCCATGGCAGACGGTGGAGCGGTGAGACGGGCGGAAGCGGGCGGGCCGGCGGCGTTCTGGGAGCCCGGGCACCAGATCCTGTGGCGGTACCGGGAGAACGCCGGCGAGCGCGTCCACATCTGCCGCCCCGTGACGGTCGTACGGGACGACGCCGAGCTGCTCGCGGTGTGGATGGCGCCGGGCACCGAGTGTGTGAAGCCGGTGCTCGCCGACGGTTCGCCGGTGCACGGGGAGCCGCTGGAGTCGCGCTACACCAAGCCGCGGGCGGTGCGGCGCGACCGGTGGTTCGGCACCGGGGTGCTGAAGCTGGCGCGGCCGGGGGACCCCTGGTCGGTGTGGCTTTTCTGGGAACCGGGCTGGCGTTTCAAGAACTGGTACGTGAACCTGGAGGCCCCGCTGGCTCGTTGGGCGGGCGGGGTCGACTCCGAGGACCACTTCCTCGACATCGCGGTGCATCCGGACCGCAGTTGGCGCTGGCTGGACGAGGACGAGTTCGCGATGGCGCAGCGGGCCGGTCTGATGGACCCTCAACTGGCCGCGCGGGTAAGGGAGGCGGGGTGGTCGGCGGTGGAGGTGATCCGCGCGTGGGGGGCGCCGTTCTCGGACGGCTGGGAACACTGGCGGCCCGATCCGGCCTGGCCGGTTCCCGCCCTGCCGGACGACTGGGACCGTACGCCCGCGCACGTGTCCTCATGAGACCCTTGATGCGCCCCCGTGGTACAACCGTAGGATCGTCTTCCGCAAGGGCGCACGGCAGCAACAACTCCCGCATGATGAGCCGGGCTTGACCATATGTCACCGAGGGGCGGCAGGACGTGAGCGAGGGGTACGAGGGGTACGGCGGCGGGGCCGGCCGAGGTCCGGGCGCCCCGCGCGGTGTCACCGGGACAGTCGCCCGGACGCGGGCCGCGAGCCTTCCGGCGCGGTCGGCGCGGTGTGTTTTCGGCCGTCCGCGGACCGCCGCACGTCCCGTGACGGCCGCCCGGGCCGCCGGTTCCGTATCTGACGACACGCAGAATCCGTTCCTGGGGCACACATTCCGGGTATCGGGGCTGCGGGACGAACTGCGCGCCCGGCGCGCAGCCCCGGACGGATGGACTCGACACGCGTGACGGAGCACCCCACCTCGCACGAGCGCCGGCCAGGCGGCGCCGGCCTGCCTGCCTCCCCCGCGGACCCTCGCGGGGCGCTCCTGCGTACCCCGGACCAGCCGTCCCCGCTGCCCGCGTCCGGCGCCTTACCGGTTCAGGCCCGCGCCGGTGACGTACCGCGCGCTCCGGGTTCGGCCACGCCCTGCGGCAAGGGCGCGGCCGGCGGCCAGGCGCCCGGCGCCGGCCTGTCCGCGCCCTCCTCGGGCCCCGGCTCCGGCACGGGTTCCGGCACGGACGCGCCCGCGCCGTCCGCGCCCGGCGCGGGGGCGGAGCACTCGCAGCCCTCGGCCGCCGAGCCGGACCCGCACCGGCCGCGGCCCGCGCCGGAGAGCATCCCGGTGCAGCCGGACGCGGAGCGGGACCGGTCCGCCGGGTCCGCCGGGTCCGGCCGGCCGGCGCGCGGTCCGGGGGGCACGGAGCGCCGGACGGCGCGGAGCGTGCCGCAGGGCGGCCCGATGCCGATGCGGCGGGACGGCGACCGGCTGCGTTTCGTCGGCGCGGCGACCCGCCGGATCGCGCGGGGCATCGACCTCGACGAGATCGTGATGGGGCTGTGCCGGGCGACCGTGCCGACGTTCTCGGACGCGATCCTCGTCTATCTGCGGGACCCGCTGCCGGTGGGCGACGAGCGGCCGACGGGACCGCTGGTGCTGCGGCTGCGGCGGACCGACCGCATTCCCGAGGAGCGGGACACCGAGGGCGGCTTCCTGCCGCTGGTGCGTCCCGAGCCCACCGAGCTGTCCGGGATGACGGCGGAGCTGTGCGAGGTACGGCAGGGCGGCGCCCTCGCGGAGGTGCTGCGCGGGGTGCGGCCGGTGTTCGCGGACGCGCCCGCCGCGCGGGCCGCGCTGCCGGAGCTGCTCGGCGACGACCTGGCGGTGCCGAGCGGGCAGCGGGCGATCCTCGCGCCGCTGCGGGGCCGGCGCCGGGTGATCGGCGCGGCCCTGTTCCTGCGGCGGCCGGAGCGGCTCGCGTTCGAGGCGGACGATCTGCTGGTCGCCGCCCAGCTCGCGACGCACAGCGCGCTCGGCATCGACAAGGCGGTGCTGTACGGCCGCGAGGCGTACATCGCGGACGAGCTGCAGCGCACGATGCTGCCCGAGACCCTGCCGCGGCCCACCGGTGTGCGGCTGGCGTCCCGCTATCTGCCGGCCGCGGAGACCGCGCGGGTGGGCGGCGACTGGTACGACGCGATCCCGCTGCCGGGCAGCCGGGTCGCGCTGGTCGTGGGCGACGTCATGGGCCACTCGATGACGTCGGCGGCGATCATGGGCCAGTTGCGGACGACGGCGCAGACCCTCGCGGGGCTCGATCTGCCGCCGCAGGAGGTGCTGCACCACCTGGACGAGCAGGCCCAGCGGCTCGGCACCGACCGCATGGCGACCTGTCTGTACGCCGTGTACGACCCGGTGTCGCACCGGATCACCATCGCGAACGCGGGCCATCCGCCGCCGGTGCTGCTGCACCTGGGCGGGCGCGCCGAGGTGCTGCGGGTGCCGCCGGGCGCGCCGATCGGGGTCGGCGGGGTCGACTTCGAGGCGGTGGAGCTGGACGCGCCCGCCGGGGCGACGCTGCTGCTGTACACCGACGGGCTGGTGGAGTCGCGGCTGCGGGACGTGTGGACCGGGATCGAGCAGCTCCGGGAGAAGCTCGCCGCCACGGCCGCGCTGACCGGCCCGGACCATCCGCCGCCGCTGGAAGCGCTGTGCGACGAGGTGCTCGACATGCTCGGCCCGGGCGACCGGGACGACGACATCGCGCTGCTCGCGGCGCGGTTCGACGGGATCGCACCGAGCGATGTCGCGTACTGGTTCCTGGAACCGGAGGACGCGGCACCGGGCCGGGCGCGGCGGCTGGCCCGGCGGGCGCTGGCGCGCTGGGGCATGGAGGACATGACCGACGCGGTGGAGCTGCTGGTCAGCGAGGTCGTGACGAACGCGGTGCGGTACGCGTCGCGGCCGGTGACGCTGCGGCTGCTGCGGACGGACGTGCTGCGCTGCGAGGTCGGGGACGACGTGCCGCAGCTTCCCCGGTTGCGGCAGGCGCGGGCCACGGACGAGGGCGGCCGGGGCCTGTACCTGGTGAACAAGCTGGCCCGCCGCTGGGGCGCGACCCGGCTGAGCACGGGGAAGGTCGTCTGGTTCGAGCTGAACCGGGGCTGAGCACGGGAAAGGCCGTCCGGTTCGAACTGAACCGCGGCCGAGCGTGAGAACGGGCGCCTGGTCCGAGCCGTATCGCGGGCCGAGCGTGAGAACGGGCGCCTGGATCGAGCCGGACCGGGGCCGAGCGTGAGAACGGGCGTCTGGATCGAGCCGGACCGGGGCCGAGCGCGGGAGGGGGCGCCTGGTTCGGGGGATCCGCGGCCGATGTCCGGGTTCGATTGGACCCGGGCCTGAGGGGTACGCGGGTGCTCTCGCCTCCTGTGGGCCGGTCCGGAAGGGCGCCGGTGCGCCATGGTGCGGCAAATGTTGCCGACATGCTGTCGGCGGCGTTGACTGCTGGGTGGGCGAAGCGACCTGACGACCCTCATCTCCGACGGGAGGACGCGCTCGTGACGCAAGGCTCAGAGAAGGCTCCGTACACGACGAACAACGTCGGGATTCCGGTGGAGAGCGACGAACACTCGCTCACCGTCGGGCCCGACGGACCGATCCTGCTCCAGGACCACTACCTCATCGAGAAGATGGCGCAGTTCAACCGGGAGCGGGTCCCCGAGCGGGTGGTGCACGCCAAGGGCAGCGGCGCGTACGGCTTCTTCGAAGTGACCAACGACGTCAGCCAGTTCACCAAGGCCGACCTCTTCCAGCCGGGCAAGCGCACCGAGATGCTGGCGCGGTTCTCCACCGTCGCCGGCGAGCAGGGTTCGCCCGACACCTGGCGCGACCCGCGTGGTTTCGCGCTGAAGTTCTACACCGAGCACGGCAATTACGACATGGTGGGCAACAACACGCCGGTCTTCTTCGTGCGTGACACGATCAAGTTCCAGGACTTCATCCGCTCGCAGAAGCGCCACCCGGTGACGGGGCTGCGGAACAACGACATGCAGTGGGACTTCTGGACGCTCTCGCCGGAGTCGGCGCACCAGGTGACCTGGCTGATGGGCGACCGGGGCATCCCGAAGACGTACCGCCACATGAACGGCTACAGCTCCCACACCTATATGTGGATCAACGGCGCCGGTGAGCGGTTCTGGGTGAAGTACCACTTCAAGACCGACCAGGGCATCGAGTTCCTGGAGCAGGCCGAGGCCGACGAGCTGGCGGGCCTCGACGCGGACAAGCACCGCCGGGACCTCTTCGAGTCGATCGAGTCGGGGAACGCGCCGAGCTGGACGCTGAAGGTCCAGATCATGCCGTTCGAGGACGCGGCGGACTACCGGTTCAACCCGTTCGACCTGACGAAGGTGTGGCCGCACGGCGACTACCCGCTGATCGACGTCGGCCGGATGACGCTGAACCGGAACCCCGAGGACTACTTCATCCACATCGAGCAGGCCGCGTTCGAGCCCTCGAACCTGGTGCCGGGCATCGGCCCGTCGCCGGACAAGATGCTGCTGGGCCGGCTGTTCTCGTACCCGGACACCCACCGGTACCGGATCGGCCCGAACTACACCCAGCTGCCGCCCAACCGGCCGCACTCCCCGGTGAACTCGTACGCCAAGGACGGCCCGATGCGCTACGAGGCGTCGAAGGCGGCCCGGCCGTACGCGCCGAACTCCTACGGCGGACCGGCGGCGGACTACGAGGGCCGGTTCGGTGACCCGGCGAGCTGGCAGACCGCCGGTGAGCTGGTGCGCGAGGCGTACAAGCTGCACAGCGAGGACGACGACTGGGGTCAGGCGGGCACGATGGTCCGCCAGGTCCTCGACGACGCGGCCCGCGACCGGCTGGTCACGAACGTGAGCGGCCATCTGCTGGCCGGCGTCTCCCGTCCGGTCCTGGACCGCGCCATCCAGTACTGGCGCAACGTCGACAAGGCGATCGGCGACCGGATCGCGCAGCGCGTCAACGGCGGCTGACGGCTGACGCTGACTGACGGCGGCTTACGGCGACTGGTCGCGGCCGGCCAGCGCTCTACGCGAGAGGGGCACCGGGAGATCCCGGTGCCCCTCTCGCATGCTGTCCGCGGGCCGGCGTCAGCCGTGCCGCGCGGTCCGCGGCCGGCGTCAGCGGCGGACGGTCGCGTCAGCGGCGGACGGTCACTGCTGCCGGTTCTGGAGCTGGTCGTCCGGTGCGAACGGGTTCTCCGGGTCGTCGTCCGTCGGGGTCGACGACGGCGTGGACGGCGGCGGCGAGGTCGGCGGGGTGGTCGTCGGCTTGTCCGTGGGGGTCGGCGGGGCGCTGCTGGAGGGCGGCTCCGACGACGGCTTCTCGGTGGTCGGCGTGGAGGACGGCGTGTCGGACGGCGACTGGCTGACCGTCGGCGTGTCGGTCGGCTCGACCGCCGCGCCCGAGGTGGTCTCCAGGTCGAACTTGCTGACCTTGCCGTCCATCGCGCCGAAGGTGTACGCCGCCCAGATCTGGGCCGGGAAGCCACCGCCGTTGACCCGGCCGCCTTCCAGGTAGAGACCCGTGGCGCCCTTCATGGGGACCTGGTGGTGGTTCTTGGCGTCCTCGCCGAACAGGCCGACCGAGGTGACCAGGTCCGGCGTGTAGCCGGTGAACCAGGCCGACTTGTTGTTGTCGGAGGTACCGGTCTTGCCGGCGACCTGCTGGCCGTCGCGGTCGGGGTTGTCCCGCACCGAGACACGGGCCGTGCCGTCGTCGACCACGCCGGTCAGCACCGAGGTGACCGTGTCGGCGGCCTCCCGGCTGATGACCTGCCCGCCGACGGGGTCGGGCAGGTCGACCGTGACGTCCTTGTGCTCGGCCGAGGCGAGGATCGAGGGGGTGACCTTCTTGCCGTGGTTGTCGAGGGTCGCGTAGACGCCCGCCATCTCCAGCGGGCTCGCGCCCATGGAACCGAGGGTCTGGGCGGGCACCGCCTGGAGTCCCTTGGTGTTCATGCCGAGCTTGCCCGCGACCTTCAGCACCTCGTCCATGCCGACGTCCACGCCCATCTGGGCGAACACGGAGTTGATGGACTTGTTCATCGCGGTCTGCACGGTGACGTCGCCGTAGCTGTGCTCGTCCTCGTTGGGCGGCGCGAACCCGATGTCGCTGCCCACCACGGGACGGCGGTTGGTGCCGTCGTAGATCGTGTCCGCCGTGATCGGCCGGCCCGAGCGGGTCTTGGCCTCCTCGGCGAGGGCCGCGGCGAAGATCAGCGGCTTGAATGTCGAGGCGGCCTGGTAGTCCCGGCGGGTCGCGTTGTTGTAGTAGTGCTTGAAGTAGTCCGCGCCGCCGTACATCGCGAGGACCTTGCCGGTCTTCGGGTCGACCGACGCAGCGCCCGCCTGGATGTTCGCGTCGACCTTGCGCTTCTTCGGGTCGAGCTTGCCGGTGAGCTGCTTCTTGACCGTGCTCTCCAGCAGGGCCTGCTTCTTCTTGTCGACGGTGAGCTTGATGGTCCAGCCGCCCGCCTCCACCATGGCCTTGGCGTCGTCGAGATCGGCCGCCTTGCCCTGGGCGACGAGCTGCTGGGCCAGCTCGTTCTGCGCCTCGGTCACCAGGTAGCCGGTCTGGCCCTGCATGCCCGCCGCGCCCTGCGGGTCCTTGGGCTTCGGGAACTTCATGGCCTGCCGCTTGCCCGCGTCCAGCCAGCCCTGCTCGACCATGTTGTCGAGGGTGTAGTTCCAGCGGTCCTGCACCAGCCGCTTGCCGGTGTCCGTGGCGACCGCCCAGTCGTACTGGCTCGGCGCCTGGAGCAGCGAGGCCAGGTAGGCGCCCTGCGCGACGGTGAGGTCGCTGGCGTCCTCACGGTAGTAGGCCTGGGCGGCGGCCTGGATGCCGTAGGCGTTGCGGCCGTAGTAGCTGGTGTTGATGTAGCCCGCGAGGATGTCGTCCTTGGACTTCTTGCGGTCCACCTTCAGCGAGATGACCATTTCCTTCAGCTTGCGCGTGACGGTCTGGTCCTGGCTGAGGTAGTAGTTCTTGACGTACTGCTGGGTGATCGTGGAGCCGCCCTGCTTGCCCTTGCCGGAGAGGGTGTTGAGCAGGCCACGGGCGGTGCCCTTCAGGTCGACGCCGGAGTCGTTGTAGAAGGACTTGTTCTCGGCGGCGACGAAGGTCTTCTGGACGCTCTTGGGCACCTTGGACAGGTCGACGATCTCGCGGTTCACCTTGCCGGTGCGGGCGAGGGTCTTGCCGTCGGCGTACTCGTAGACGTTGCTCTGCAGGCGGGCGGCCGCGTTGCCCTCGGGCACGGAGACGACCATGTAGAGCACGAAGAAGGCGCCCATGCCGAGCAGGCAGACGCCGAGGAACGTGCCGAGGACCGTCTTCCAGTTCACGAACCTGCGTATGCCGGTGCGGCGGGGCTTGCCGCCCGCCTTCGCGCCGGTTCCGGAGTCGGCCGGCCCGTTGCCGGACGAGCGCTTGGGCGCCGCGCGGCGGCCCTGCGCCTGCCGCGCTCGTCTCTCTTCCGCTCGTCCCATGGGTCGATCCGCTCCGCTTCACTCTCGTGTGGCACACACGTTCGTCGCTCAGGTCAGCTCAGAAAGCTAACACCGCGCGCTATGACAAAGGGCTGCCGATCCGGTCTTTTCCGGACGTGACAATCAGCACGCCTTACGCGCGTGCCTCACCGAAACCGACGAGCGGGAAGCGTGGAAGGTTGCGAGTGCGGGTAATGTGATATCAGTTAGATAGATACCAGCCGAGCCCCGCGAACCAGGCCGTACGGGCGGGTTCGCGCAGGCCAGGCCCTACGAGACGGGGGACCCGCCATGTCGTCACACGCTTCCCACGAGTCACCGGGCGCACCGGACGCCGCCACGCCGGGCGACCTGCCCGAGATGCCGGCGCCGCACGTGCGGGAGTTCGCCGCGCACAGCATCGGCGGGGGGCTCGCGCTCTTCCTCGGACTGCTCGGGCTGCTTCTCGGCGCCGCCCTGTGCGCCGTCGGCGGCGGGGTCGTGCGGTCGGGCGGCGCCCAGGCCGCGCTGGTCGTCCTGGGCATCCTGGTCGCCATCGCCGCGGTGTTCGCGATGTGCGGGCTGAACACCGTCGCACCGGGCGAGGCCCGCGTGGTCCAGCTCTTCGGGCGCTACCGGGGCACGATCCGCCAGGACGGACTGCGCTGGGTGAACCCCCTCACGTCCCGGACCAAGATCTCCACGCGGGTGCGCAACCACGAGACGGCCGTCCTCAAGGTCAACGACGCCTACGGCAACCCGATCGAACTGGCCGCGGTCGTGGTGTGGAACGTGCAGGACACCGCGCAGGCGACCTTCGAGGTGGACGACTTCCTGGAGTTCGTCTCCACCCAGACCGAGGCGGCGGTCCGGCACATCGCCATCGAGTACCCCTACGACGCCCACGACGAGGACGGCCTGTCGCTGCGCGGCAACGCCGAGGAGATCACCGAGAAGCTCGCCGTCGAACTGCACGCGCGCGTGGCCGCCGCCGGCGTGCGGATCATCGAGTCGCGCTTCACGCATCTCGCGTACGCTCCCGAGATCGCCTCCGCGATGCTCCAGCGCCAGCAGGCCGGGGCGGTCGTCGCGGCCCGGCGGCAGATCGTGGACGGCGCGGTCGGCATGGTCGAGGCGGCGATCGCCCGGATCACCGAGCGCGACATCGTGGAGCTGGACTCCGAGCGGAAGGCGGCGATGGTGTCGAACCTGATGGTGGTGCTGTGCGGTGACCGCGCGGCGCAGCCCGTCCTGAACACGGGGTCCCTCTACCAGTGACGTCTCCCACGGAGGGAACTCCACCGCGTCGGCCGCAGCAGCAGCGCAAGCAGGTGCTGCTGCGGCTCGATCCGCTGGTGTACGAGGCGCTGGCCCGCTGGGCCGGCGACGAACTGCGGTCCGCCAACGCGCAGATCGAGTTCCTGCTCCGCCGCGCCCTCGCCGAGGCCGGCCGGCTGCCCGGCGGCGCGGGCCCGATCCCCCGCCGGGGACGCCCGCCGACGGCCGGGGAGCCGGAGAGCCAGTAGGCGGGCCCAAGGACCAGTAAGCGGCCGGAGCGCCGACAGGCGTTCGGGAAGCCGGTAAGCGTCCGGAGTCCCGACAGGCGTCCGGAGTGCCGACAGGCGCCCCCGAGACCCAGTAAGCGGCCGGATTGCGGGGCCCGGTCGGCTGGTTCGAAACCGTGACAATCGCTTCCGACCAGGTGACTTACCGCCCGCCGCACCCCTTCCCCGCCCCAGCGTCAGGGGGTAAGCACAGCGTGTATACACGGCATGTATACGTGCTGTGTAGAGTGCTCCGCATGTCCATCGGTCACACCCTCCTGGGGCTCCTGGAGTCCGGGCCGCGTCACGGTTACGACCTGAAGCGCGCCTTTGACGAGAAGTTCGGTCACGACCGGCCGCTGCACTACGGCCAGGTCTACTCGACGATGTCGCGCCTGCTGAAGAACGGCCTCGTGGAGGTCGACGGCATCGAGGCGGGCGGCGGTCCCGAGCGCAAGCGGTACGCCATCACCGACGCCGGGATCACCGACGTCCAGCAGTGGCTCGCCACGCCCGAGAAGCCCGAGCCCTACCTCCAGTCCACGCTCTACACGAAGATCGTGCTCGCCCTGCTGACGCACCGCGACGCGAGCGAGATCCTCGACACCCAGCGCTCGGAGCACCTGCGGATGATGCGCATGCTGACCGAACGCAAGCGCAAGGGCGACCTGGCCGACCAGCTCATCTGCGACCACGCCCTCTTCCACCTCGAAGCCGATCTGCGCTGGCTCGAACTGACCGCCGCCAGGCTCGACCGGCTCGCCGAGGAGGTGACGGCCCGATGACCTCGCCCACCCCTCCCCCGGGCTCCCTGCTCGTCGCGTCGGAGCTGCGCAAGGCCTACGGCGCGACCACCGCCCTGGACGGAGCCGCGTTCTCCATCCACCCCGGCGAGGTCGTCGCCGTGATGGGCCCCTCCGGCTCCGGCAAGTCCACCCTGCTGCACTGCCTCGCCGGCATCGTCACCCCCGACTCGGGCTCGATCACGTACGACGGGCGCGAGATGGCGACGATGAACGACGCCCGGCGCAGCGCGCTGCGGCGGTCCGAGTTCGGCTTCGTCTTCCAGTTCGGCCAGCTCGTCCCGGAGCTGACCTGCGTCGAGAACGTCGCGCTGCCGCTGCGGCTGAACGGCAGCGGACGCAAGGCGGCCGAACGCGCCGCCCTCACCTGGCTGGAGCGCCTGGAGGTCGACGACGTCAAGGCCAAGCGGCCCGGTGAGGTCTCCGGCGGCCAGGGCCAGCGCGTCGCGGTCGCCCGTTCGCTGGTCACCAGCCCGCGGGTGCTGTTCGCCGACGAACCGACCGGCGCGCTCGACTCGTTCAACGGCGAGCGGGTGATGCAGTTGCTGACCGAGGCCGCCCGCTCCACCAACGCCGCCGTCGTGCTCGTCACGCACGAGGCCCGGGTGGCCGCCTACTCGGACCGCGAGATCGTCGTACGCGACGGCAAGTCCCGGGACATGGAGCGGATCGTATGAGCGAGCGCCCGTCCCCCGCCGCCCCGGCCGGGGCGCCCCGCACCGCCCCGAGGCTTCCGCAGTGGTCCCGCGACCTCGGGATGGGCGTCCGGTTCGCGCTGACCGGTGGCCGTGAGGCCTGGGTGCGCGTGCTGCTCACGGCCATCGGGGTCGGCCTCGGGGTGGCGCTGCTGCTGCTCACCACGGCGATCCCGAGCGCGCTGGCCGCGCGGCACGACCGGGAGCGCGACCGCAACGACATGACCTTCAACTCGGCGGTCATGAAGAAGTCGGACCGCACCCTCCTCGTCGGCAACACCGACACCACCTACCGCACCGACGACGTACGCGGCCGGCTGCTGCGGCCCGAGGGGGCGCACGCCCCGCTGCCCCCCGGCCTGCGGGCGTTCCCCGGCGACGGCGAGATGGTCGTCTCGCCCGCCCTCGACCATTTGCTGAAGTCCGCCGACGGAGCACTGCTGCGCGAGCGGCTGCCCTACCGCGTCACCGGCACGATCGCGGACTCCGGGCTGATCGGACCGCACGAACTCGCCTACTACGCGGGCAGCGACACCCTGTCGGTGGCGGACCGGACGTCCGGCCGGATCACGCGTCTCGACTCGTTCGGCACCAAGGACCGTGCCGAGCCGATGGACCCCGTCCTGCTGCTGCTCATCCTGATCGTCTTCGTGGTGCTGCTGATGCCGGTCGGTGTCTTCATCGCGGCGGCCGTACGGTTCGGCGGTGAGCGGCGCGACCGCAGGCTCGCCGCGCTGCGGCTGGTCGGCGCGGACGGGCGGATGACCCGCCGGGTCGCGGCCGGCGAGGCGATGGCGGGGGCGCTGTTCGGTCTCGTCCTCGGCGCCGGGTTCTTCCTGCTGGGCCGTCAACTCGCCGCCCTGATCGACGTGTTCGAGATCAGCGTCTTCCCGGCCGACCTCAGTCCGGCGCCCGCGCTGGTCGCCCTGGTCGCGGTCCTGGTCCCGGCGGCGGCCGTCGGGGTGACGCTGTTCGCGCTGCGCGGGGTCGTCATCGAACCGCTCGGCGTGGTGCGCACGGCACGCCCGCCGAGGCGCCGCCTGTGGTGGCGGCTGCTGCTGCCGCTCGGCGGCCTCGGCCTGCTCTACCCGATGGTCGGGCAGGGCCGGAACAACGGGAACTTCAACGAGTCCATGGTGACCGGCGGTGTCATCCTGCTGCTGGTCGGTGTGACGGCGCTGCTGCCCTGGGTCGTCGAGGCGGTCGTCTCCCGGCTCGACTCGGGCGGGGTCGCCTGGCAACTGGCCATCCGCAGGCTCCAGTTGAGCAGCGGCAGCGCGGCCCGGATGGTGAACGGCATCGCGGTCGCCGTGGCCGGCGCGATCGCCCTGCAGATGCTGTTCGCCGGGGTGGAGGGCGACTATGTGAAGCCCTCGCCGGCGGACCGGTCGCGGGCGCAGATGTCGGTCGCCGTACCGCACGAGGTGCCGCTCGCCGAGGCCGCCGGGAAGCTCCGGCGGACCGAGGGCGTCCGGGCGGTCATCGCGCTGTCGTCCGTCTACGCGGGCGACCGGCGCAAGAACCCCGACCTCTCCGGAGCGGTGACCGTCGGCGACTGCGCCGCCCTGCGCACGGTGGCCGTCCTGCCCTCCTGCGAGGACGGTGACGTCTTCGCCATCCAGCACGCGCAGTACGACACGGACACCGCGAAGCTGTCCCGGCCCGGCCGGACGATCTACCTCGACCCGAGGTACGACGACACCCCCGGCTCCGCGGCCCCCTTCACCCTGCCGCACACCGTCCTGAAGGCGGAGGGGCGCGCCAGCCTGACCGGCTACGACCGCGGGGGCATCCTGGTCACCCCGGCCGCGCTGCCGGCCACCGCCGCGAAGGCCGTGAACGGCGAGGTCTACGTCCGGCTGGACGAGTCGGTGCCCGACGCCCGCGACCACGTACGGAACACCGCCGCCGCGCTCGGCCCGTTCGCGGAGGCCCGGCCCTGGACGCCCGACGCGCAGTCCCGGCGCTTCACGTCGATCCGCACCGGCCTGTTCGTCGGCGCCACCTGCGTGCTGTTCCTGATCGGCGCGAGCCTGCTGGTCTCGCAGCTCGAACAGTTGCGGGAGCGCAGGAAGCTGCTGTCGTCGCTGGTCGCCTTCGGCACCCGGCGCCGCACGCTGAGCCTGTCGGTGCTGTGGCAGACCGCGATCCCGATCGTCCTCGGACTCGCCCTCGCCACGGTGGTGGGACTCACCCTCGGCACGGTGCTGCTGAAGATGACCGACACACCGGTGCGCGTCGACTGGTCGAGCCTGCTGTCGATGACGGGCATCGGGGCGGGAGTCGTCCTGCTGGTGACGCTGCTCAGTCTGCCGCCGCTGATCCGCCTGATGCGGCCGGACGGCCTGCGCACGGAGTAGCGGAGCAGCCGGCCGGCGCGCGCCCGGTCGCGCAAGTGGCCTCCTGTGTACGGCGGTTCAGTCCCGGGGGCCCAGCACCCGGACGGGCAGCGGGCGCAGGGCGTCGCGCAGTGCCGCCGCCAGTTCCTCGTACTCGGTGCTCCGGGCGGCGCCCGCGCGCATGGCGAGCGCGATCCGGCGGGTGGGCGCCGGGTCCGCGAAGTAGCCGGTGAGGAGCTGGTTGCTGCGGGTCGTCTCCACCTTGACGGCGGTGCGCGGGAGCAGGGTCACCCCGAGGCCGCCGGCGACGAGCTGGACGAGGGTGGACAGTCCGGCGGCGGTGGTGGTGACCGGGGCGTCGGCGCGGCCGGCCTCCCGGCAGATGTCCAGGGCCTGGTCGCGCAGGCAGTGCCCCTCGTCGAGCAGCAGGAGACGGAGTTCGCGCAGCGCCTCGCGCGGGATGCCCTCCCGGCCGCCGAGCCAGTGGTCGAGCGGGGTCACCAGCACGAAGTCCTCGTCGAAGAGCGGGAGTTCGGTGACGCCGGGCATGCCGAGCGGGACGGCGAGGAGCAGCAGGTCGAGCCGTCCGACGGCGAGCCCCTCCAGCAGGCTGGCCGTCTGCTCCTCGTGGACCTGGAGGTCGAGGTCGGGGTAGCGCTCGTGGACGAGCCGCAGCACGGTGGGCAGCAGGTAGGGGGCGACGGTCGGGATGACGCCGAGGCGCAGCGCGCCGGTGAACGGCGCCCGGACGGCCTCGGCCTCCTCCAGCAGCGCCCCGACCTCCGCCAGCACCGCCTTGGCCCGTACCGCGAGGCGCTCACCGGCGGGCGACAGGAGCACCTTGCGGGTCGTACGCTCCAGCAGGGTCACGCCGAGGGTGTCCTCCAGGGCGGAGACGGCTCCGGACAGCGCGGGCTGGCTCATGCCGATCGCGGCGGCGGCGTCCCGGAAGTGCAGATGCTCGGCGACGGCGGCGAAGGCGCGCAGTTGGGCGAGACTGGGCTGACGGCGTCCGTTGCCCTTGGTTCCGGTGCGGGCGGACCCGGCGTTCCGGCCGAGGGACGGCACCCGGCCGGCGGAGGGCTGCCTGCGCTCGGAGCCGGCCGTGCCCTGAGCGCCCGGCATGCCGGAACCGCCTGCCGCGGCGGGGCCGCCGAGACCGCCCGGCATGCCCGGAGCGCCCGGCACGCCCGGAGCGCCCGTTTCGCTCATCGGGCCGGGCTGGTCGCTGGGGCTCGTCACGGCGGCACCTCTCTCCGGATCGCTTCACCGACGGTTACTGATAGACGTAACCGATCAACTCGACCGAGTGTAGCTATTTCCCGAATCAATGCAGCCTGTGCCACCATCAACTTCGTCCAACCCACGGGAAAAGCTCCCAAAAAGGGCGTTTCCCCGCTGCAAGGAGATTGCGTGCTCACTGTCGGTGACAAGTTCCCCGAGTTCGACCTGACCGCCTGTGTCTCGCTGGAGAAGGGCCAGGAGTTCGAGCAGATCAACCACAAGACCTACGAGGGCAAGTGGAAGATCATCTTCGCGTGGCCCAAGGACTTCACCTTCGTGTGCCCCACCGAGATCGCCGCGTTCGGCAAGCTGAACGACGAGTTCGCCGACCGTGACGCCCAGGTGCTCGGCTTCTCCGGCGACTCCGAGTTCGTCCACCACGCCTGGCGCAAGGACCACGACGACCTGCGTGACCTGCCCTTCCCGATGATGGCCGACTCGAAGCACGAGCTGATGCGCGACCTCGGCATCGAGGGCGAGGACGGCTTCGCCAAGCGCGCCGTCTTCATCGTCGACCAGAACAACGAGATCCAGTTCTCCATGGTGACCGCCGGCTCCGTCGGCCGTAACCCCAAGGAGGTCCTGCGGGTCCTGGACGCCCTCCAGACGGACGAGCTGTGCCCGTGCAACTGGACCAAGGGCGAGACCACCCTCGACCCGGTCGCCCTGCTGGCCGGTGAGTGACCTCCCATGGCCCTCGACGAACTGAAGTCCGCCCTCCCGGACTACGCCAAGGACCTGCGCCTGAACCTCGGTTCGGTCATCGGCAACAGCGAGCTGCCGCAGCAGCAGCTCTGGGGCACGGTGCTGGCCTGCGCGATCGCCTCGCGCTCGCCGCGCGTGCTGCGTGAGCTGGAGCCCGAGGCGAAGGCCCAGCTCTCGCCGGAGGCGTACACCGCCGCCAAGTCGGCCGCCGCGATCATGGCGATGAACAACGTCTTCTACCGCACCCGGCACCTGCTCTCCGACCCGGAGTACGGGACGCTGCGCGCCGGTCTGCGGATGAACGTCATCGGCAACCCCGGTGTGGAGAAGGTCGACTTCGAGCTGTGGTCGCTCGCCGTCTCCGCCGTCAACGGCTGCGGCCAGTGCCTCGACTCGCACGAGCAGGTGCTCCGCAAGGCCGGTGTCGACCGGGAGACGATCCAGGAGGCGTTCAAGATCGCCGCCGTCCTCCAGGCCGTCGGCGCCACGCTGGACGCCGAGGCCGTGCTCGCCGAGCAGTAGTCCTCTCCGCTCGCCGGGCGCGCCTCGGCCGCGACGCTTCAGGGCCCCGCCCACCTTCACGGTGAGCGGGGCCCTGATCGTCGTGGTGGCCCGGTGTCTACGGGGTGAGGGTGCGGGACGCGGAGGCGTCGACCGCCGTCGCGCCCCGGGGCTCCGGCGCGTGCCGCAGGTCCACTTCACTGGTGTACGAACGCAGGTAGGTGACCACGGTGTTGGTGACCGCGACCAGCGGGACCGCGACGACCGCTCCGCCGATGCCGGCGATCATGCCGCCCGCGGCGACGGACAGGACCACCGCGAGCGGGTGGACGCGGACCGCGCGGCCGAGGATGAAGGGCTGTAGCACGTGGCCCTCGATCTGCTGGACCGCGAGGACCACCGCGAGGGTCATGAGGGCGGTGAACACGCCCTGGGTGACAAGGGCGACCACGATCGCGAGGGCACCGGAGATCACCGCGCCGACGAGCGGGATGAACGCGCCGAGGAAGATGAAGACGGCGAGCGGGACGGCCATCGGGACGTCGAGGAAGTAGATGCCCAGTCCGATGAAGATGGCGTCGATCATGGCGACTATCACCGTGCCGCGCACATACGCCGTCAGGGTGCGCCAGGCGCGCGGTCCGGCGCCCGCGACACCGGGGCGGGCGGCGGCCGGAACGAGCTTGAGCGACCACTCCCAGATCCGCCGGCCGTCGTAGAGCAGGAAGAGCGTCGAGAACATCGTCAGCAGGATGCCGGTGAGGCCCTCCACGATGACGGTCACGCCCTGGAGGCCGGCCGAGGTGATCTGGTCGGTGTTGGCGCCGACCGCCTCCCGCAGGTTCTTCGCTATCTCGTTGATCTGCTTGTCCGTCACATGGAACGGGCCCTTGAGGAGCCACTTGCGCAGATCGTCGATGCCGTTCTGGATCTGGTCGGAGAGGTTGTCGATGTTCTCCTGGACCTGCCAGACCACGAACCAGCCGATCAGCCCCATGATGACGAAGCCGAGGATCGCGGTGAGCGCGGTGGCCAGTCCGCGCGGCACGTTGTGGTGCGTCAGGCGGGCCACCGTCGGCTGGAGCACGGCGGTGATGAGCAGCGCGGCGACGAAGGCCAGCACCACCAGTTGTACGGCGCTGATGACGCGCATCAGCACCCAGACGGTGCCGGCCAGGATGAGCAGCCGCCAGCCGGCCTCGGCGGCGACGCGCACCCCCCACGGCACCGCGAGGGCCGGGTCGGGGCGCGGCGAGAGCACGTAGGTGGCCGGTGCGGTCGCCTTGTCTGCGGGGCGGCGGGCCGGAAGCGTGCCCGGCCCGGTGTCCGCCGCCGGTTCAGCGGAAGTGTCGGCGCCGGTCTCGGCGCCGGGGTCGGTGGCGTCGGGGCCGTCCGGAGCCCGGGGCGCGGGGGGTACGGCGTCGCCCGGCGGCCCGACGGGGTCCCGCCCCGCGGGCGTGTCCTTCCCGTCGAGGGAGTCCTCGGACTCCTTCTCCACCTCGGCCCGGCGTTCGTCCAACCGCTCTCCCAGCTCGGTGAGTCCTGCGCCGAGCCTGCCGAGCCACCCTGGTACTCGCGACATGATGCGTCCTTTTCCCCCGTTGCTCCCCACCACTCCCCCCAGGAGTCGTCGGGTCCGACCGTACATGGCCGAAGCCCCTCCCCGTAGGACGGGGAGGGGCTTCGGAAGGTTGAGCCGCCGGCGTACGACGTGCCGCTCAGTACCAGCTGTTGGCCTGCCAGAACGACCACGCCTCACACGGGCTGCCGTACCGGCCGTTCATGTAGTTGAGGCCCCACTTGATCTGGGTGGCCGGGTTCGTCTGCCAGTCGGAACCGACGGACGACATCTTGGAACCGGGCAGAGCCTGGAAGAGACCGTAGGCACCGGAGGAGGCGTTGACCGCCTTGTAGTTCCAGCTCGACTCGTGGTTCACGATGTTGCTGAAGCACTGGAACTGCCCGGCCGGCACCATCTGACGAGCCATCGCCTGGATCTGCGCGACGGAGTACGAGGCCTGGACACTGAAGGTGGTCGCCTCGCGCGTCGCGGAACGGCTGGCGGCTTCGGCGGCCTCCTTGCGCTCCTTGGCCTCCTTCTCGGCCTTCTCCGCGGCCTTCTGCTTGGCCACGGCGTCGTCGGCCGCCTGCTTGCGGGCGGCTTCCTCCGCGTCCTTCTTGGCGCTCGCGTCCGCGGCGATGGCCTGGGCGTCGGCCTGCTGCGTCAGGGACGCGGTCTGCACCTGGGCCTGCTGACCCGTGGGGATGTCCGCGAGGAGGGTCGAGTCGCTTGCCGTCGCCTCGGCGTCGATCGAGGGCTGGGCGGTGCTGCCCGAGGCAACTCCGACGACGCTTCCGACGGCGGTGACCGCGGTGGCCGAAGCCACTGCGAATCCCCGGACCGAAATCCGGCTCACACGGTTTTCCTTCCAGCATCGCCCGCTTAGGTGACCCTCGCGGACGCAATCGTGCCCCTTGGCGCTGGCCTCCCAACTGCGGGGTCACGGGAGGCACGGGCCCGGTGGGCAACTCCCGCTCGGGGAGCGCCGCGTGGTGCGCGGGCGGCATACGACGGCTCTATGGAGTTCTGGGATTCCTGTGGTGCCGTACCGCTGGGGGTACACGTGTGTCGTATGCGGGGCCTGACAGGAGTGAGACTCTAGCCGTATCCGGACGCCGCACGGCAATTCCGCGTTGCGTGTGAAAGCTCACACCTCGTTTGCCGCGGATGTTTCCAGGAAAAGGCAGCGCAGCGAGGCGCCGCCCGGCTAGGCTCTTCGCCTTTGCCGGACGGCGCCAACCAGCGTGTATCCACCACCCTTTGACCAGGTGGGGACAGTCGGGATCAGATCTGCCCGTCCTCCAGCATTTCGGTCACGAGTGCCGCAATCTGGGACCTCTCCGAACGATTCAGCGTGACGTGCGCGAAGAGCGGATGACCCTTCAGCTTCTCGACGACGGCGACCACTCCGTCGTACCGCCCGACCCGCAGATTGTCCCGTTGCGCCACGTCATGGGTGAGAACCACCCGGGAGTTGGCGCCGATCCGGGACAGGACCGTCAGCAGGACGTTCCGCTCCAGGGACTGGGCCTCGTCCACGATCACGAAGGCGTCGTGCAGGGAGCGGCCGCGGATGTGCGTGAGCGGCAGGACCTCCAGCATGCCGCGCGCGGTGACCTCCTCGATGACCTCGCGGCTGGTGACCGCGGAGAGCGTGTCGAAGACCGCCTGCGCCCAGGGACCCATCTTCTCGGCCTCGGAGCCGGGCAGATAGCCCAGTTCCTGCCCGCCCACCGCGTACAGCGGCCGGAAGACCATCACCTTCTGGTGCTGGCGGCGTTCGAGGACGGCCTCCAGGCCCGCGCAGAGCGCGAGCGCGGACTTGCCGGTGCCGGCCCGGCCGCCCATCGACAGGATTCCGATGTCCGGGTCGAGCAGCAGGTCCAGCGCGATGCGCTGTTCCGCGCTGCGGCCCTTGATGCCGAACGCCTCGCGGTCGCCGCGCACCAGCCGGACGTTGCCCTCCGGGGTGACGCGGCCCAGGGCCTTGCCACGCTCCGACTGGATCGTCAGGCCCGTGTGCACGGGCAGGTCGGCCGCTTCGGGGACGTATACGTGCCCCTCCTCGAAGAGGACGTCCACCTGCTCGCCCGACAGGGTCAGCTCGGACATCCCGGTCCAGCCGGAGGAGCCCGTGATGGCCAGCTCCGCGCGGTACTCCTCGGCGAGGAGGCCCACGGAGGAGGCCTTGATCCTGAGCGGCAGGTCCTTCGAGACGACGGTGACGTCGAATCCCTCGGCCTGGAGATTGCGGGCGACCGCGAGGATGCGGGAGTCGTTGTCCCCCAGGCGGTACCCGCTGGGCAGGACGCTGGGGTCCGAGTGGTTGAGCTCGACGCGGACGGTCCCGCCGAGTTCCCCGACCGGGATCGGGGAGTCGAGGCGGCCGTGCCGGACCCGGAACTCGTCCAGCAGGCGCAGGGCCTGCCGGGCGAAGTAGCCGAGTTCGGGATGGTGCCGCTTGGCCTCCAGCTCCGTGACCACCACGATCGGGAGCACCACTTCATGCTCGTCGAAGCGGCTCAGGGCGTTGGGATCGGCCAGCAGGACGCTGGTGTCGAGAACATAGGTGCGCCGGTCGGGCTTGTGGCGCTTTGTGCTGGTCACCACGGAAGGACGTACCCCCTCGGATGAGGTCGGGGAGCGACGAAGGAGATCTGGGCCGGTCTCGGGCACCGATGCGCGGGCCGAAAACCGGCCCTCCGCTTCGTCCGTACGGACCGCACGGTCGGGCTGGTGCAAAGGGCCTCCCGGGCGGACGGCCCCGTGCCGTCCGCTGAGATACGACACCCGTGGTTCGGGCGTCGACCTGCATGCGTTATGCCCTCGAACGCGCCAAGCCATGCAGCGAGGCAGGGCGGCGCGTGCGTTAACTCCTGATGACGTACGTCCCCCGCGGCACCCCGCGCCTCATCGCGGGACCCCGGGAATCAGCCGCCGTAGCGCCGGTGGCGGGCGGCGTAGTCGCGCAGCGCGCGCAGGAAGTCGACCTTGCGGAACGCCGGCCAGAAGACTTCACAGAAGTAGTACTCGGAGTGGGCCGTCTGCCAGAGCATGAATCCGGACAGACGCTGTTCCCCGCTGGTGCGGATCACCAGGTCGGGGTCGGGCTGGGCGCCGGTGTAGAGGTGCTTGCCGATCAGGTCGACGTCGACGGCCTCGGCGAGGTCCTCCATGGAGGTGCCCTTGTCGGCGGCGTCGAGGATCATCGCGCGGACGGCGTCCGCGATCTCCTGCCGGCCGCCGTAGCCGATGGCCACGTTGACGACTATCCCGTCGACGTGCGCGGTGGACTCCTCGGCCTCCTTGAGGGCCGACTGCATCTGCGAGGGCAGGATGTCGGGGGTGCCGACGTGGTGCACGCGCCAGCGGCCGTCGGCGGCGAGGGTGCGGACGACGCCCTCGATGATGCCGAGCAGCGGGCCCAGCTCCTCCTGCGGACGGTCGAAGTTGTCGGTGGACAGCAGCCACAGGGTGACGACCTCGACGTCCGTCTCGGAGCACCAGCCGAGGAACTCCTCGATCTTGTCGGCTCCGGCACGGTGACCCTGGGCGGTGGTGGAGCCCGCCGCCTTCGCCCAGCGCCGGTTGCCGTCCATGATGACCCCGATGTGCTTGGGCACCTGGTCGTGGTCGAGGTGGCCCTCCACCCTGCGTGCATAGAACCTGACCAGCAGACGGCGCAGGTTGTCGCGCAAGGTCACGTGTTGTCAGCCCCTCCGTGCGGATGGGACAGGCGCGCCCGAGCACAGTCCCTGTCCATATGGCGGTCCCCCGGGGCGAAGCCTACCCCCGTGAAACAGGGGTTCCGCCGAGGGGTGGCGGACATCCGGCGGGCGGCGGGCGGGGGCGCGGACACACTCCCGCCGGCATCCCTGCGCCCCGGGAGGGGTTCGTCTCCGGATCGCCCCGCGCCCGTCACCGGATCGCCCCGCGTGCACGGACGGCCTGGTCGGGGGCGCACGGGGGCGCCCGCCGGGCGGCCTGTCGCGGGCACAAAAAACGGGCCGGTCCGTGGGGGGGAGACGGACCGGCCCGAGGGGGGGGTTCCACCATAACCCTTCGTAAGTGATGCTGCGTGCATCCGCGTGCCACAACTACTCTCCGCAGTCACCCGGCGACGCCACGACGAGCGCGGAACCAACGATTCCGGGCCCGATCATGGCCGAATACCAGCCCATTCAAAGGCAATCGCGGGGAATCGATGGAGATCCAATGGATTCGGGGCCGATTGAGGGGAGTCGCCCCGGTGCCCCGTGACGTACTCCGGGCGGGTGACGGGCGTGGCGTACTTCTCTTGACGCGGTCGCTTTGACACGGTCACTGACACGGTCGCTACGTTCGCGGCCAAGACGGCATGGACACCCGGGGCACTCATGCCCGCCAGGACGCGCATGACCGACAGGACGCGCGCATGACCCACAGGACGTGCGCATGAACCACGGGGCACATGCATGACCCACAGGGCACCCCTGACGACCTTCACGACGGAGTCGACGCCGGAGCCGGTGCCGCTGGAGCGGGCCGTGACGGCACGGGCCCGGCGGCGCGGGCTGCTCGGGCGCGACGGAATCGAGGGGGCGCTGCTGCTGGCCCCGGCGAACTCGGTGCACACGCTGGGGATGCGGTTCCCGATCGACGTCGCCTATCTGGACCGCGCGTCACGAGTGCTGGCGGTGCGCACGATGCGTCCGGGCCGGGTGGGCCTGCCGCGACCACGGGCCCGGGCGGTCCTGGAGGCGGAGGCCGGGGCGATGGAGCGCTGGGGGGTACGGCGCGGGGTGCGGGTGGTGGTGCCGGAGGGCTGACGTGACGTCATCCCGTAAGGCGATGCGGTGAAGGCAGCACCGCGCAGCCCCCTCCACTGCGCGGTGCCAGACGCGCAGCTTTGCTCACGCGAACTACCTTGGTCTGAACTTACGTCAGGCCTACACGCCAGACGACCCACTCTCGATAACGATGTGGAAAACCTGTGCGGACCCCCGGCCGTCCCTCGCCGGATTGCCGCCCACCCCTTCCCGCCTCTGCTCACCCGGGTCCGCCCCTGGCCGCCTCCGTCCACCCCTGACCGCCATCCGGACGGGCATCTCATCCCGAGTGCCCTTCAATGGGGTGTTTTCGGTCAATCCTTGCCGGGCTTGCGTGCCTCGATCAGGAAGCGGCTGCTGTGGGCGACGAACGGGCCGCGCGCCTCGATCTGTTCGTGCAGCTCCCGGAGCCGGGGCCGGTACGCGTCGACCGTGAAGCCCGGGACCATCCAGATCACCTTGCGCAGGAAGTGGACGACGGCGCCGATGTCCCGGAACTCCATGCGCAGCCGCTCCGAGCGCAGGTCGAGGACGTCGAGCCCGGCGGCCTCGGCGGCGGCGCGGGCGGCCCGCGGGTCCCGGCCGGCGCGGACCTCCTCCGGCTGCGGGCCGAGGAAGTACTCGACCAGTTCGAAGACGCTGGCCGGCCCGACCTGCTGGGAGAAGTAAGTGCCGCCGGGGCACAGCACGCGGGCGATCTCGTCCCAGTATGTCGCCACCGGGTGCCGGCTGGTCACCAGGTCGAAGGCGCCGTCGGCGAACGGCAGCGGGGCCTCCTCCGGGGAGGCGACGACCACGGCACCACGGGGGTGGAGCAGCGCGGTCGCCTTGGCGACGTTCGGTGGCCAGCCCTCGGTGGCGACGATGAGCGGGGGCAGCATCGGGGCGGCGTTCAGCACCTCGCCGCCGCCGGTCTGGATGTCGAGGGCGGCCCGGGCACGGCCCAGCCGCTCCCCCATCGCCCGGGCGTACCCCCACGAGGGCCGCTCCTCGGTGGCCCGCCCCTCGAACCAGGAGAAGTCCCACCCGTCGACGGACGCGGCCCCGGCTTCGGCGAGGAGGGCGTCGAAGGTGCGCGGGGTACGCGGGGGGTGGGGGGAGGAGGGGGGGTGCGGGGCGCTCATGAGGGGATTGTCCCAAGGGGTACGGCGGCGGGGCGAGGCGTTTTCCCGTGCCCCGGCCCTCTCCGCGTACGGCCGGGCCCTCTCGGCGTACGGCTGCTCAGGGCAGCGCGTCCGGCGGGGGCGTACGTCGGTGGGGTCGTACGTCGGTCGGGTCGTACGCCCGTTCAGGGGCGCGCGTTGGTCAGGGCAGCAGGGGGCGTACCCGCTCGGCGGTGAAGCGGACGAAGGCCTCGGGGTCGGGTTCGTCGGCGGTGGGCTGGAGGATCACGGAGTCGGCGCCCGCGTCCACCAGTTGCCGGACGGCCTCGGCGACGGCCTCCGCGTCCCCCGCCACGCCGTGTTCCGGCACCGGTTCCTCGCCGTTGGCGGCCATCTCGGCGCTCAGCCGGGCGGCGGCGTCGGGGCCGGTCGCGGCGTGCAGATAGACGATCACCCGGTGCCGCCCCGCCGTCCGGCCGGCCGCCTCGCGCCCCTCCTCGATGAGGGCACGGGCGTGGCGGACCCCGTCGACGGTGGTGGAGGCGGTGAGGACCGTGCCGTCGGCGGCCTCACCGGCGAGGCGGAGCGTCCGGGGGCCGGTGGCGCCGGTGAGGATCTCGGGGGCCTTGGCGGGCGGCCAGTCGAGGGCGACGTCGTCCAGCTTGACGTACCGCCCGTCCCGGGACACCCGTTCGCCGTGCAGCAGGGCCCTGAGCGCGTCGAGGTGCTCGCGGAGCAGCGTCAGGGGTGACGCGGCGCGTGCTCCGACCTGTTCCATCCAGTCCTGGACGCCGTGGCCGACCGCGACGGCCGCGCGTCCGGGGAACAGCCGGTGCAGGGTGGCGGTCTCCATGGCGGTGACGGCGACGTTCCGCAGCGGGACGGGAAGCAGGCCGACGCCGACCTTCAGACGCTCGGTCCAGGCGAGGGCCGCCGCGGCGGCGGAGACGCCCCCTTCGAGGAAGCAGTCCTCCCACAGCCACAGTTCGTCGAGCCCCGCCGCGTCGGCCGCACGCGCCACCGACCGCAGCCGCTCGGGAGGAAGCTGCGGCCGGAAGACAACACCGAGAGAGGTCATCCGGCCTTCCTACCCAGCCCACGCCCGGGCGACAACCGCTTTGCGGGTGTGCGGGGTGGCGTCCGGGGCGGAGGGAGGCGAGGCGAGGCAGGGTCGCCACGCCCGGGTCCTGTTCGCCCCGGTCCGGTCCGGCCAGGTCCGGTCAGGTCAGGTTCGCTCCGGTTCGCCCGGTTCTGTCAGGTCCGGTCCGCTCCTGTCATGCCTTGTCTCCGGCGGTGCCTCTCGGGAAGGACACCTCCACTCGGCGGTTCTTGCGGCGGCCCTGCTCCGAGGTGTTGTCGGCGATCGGGTAGTCCTCGCTGTAGCCGCGCACCTCGAAGGTGATGTCCGTCGAGCCGAGCGCGGCGGCGAGCCGGTCGTGGACCTGCTCCGCGCGGTTCTTGGACAGGGTCAGGCCGTGCGCGTACGAGCCGAGGTTGTCGGTGAACCCGAACACGCGGACCGTCGTGGCGTGCTGGGCCTTGATCTCGTCCGCGATCGTCTGGATACGGGACTGCGACTCGGGGTTGAGCTTCGAGCTGTCCTTCGGGAAGAGGACTTCCGCCTGGAGCGCGAACGTCACATCCGCGTTGGTGTCCTCCCGCCGCTCCTCACCCCCGAGGTCCTCCACGACCGACTTGACGTCCAGCACCTTGGCGGGCGCGAGCGTGGCCCCGTCGGCGAGCTTGAGCCCGGGGCTGGTGGAGTCGACGTCGGGGGGTGGGGAGGTGGTGACGCTGCCGGGCGGGGCGCTGGGGTCGTCGTCGGCGTGGGCGGGGCCCGGCAGGCCGAGGCTGACCAGCACGGCGAGGGCCGTGAACGTCGTCGCGGCGGCGCGGGGTGCGAGGGCCATGGCTCAGCCCTCGGAGATCTCGATGGAGGCGGGCGGCATGGAGCCGACCTGGAAGTCGACGGTGGTGGTGTCGGCGGGGGGTGCGGGGAACTGGGCGAACCAGTCGGCCGACTTCCCGACGTCCACACCGCCGCCGTCGAACTTGGTGCACAGGCAGCGGCCTTGGGTGTCGCGCAGGACCAGGTACTTCTTCTTGCCCTTGCTGTCCACCAGCGCGGCCCCGGCCAGGGACGCGCCGTTGCGGCTCAACTCCCGTTCGTCACCGCGCCAGTTCGAGGCGATCCAGAACTGGCTGCCGGTGTTGGTCACCTTGCCGCTCACGGTGACGAAGCCGCCCTCGTCCCGTACGACCGAGGTGATCGTGAGCGTCACGTCGTCGCCCTTGACCTCGGCCACCGCCTGCTCCGGGCTCGCCGAAGGCGATTCCTGCTCTCCGCCGCCTCCCCCCTGGCCGGAGGAGGGGGCGGAAGCGGACGCCTTCGGCTTGTCGTCGCCGTCTCCGCCGCCGCACCCCGACACCGTGAGGAGCAGCCCGGTCGTGATCGCCACCGCCGCCATAGCCCTGCGGCCCTTCATGGTGTGCCGGAGATCCATCGGTACGGCTTCCTCTCACTCGGCCAGATGCACGGAGAACAGCACGGACGCGTCGGGAAGGTCGTCCGAATCGAAGTCTTCGGGATCGATGTCCACGAGATCCCCGTCGCAGTCCAACTGCACGAGCTTCGTGGGATCGGCGTCGTCGGCGAACGTGCAGCGCGGTTCGATGACCGCCGTCGCCTGAGCCTTGGCGTGCCGGTTCTCCGTGCCCGGGATGATCGAGCGGCCGACCGTGTAGCGGGTCTCGATCGCCACCTGATAGCCGGGGAAACCGTTGACGACGGTGCGCTGGGCGCCACCCCGCAGCGTCGAGTCGTTCTCGGCGGCCAGCCGTCCGGCGGCGGCCGAGGCGCCCGCGCCGTCGAACCGGTCGCCGGCCAGCCAGTCGAGCCACTGGTCGTCCGTGCCGACGGCAGCCGTCAGCCCGTCCATCAGTTCGTCCCGGGCTTCCTGCGCGGCCGCTAACGCCGCAGCGTCCGCCGCGGATTGTGCTCCATTGCGGGCGGACGCTGCTTGTGCGAAGGCGAAGAAGGCGAACGCGGCGAAGAGCAGGATGCCCGTCAGCCAGATGTAAAGGGGAAGAGTCTGGCCCCGGTCGCCGCGGAGCGGCCGGCTCAGCCGCCGGTGACCGAGGTGACGGCCGTCCGGATCGCACCCGAGATCAACCCGTCCAGGCCGATCTGGTCGATCAAGGTGAAGATCCCCGCAATGATGATCATCAACCCCGCGTACTCCACGAACCCCGCTCCCGCGTCCCTGTTCGTGTCCCGCATGCGGGAGATCACGGTTCGTGTCCACATCGCGAACCTGCTCATCAGCTCTGTCCTCCCACCCGACGCCACCAACGACCCGAGCACCGTACGTGATAAGCCGCCTACTCCGGGTGGGCCCAGGGGCCCAACTTCGGGGGTGGGGAGTCATCGGCCCCACCCCTCGTGGGCCGTGCCCAGCCAGTGGGCGATCGCTTCGCTGCGCGTGGAACTGTGCAGCTTCGCGAAGATGCGGTTGATGTGGTTCTTGACGGTCTTCTCGGTGATGAAGCAGGTGGCGGCGATCTGGCGGTTGTTCATGCCGGCGGCGATGAGGTCCATCACCTCCACCTCCCTCGAACTCAGGCCGAAATCAGGATGGTTGGGAGTACGGCGGTGAAGTCCCGCCGCCGGTGCGGGCCGAGCCTCCGACGACTGTGCCACAGATGGTTGCAGGTGCGAAGAGACTGGCCCGGGTTGGTAGGAAGCTCCGACGGAATCCGGGACGGCGGCACGCCCGTCGCGCACATCCCGTACGGCGGAGATCAGTTGGGCCGCCGTGAACTCGCCATGGACGAGGTAGCCGGCCGCGCCCTTGCGCAGGGCCTCCGCCACGACCTCGGGTTCGCGGCTGTAGGTGAGCATCATGACCGGGGCGATCCTGGTCAGTTCGGGCAGCGCGGTGAGGCCGTCGGTGCCGGGCATGCGGACGTCGAGCAGGACCACGTCGGGCGTGTGGCGCCGGGCGCAGGCCAGCGCCTCCTGTCCGTCGCGCGCCGCCGCGACCACCACGGTGCCGGGGTGCGTCTCCAGCAGCGCGGTCAGGCCGGCCCGTACGACAGGGTTGTCGTCGGCCACCAGAACGCGCAGGGGCGGGCCGGAAAGTGCCTGTTCAGGCATGTGCGGCCTCCTCTTGGTCGGGGGGAGGTGCGGGATGCGCGGCCACCGAGAGGGGGACGGTGAGGCGGATCTCGGCGCCGCCTTGCGGGGCTCGGTCCAGGGCGAGCCGGCCGCCGGCGCAGGCGGCGCGTTCCGTCATGCCGAGCAGGCCGAAATGGCCGGATCTCGTCCAGGTGGCGAGCAGGGCCGGGGTGGCGGTCTCCGGGAGTCCCGTGCCGTCGTCCTGTACCCGGAGCGTGAACTCGTGCTCGGTGACGGAGAGTTCGATCGCGGCCCGGGTCGCTCCGGCGTGCCGGTGGGTGTTCTCCAGTGCCTCGGACACGATCGCGAGGACATGATGGGCCGCGGCGCACGGCAGGACGGGGTCCGCACCCCGGTGCCGTACGACGGTGGGGATACGGGTCCGGGTCGCGAAGTCGGCTGCGAGCGCGCGGAGTTCGGGCAGCAGGTCGGTGTCCGGGCCGGTGAGGTCGGTGTGGCGGCGCAGGTCCGTCAGGAGAGCGCGGGACTCGGTGGCGGCGCAGCGCGCGGCGTCGGCCACGGCGGTCGCCTGACGTCGCAGGGCCGCCGGGTCGGCGGTGTCCGCGGAGGCGGTGAGGGCGTCCGCGGCGAGCGCGAGGCCGTAGAGGGTCTTGGCGACGGAGTCGTGCATCTCGCGGGCCAGGCGGGCGCGTTCGGACTCGACGGCCTCGGCGACGGCGAGTCTGCTGGTCGCCTCCGAGAGAGCCTGGCTCGCGCTGCCGAAGCGGAACATCAGGTTGCGCAGGGTGACACCGATGATGCCGGCGCCGACGCAGAAGCCCGCGATGAGGAGGGTGTTGGCGCCGGCGCCGGGCCGGTGTTCCCAGGCCCGGAACACGGTGAGGAGCACGATGAACTGGAGCCCGGTGAAGATCCCGGCGCCGCGCCAGCCGTAGAGGAGGCCGGACAGGAGCGGGGTGCAGACCGTGGCGTAGGCGAGGGGGGAGGCCGGGGACGCGGTGAGGAGCAGGATCGCGCCGAAACCGAGGTCCAGGGCCATCAGGGTGGGGTGGGCGAGCAGGCGGGGGCCGAGGCGGTCCCAGTCCCGGAGCATGGCGTAGGAGCCCATGACGCCGAGGACGGCGGCGGCGAGGACGGCGTAGCGCGCGAGGCCGTCGGCCGCGTTGGTCATCGCGAAGGGGGCGCCGACGGCGATGGCGGCGAGGCGGACGCCGAAGGCCTGACGGCAGAGCGCCTGGAGGGCGTTGAGCTGGAGCCGGACACCGCCGGGGGCGGGGGCGTCGTCGGCGAGGTAGCCGGTACCCCGGTCGCGGCCCCGACCGCGGGCCCAGAACAGCAGTCGGCTCTGGTAGCGCCTCCGGCTTCGAGCCCGGAACAACAACCGACCCCGGTCGTGGTCCCGGGCCCGGAAGGAGGACCGGTCCCCTGCGCGGTCCCGGGACGCCCCGGCGGAGGCCTGGCGGCGGGCCGGGGCTGTGGCCTTGGCGAGGGTGCGCAGGATGTCGGTCATCAGCGCCCCAGGATCGAGCCGAAGTTCGTTCCCGAGCCCAGGAACATGCCGGTCGCGATGAGGATCATCGTCGCGGGGAGCATGAAGACGAGGGTGACCATCGTCGCCTTGGGGATGGTCTTGGCAGCCCGGCGGCGGGCGTTCTGCGCGTCGGTGCGGCGCATGTCGGTGGCGAGCTGAATCAGGGTCTCGGCGATGGGCGAGCCGAGTTCCTCGCCCTGCTGGAGCGCCGAGACGAACTGGGCTACCTGCTCGGAGGAGTTGCGCCTGCGCAGTTCGTCGAAGGCCTGGCGGCGGCTGACGCCCATGTCCATCTGGCGCAGGGTGATGCGCAGTTCGTCGGCCCAGGGCCCCTCGTACTTCTCGGAGACGCGGTCGAGCGCCTGGCGGAAGCCGAGGCCCGCCGAGACGACGACGGCGAGCACGTCCAGGAAGTCGGGCAGCGTGCGGTCGATGACCTCCTTGCGTTCGCGGACCGCCTGCCAGATCAGCGCGTCGGCGGCGACCAGGCCGAAGGCGAGGGTGAGCACGGCGAACAGGAGCTGGCCGTTGGAGAGGAAGACCAGGCCGAGGACGACGCCGAAGACGCCGTAGACCGCGCGGCGGGCCGCGTAGCGGTTGAGGGTCAGGCCGCCGGGGTTGCCCGCCATGTCGATACGGCGGCGCTTGGCGTCCACCCGGCGCGGGCCCATCAGCCGCAGCACGGTCGGCGCGAAGCGCATGCCGAGGCGGTCGACGGCGGAGTCGGCGGCGGAGACACGGGTGCCGCCGACCTCCAGGGCGAGCTGGAGGTCGCTGGGGAGCTTGGCGTCGGCGCGGATCATCCGGACGCCCAGGAGGACCCCGGCGACGGCCGCGCCCATCAGGACGGCGAGCAGCAGCGGCAGCATGGTGACCCCTCCCTCACACTTCGATCTTGCCGAGCCTGCGGATGACGAAGAAGCCCACGGTGTACAGGCCGAGGGCGAGCAGCACGAGGCCCTGGCCGAGCGGGGAGCCGGTGACGCGGGCGAGGGCTCCCTCGTTCGAGGAGTTGATCAGGACCAGGGAGCCGATGCCGAGGAACGGGACGGTGAACGCGGTCGCGTTGACCTCGGAGAGCATGGTGCGGACCTCGCGGCGGGTCTCCTTGCGGTCCTCCAGGGTCTGGGTGAGGTTGCGCAGCGAGCTGACCACGGAGCCGCCCGCCTTGTTGGCGAGGACGAGGGTGGTGACGAGGACGATCAGTTCCCGTGAGGGCAGCCGTTCGGACAGCTCGCCGAGCGCGTCGTCGATGGTCCGGCCCAGCATCAACTGGTCCGCCACGTGCGCGAGTTCTTCTCCGGCCGGGGCCTCCAGCTCCTCGGAGGCCATGGCGAGCGCGGTGCGCAGAGCGAGGCCTGCGGCGGTGGCGTTGGCCAGCAGGCGTGCCACGTCGGGGAGTTGGCTGATGAACGCCTCGATGCGTTTCTGGCGCTGCCAGTTGAGGAAGACGGCCGCGCTCCACACGCCGAGGACGGCGGCGATCGGGCCGAAGAAGGGGGCGAGGGTCGCGGCGGCGATCAGCCACAGGGCGACGACCACGGCGGTGACGTAGGTGAAGAACTCCCCCGCCGTGATGTCGAGTCCGGTGGCCGACAGGCGCAGGTGGATGGCGCGGCCGAGCCGGGTGCGGCGCAGCCTGCGGTCGACTCCCGCGAAGCGGCGCACCCGGCCGGCGGCGGTGCGCAGCGGTCCGCCGCCGGAGAGCCGGTCGACCAGGGCCTGGCGCTGGGCGCGGCCCGAGGCGTACGTGTGCACGCCCGCGACGGCGAGCGTGCCGCCGAGGACGGTCCCGCCGAGGGCGAGGAGGGCGGGGTCGTTCATGGCAGCCTCCCTTCGGAGGTGGGCGGGGGCGTCCGGTGGCCGGAAGCGGGCGAGGGCGTCGGGTCACCGGAGAACGGCGTCTGATGGCCGGGCGGGGGCGGGGGCGGGGGCGGGGTCATCCGATGGCCTGCCGGGTGGTGAGTACGTCGATGGCCTCGGCGACGCCGAAGGCGGGCGGCAACGGCTCGTTGGCGACGTAGAGCTTCTCGGCGACCGACCGGGGCAGCGGAAGGTGCTCGAAGTGGCCGCGGACCACGCGGTCGGGGCCGACCGGCCGGGGCACGAACCGGGTGACGGGGGTGACCCGGAACTGTTCTCGGCCGTGCGAGACGAGCAGGGCGATCTCGGTGACCTTGCGGGAGCCGTCGGCGTGCCGGGAGAGCTGGACGACGACCTCGACGGCGGAGTTGATCTGGTCCTTCAGCGCCTCGAACGGGATCTGCACCTCGGACATCGAGCCGAGGGTCTGCAAGCGCATCAGGGCGTCCTCGGCGGAGTTCGCGTGCACGGTGGCGAGGGAGCCGTCGTGGCCGGTCGACATGGCCTGGAGCATGTCGAGGGTCTCGCCGCCGCGGACCTCGCCGACGATGATGCGGTCGGGGCGCATGCGCAGCGAGTTGCGGACCAGGTCGCGGATGGTGATCTGGCCCTTGCCCTCGACGTTCGGGGGCCGCGATTCGAGGCGGATGACGTGCTCCTGCTGGAGCTGGAGTTCGGCGGAGTCCTCGATGGTGATGATGCGTTCGTGCGAGGGGATCAGCCCGGACAGCGCGTTCAGCAGGGTGGTCTTGCCGCTGCCGGTGCCGCCGCTCACGATGACGTTGAAGCGGGCCCGGACGAACGCGGCGAGCAGCATGAGCATCTGCTCGTCCAGGGAGCCGAGGCCGATCAGCTCCGGGAGCGTGTAGGCGCGGGGGAAGCGGCGGATGGTGAGGGTGGGGCCGGTCAGGGCGAGCGGCGGGATGATGACGTTGACGCGTTCGCCGGTGGGCAGGCGGGCGTCCACCATCGGGTTGGACTCGTCCACGCGGCGGTTGACCGTCGAGACGATGCGTTCGATGGTCTGCATGAGCTGTTCGTTGGAGGCGAAGCGCAGCGGCAGTTGTTCGACGCGGCCGGCTCGCTCGACGAAGATGGAGTCCGGGCCGTTGACCATGATCTCGGTGATCGAGGCGTCGGCGAGGAGCGGTTCGAGGACGCCGAGTCCGAGGGCCTCGTCCACGACCCGGCGGATGAGCTGGGAGCGTTCGGCGGAGGAGAGGACCGGGCCCTCGCGGCTGATGATGTGGCCGAGGACGCGTTCGAGGCGGACGCGGCGTTCGGCGGCGGCCAGGCCGGACATCTCGGCGAGGTCGATCTCTTCGAGGAGTTTCGCTCGGTAGACGGCGACGAGGTGTCCGTCCTCACGGGCGGGACCCCCCTCGTCGGGGGTCGCGATACGGGAACGCAGGCTCATGGTGTCGGCTCCTCCCGGTCAGTCGTCGGTGGGCATGGTGGCCTTGCGGGACACGTCGTAGCCGCCGAACAGGGGGATGACGCCGGGGACGTGGACCGTGACCGTGGCGGTGGTGAGGTCGGCGCCCCGGGCGGGGGCGACGCGGGGGTCCAGCCATCCGCTGACGGCGGCCTGTCCGGCGGCGGCCCCGTCACCCCCCTGCGAGGCGACCCGCGCGGCGGCCCGCGCCCCGGACCCGGCCTGGTTGGCCCCGTACCCGATCAGCCCGAGCTGGATGGTCGCCATCCCGATGAGCAGCAGGATGGGCAGAAACCCGGTGAACTCCAGGATGGAGACGCCCCGGTCGCCATGAGGGCGACGGCCCGGACGGGGGGTGGGGCGGTGGGCGCGCGGGGCGGGGGGTGGCATGGTGGGGGCCGGCTTGGTGGGGGCCGGCTCGGCAGGACCCGACTTGGCGGAGAGTGGCTCGACAGGAGCCGGCTGGACCGAGACCGGCTCGACAGGAACCGGCTCGACGCAGACCAGCTCGACAGGAACCGGCTCGGCGGGAACTGGCTCGACGCAGACCAGCTCGACAGGAACCGGCTCGGCAGGAGCCCACTTGGTGGGTAACGGTCCCGGCCGGAGCCGGAGCCGGAGCCGGGGCCCGGGTCGGGCGGCCGGCCGGTGACGCGGCAGTGCCCTCATCCGTCGTCCCCCTCCAGTGCCGCCCCCGCCGTGCCCTTCACGTGGAAGCCCGCGTCGAAGCCGGGGAAGAACAGCGGTACGTCGACGTCGACGGTGGCCTTCATGACCGAGCCCGCGGGGGCGCAGGCGATACCCGCGCCCTTCCAGGAGCCCGGCAGGTGCTTGCCGCCCGCCGCCGCGCAGGCGCCGCCGACATCCCCGTTCACGGCGTACGCGGCGGTCGCGGCCCGGGCCGCCTCGTCGGCCGCGTTCCCGGCGAGGGAGTACGAGTAGCCGTACAGCACGCACTGCCACAGGATCGTCATCACGACGAGCAGCAGCGGGAACATCCCGGCGAATTCGAGGGTGACCGCGCCTCGGTCGCCGCCCCGGTCACCGCCTCGGTCACCACCCCGGCGGCGCAGCCCGATCGCGCCCCGGTCGGCCACCGGTGCCTTGCGCCGCCGCCCGCCGCCCCCGCCCTCCTGGGGCACCACGAGCCCGATCTCGCCGGCCAGCGTCCACAGGGCCTGCTTGACGGTCGAGCGGGCGTCGAGGTCCTGGAGCCGGCCGGCGTCCACGACGGCCTGGAGTTCCTTGAAGGCGGCGGGGACGGCGGCGCGGGCGACCTTGGTGCCGGTGACGCGTTCGACGAGGGAGGGCTGGATCTCCGTACCGCGGGCGAAGCGGTTGACGACCGTGGTGGTCTCCTCCGCCTTGCGGATCTGGAGGCGGTCCCACATGCGGACCATGCGTTTGGCGGCGCGCACGGCGATGACGTCGGGGGTGACCAGAAGCAGTGCCTGGTCGGCGAGTTCGACGGCGGCGGCGGTGGCCGAGTTCATCTGCGCGCCGCAGTCGACCACCACCACGTCGTGGCGGGACCGGAGCGCGCCGATGACCTGCCGGGTCACCCGGTCGGTGACCTCCTCGCCGCGTTCCCCCTCGGCGGGGGCGAGCAGCAGGGCCACGCCGCTGTCGTGGGCGTAGACGGCGTCCTGGAGGACACGCGGGTTGATGTCGGTGATGGCGGCGAGGTCGGCGACCGAGCGGCGGAACTGCACGTCGAGGTAGGAGGCGACGTCACCGGACTGGAGGTCCAGGTCGAGCAGGGCGACGTTGTGGCCGGACGCCCGCGCGGCGAGGGCGAGTTGGACGGCGGTCACGGTGGCGCCGACGCCGCCCTTGGCGCCGGTGACGGTGACGACGGTGCCGCCGGGGCCGGTGTAGAGGGCGGGGGCGCCGCTGTGCAGGTGGCGGCGCATGCCGGTGGACCAAGAGGCGGCGGCCTGGACGCGTTCGGCGAGGGCGTCGTAGCCGAGGGGCAGGCCGATGATGCCGCGGGCGCCGGAGTCCATCGCGGCGGTCAGGACGCCGGTGCTGGTGTCGGCGGTGATGAGGACGACGCCGACCGCGGGGAAGCGCATCACGAGGTCGCGGATCAGGTCCAACGCCGGTACGGGCCCGATGCGTTCGTGGACGAGAACGACCTCGGGCAGCTCGTCGAGGGAGTCGGCGGCCAGGTGGGCCAGCGTGTCGAGGAGGGCCGTGGAGTCGGGGACGGGCGGGGCGGGTTCGGCGTCGGCGAGCTGGCTCAGCAGGGTGGTGAGCGCACGGGCCGAGTCGATGTCACCGACGGCGGAGAGGATACGGACGGTCATCGGCTCAACTCCCGCTCACAGCACGGCATTCCGGGCCGCCGGACGTCTACGGCCCCCGTCTGCGGCCGAGGCCTCGGCTCAGGTACCGCACACCTCGGTCCGGAGGCCGCCTTCCTCGCCTCCAACTCCGTACGCGGGAACCCCCGGCGGGGACTTTGGCAGCGCCTCATGGGCATGGACGTCATGCGCGGCCTCCTACTTGTCCTCGTCGAGGGTGTACGTACGGTCGCCGGGGGTGACGGAGGTGCCGGAGCCGCCGCCGATCAGGGCGAGCCGGACGTGTTCGGCGAACGACTCGGCGTAGGCGACGCGTTGGGCGTCCGCCGTGCCGAGCGCGAAGGTGATGGGCACGGCCTGGTTGACGTTGCCGCGCCGGTCGGAGCCGGACTGCCCGGGGTCGAGGGCGGTGAGTTTGCCGACGTCGATGACGCGGGCGTTCTCCACGATCACCTTGGACTGGTCGGCGCCCTTGTCGTTGCGGGCCTTGAAGGTGGCGTAGATGTTGACGCGCGAACCGGGGTTGATCTTGCCCGCGACGCCGGTCGACGCGTCGATCATGATGGCGATCTCCTGCTGTCCGGCGGCCAGCCGGGGCCGGTTCACGATCATGTCGGCCTGGAGCAGGGAGCCCTTCTCCAGGCGGGTGACGGCGATCTTGCCGCGGATCTGGGAGAGGCTGGTGACGGCGGTGGACGACAGCCAGCGCTCGGGCATCGAGACCTTCTCGAACTGGTCGGCGGTCAGCTCCTTGTAGGGCGCGATGTCGTCCTTCAGGCGGTACGCCGTGACCTCCGGGCCGACCTTGGAGTTCACGTCGCGGATCACCGAGAGGACTCCGGCGAAGGCGCCGAGGGCGCACAGGACCGAGAGGACCAGCAGGATGACGCCGCGGCGCTGGCGCGAGTTCACTGAATCTCACCTCGTGGAGCGGGACCGGGGACGGGAGCGGGCTGTCTGTTCTGCCGGGGGCCGGGGTGGGCCCCGGGTGGTGCGGCGTGCTGCGGACAACCTCGCTCCGCGGGGACGGCGGGCCGTGCGGGGTGGTGCCTGGCGCTGTTTGACGTGCCCCCTGGGGCGCGGGGGCCTAGGTGGCGCCCCGGGGCAGGGCGCGTACCGAAGAGGCTGCCCGGACGACGGTGGCCGGAAGCTCCTGCGCGGTGGACGATGGCAGTGGCGCCGCGCAGAACCCGCAGCGGTCACCGATGAGTTCGAGGCCGCACCAGTGGCACTCCTCCCGCCGGACGGACGAGACGAGCTGGTAGAGGACGGAGACGTCGTGGAGTCCTGCGGCGAACTCCACGAGCCGTGACGTCCCCCACCAGCGGGCGGATTCGGCGGGCAGCGGGACGGTCGTGGCGCCCTGGACGCGCCAGGCGGGGGCGAGCGTCTCGGTGACCCAGTCGGAGGGCGCCTGGCCCGCCGCCGACACCAGCCGGGTGCCGAACTCCGGCCCGGGAAGCTCCTGTTGGCCGACCCGGACGATCTCGGGGCGCGGGTTGGCGAGGACGGCGAACTGGGCGCCCGGCACCCATGACCTGGCGTGCGAGGTGAGGGTGACGGGCACGCGGTCGAGCTTGGCGACCGAGCCGAGCAGGGCGCCGGCGTAGATGTAGTGGGCGAGCAGCCGGGCGGCGGAGGCGAGCACGCCGGGGCTGAAGTCGCAGACCGAGAGCTGGCGCAACTGCTGGGCGAGCAGGGCGGTTCCGAGCGGCGGCAGGTCGAGTCCGAGGAGGGCGACGCGGTCGCTCTCCAGCACGGAGCGGACGGTGCGCAGCCGCTGGGTGACGGCGCTCTCCTCGGTGGCGGACGGGTACAGGGCGATGACGTATCCGTGCTGCTCGATGAGGGCGTGCATGCCGGTGAGGGAGTTCTCCAGGGTGTCCAGGGGCTGGACGACGGCGGGCGGGGTCTGCCGGTCGTGCGGCGGGAGCACCAGGTCGGGACTGGTGACGGCTATCGCGGTCGGCACGCTGCACACACCCCGTTCGCTGCGGCGGGGTGGTCAACCACCGCCTCAGATCGCCCCTTTTATCACCATGGAGCATCACGGACGACCACGAACGGCCTCAGATCGTCACGGTGACGTCCTCTTGCATCAGCACCATATCCACGGCATGGCCCGCTCAACACCGAATCGGCGAGATCATCTCACCGAAGGTGCGGGAGTGATCAACGGAGAGTAAGGCGCGCGTGGGACAACACGCGCCCCTGACAGGGCAGTTGGCGTTCCAGAGGTCTTGACAACCGGATTGGTCTGGACCAACTTGTATCCACCGGCGGTGGCCACCGTTCCGTTCCCCCTCCCCCACCTCTCCCCCGGAGGACCCAGTGGACCGCGTCACCAGAATGCCCAGGCGCAGATGGGCGGGCACCCTCGCCGCCGCCGTCACCGCGTCCGTGCTCTCCCTCACCGGCCTGGCCGGCCAGGCCCAAGCCGCGGACGTCAACAACGCCAAGAACGGCGGCTACGAGTCCGGCCTGAGCAACTGGACCTGTTCGGCGGGCAGCGGTACGACCGTCTCCTCGCCCGTGCACGGCGGCTCGGCCGCGCTGAAGGCCACGCCCGCCGGGCAGGACAACGCGCAGTGCACCCAGTCCGTCGCCGTCAAGCCCAACTCGACCTACACGCTCAGCGCTTGGGTGCAGGGCGGCTACGCCTACCTCGGCGCGACGGGCACCGGCACCACGGACGTGTCGACGTGGACGCCGGACTCCTCGTCCTGGAAGCAGCTCAAGACGACCTTCACCACGGGCGCCTCCACCACCTCGGTGACGGTGTACACGCACGGCTGGTACGGGCAGGCCGCCTACTTCGCGGACGACCTCTCGGTGCTCGGCCCGGACGGCGGCGGTGGCGGTGACCCGGCGCCGACGGTTCCGGCGGCCCCGGGCGGTCTCGGCGTGTCCTCCACCACCTCGTCCTCCGTCTCGCTCGCCTGGAACACGGTGTCGGGCGCGACCGGCTACAACGTCTACCAGGCCGGTGCCAAGGTCCAGTCGGTCAGCGGCACGTCCGCGACCGTCTCGGGGCTCGCCGCGTCGACGTCGTACTCCTTCCAGGTCACGGCGACCAACGCGGCCGGTGAGTCGGCGAAGTCGGCGGCCGTCACCGGGACGACCACCGCGTCCTCGGGTGGCGGCGGTGGCGGGGGCGGCGGCAGCGTGCCCGCGCACGCGGTGACCGGCTACTGGCAGAACTTCAACAACGGCGCGACCGTGCAGAAACTCTCCGCCGTGCAGTCGCAGTACGACATCATCGCGGTCGCCTTCGCGGACGCCACGACCACGCCCGGAGCGGTGAGCTTCACCCTCGACTCGGCCGGTCTCGGCGGCTACACCGTCGACCAGTTCAAGGCCGACATCAAGGCGAAGCAGGCCGCGGGCAAGAAGGTCATCATCTCCATCGGCGGCCAGAACGGCACGGTCTCGGTGAGCGACTCCGCGTCGGCCACGAACTTCGCCAACTCGGTCTACTCGCTGATGCAGACGTACGGTTTCGACGGCGTCGACATCGACCTGGAGAACGGCCTCAACGCGACCTATATGTCCCAGGCCCTGCGGTCGCTGTCCGCGAAGGCCGGCTCGTCCCTGGTCATAACCATGGCCCCGCAGACGATCGACATGCAGTCCACGTCGAACGCGTACTTCCAGACCGCCCTGAACATCAAGGACATTCTCACCGTCGTCAACATGCAGTACTACAACAGCGGTTCGATGCTCGGCTGTGACGGCAAGGTGTACTCGCAGGGCTCGGTCGACTTCCTGACGGCGCTCGCCTGCATCCAGCTCGAAGGCGGTCTCGCCCCCTCGCAGGTCGGCCTCGGTCTGCCCGCCTCCACCAGCGGCGCGGGCAGCGGCTATGTCTCCCCCACCATCGTGAACAACGCCCTCGACTGCCTGGCCAAGGGCACCAACTGCGGTTCGTTCAAGCCCTCCAAGACCTACCCGGGGCTGCGCGGCGCGATGACCTGGTCCACCAACTGGGACGCCTCGGCCGGCAACGCCTGGTCCAACGCGGTCGGCCCGCACGTCCACGCGATGTAACTCCGGTACCCGCGCCGGCGCCAGCACCTGTCGCCTGGCACCCGGCACCCGGCACCCGGCACCCGGCACCAAGGGCGCCCCTGAACGCCCTTCCCCTTCACCCCGCTTCCCACTTCGGTGGGGGCGGGGTGAAACATTTCCGGGGGTCCACGGCATCGGGTAAGTGACGGCGTACGGGGCGGCGCCGAGTCCACGGTCACCGGGGGAGACGGATACGGATGAGGAAGGTCCAGGCCGACGAGTACGCGCGGTTCGCCGCGGCCCGGGCCGGGCATCTGTACCGGTCCGCGTGCCTGCTGACCGGCGGGGACGTGCACCTGGCCGAGGATCTCGTACAGGAGGCGCTCGGACGGATGTACGTGAGCTGGGGGCGGGTGTCCCGCAGCGACAACCCGGCGGCGTACGCGCAGACCGTGCTGACCCGCACCTTCCTCGCCCACCGGCGGCTGCGCAGCAGCGCCGAGCGCGCGACCGACGTGTTCCCCGACCTGCCCGACCCGGCCGACGGCGGCGACACCCCGCTCCGGCTGACCCTCGTGGAGGCGCTGCGCCGGCTGCCGCCGAAGGACCGGGCGGTGGTCGTCCTGCGCTACTGGGAGGACCGCAGCGTCGAGGAGACCGCCGAGGTGCTGCGCACCAGCTCGGCCGCCGTCCGCACCCGCAGTTCCCGGGCGCTGGCCAGACTCCGCACGGTGCTGGGCGGCAGCCTCAGCGAACACGTGGCTCCCTGAGCGGCCGCCGGGCTCCCGGAGCAGCCGCCCCGACTCCCGGACGACCGCCCGACTCCCTGACAGCCGACCGGCTCCCCCGACAACCGGCCGGCCCCCCGACCGCCGACCGGCTCCCCCGACAACCGGCCGGCTCCCCCACCGGCTCCCCCGACAACCGGCCGGTTCCCCGACCGCCCCCCCCGACCGCCGACCGCCGAACGCCTGCCCGAGCGGGCCCTCCCACCTCCCCTGTTCACTCACCTTCACCAGAAAGGGTGGTTCCCCATGCCCATCGACGACTCCCCGGCCGGCGACCTCTTCGAGGAACGGCTCGGCGACGCCCTGCACCGGGCCGGAAACGGCTTCGACCCCGACCGGCGCGCGCTCGCCGCGGGCGGCGAGGCGCGGGGCCGCCGGCTGCGCTCGCGCCGGCGACTGGCGATGACCGGAAGCGTGGCCGGCCTCGCGGTCGTCGGCGTCGGCGGGGCGCTCCTGCTGCCCGGCACCGACGACGGACGGGCACCGGCGAGCGCGGGCACCGCGCAGGTGCGGACGGACAAGCACGCCCGGCCGATGTCCGCCGCCGACATGGTCCACGCCCTCGAAAAGGCGCTCCCCCCGGGCAAGTTCAGCGAACAGACCGGCCGCTCGACACAGGACCGGCTGGGCCCGTCCGCGTACCTCGTCTACGACGACGGGCACGGCAAGGCGGCCGTCTCGGTCGGCGTGGACCGGGTGGACCCGGCCGACCCGGAGGTACGGGCGGCGGTCACCTGCCCCGACAAGAGCCTGGTGGCGTACGACGCGTGCACCACGAGCAGGCTCCGGGACGGCTCACGCCTGCTGGTCTTCCAGGGGTACGAGTATCCGGACCGGCGCGTGGACACGAAGTACTGGTACGCCCAGCTCCTCACGCCGACGGGCAAGCAGGTCAACGTCTCCGAGTGGAACGCCGCCGCCGAGAAGGACAGCCCCGTCACCCGTCCTCAACCCCCGCTGTCCCCGGCCCGGTTGAAGGCGGTGGTGACGGCAGCCGTCTGGCGGACCGCGGCGGAGCAGATCCCGAAGCCGACCGGGCGGGCCGCCGCGCCGACCGCGCCGGAGCACCCCGCCGCCGACAGGAAGGCCGTCCTGGACACGCTGGTCGCCCTGCTCCCCGAGGGCGTCACCGTGACGTCGAGCGGAGCACAGGACCAGGAGTACGCGTGGGCGGTCGTCGACGACGGCAAGGGCCGCGGCCTCGTGCAGGTCAACGTGCAGACGGGCATGGCCGACGTCGGAAGCGAGTTGTTCGGCGGCGCGGAGACGCTGCCCGACGGCACGAAGGTCGTCACCAAGAAGGCGCCCGGCGAGAAGGGCGGTGCCGGGGTCGAGGTGTGGACCGCCGACACGCTCCGGCCGGACGGCCTGCGTGTGGTGGTCTCCGCGTTCAACACCGACCGTCAGGACGCGGCGGCCACCCGCCCCTCCCCCGCCCTGACGGTCTCCGACCTGGCGACGATCGCGACCAGCACGAAGTGGCCGGGCCTGCTGTAACGGAGTTACGGCTTCCCGGTACCGCCGGCGGGCGACTCGGGCTTCTCACCGGTCTCGGCCGTCTCGCCGGTCCCGGCCTTCTCGGCGGTCTCGGGCGACCCGGCGCTCTCCGGCTCCCCGCTCGGCTCGGTCGCCGAGTCCGTCAACTCCGCTTCCTCCGACTCGGGTTCGGCCTCGGCGTCGTCCTCGAAGTACCTGTCCAGGACGGCGTCGAGCTGCTCGTCCCACTCCGCGAAACGGGAACGGGACGTCGCCTCGATCTCGATCGGGTACCAGCGGCGGTCCGGCGTGTGCACGGTGACCGTGAACCGCTTGCCGAAGCGCGGCGACGTCGTCTCGACCGCGCCGATCTCGTCCCAGCGGAACTCCGCCTCCTGGTCGTCCAGACGCAGCCGGACGCCGGTGTGGTCGGCCCTGATCGAGGCGCGCCGGTCGGAGGCCTCGAAGACGGGGCCGTCCGGTTCGGCACCGGCGTCCTCGCCGTCGGCCTCGGAGACGGCCCCGGGGTCCTCGGGGGCCGCGTCGGCGGGCGGCTCGGCGGACACCGCCTCCTCGGACGCCGGCTCGCCGGAGGCCGCCGGGGCCGGTGCCGCCGCGGAGGAGGTCTCCTCCGCGGCGGCCTCCCCGGACCGCTCCGCCGCGTCCTTCGGCTCCGCCGGCACGGGTGACGTAAGCCCGGGGATGTACGCCGGGTCCACCGCGGCGGCGTCCAGGGGCTGGCTCTTCGAACCTATGCGCTGCTCCACAGCGGGAAGTATGGTCGAAGATCCTGTGCCGGACACAGCCAGCCCCTACTTAGCTATGCCTCTGTTACACGGGGACGCCTCTCCCGGACGGGTTCCGGACCGGCCCTACACGAACAGGCTGACGACGGCGGCCACCGCGAACCCCGCGACGGACAGCACCGATTCGAGCACGGTCCAGGTCCGCAGGGTGTCGCGCTCGCTGATGCCGAAGTACTTGGCGACCATCCAGAAGCCGCCGTCGTTGACGTGCGAGGCGAAGATCGAGCCCGCCGAGATCGCCATGATGACGAGCGCCACGAAGGGCTGGGAGTGGTCGCCCTCGGCGAGCAGCGGGGCCACGATGCCGGCCGTGGTGACGATCGCGACCGTGGCCGAACCCTGCGCGACCCGCAGCACCAGGGAGATCAGGTACGCGAGCACGATGACCGGCAGCCCGACGTCGTGGAAGGTGTCCGAGAGGGCCTGGGCGACGCCGCTCGCCTTGAGCACGGCGCCGAAGATCCCGCCCGCGCCGACCACCAGCAGGATGTTGCCCACCGGCTTGAGCGACGAAGTCGACACGGCCTCAAGGGACTTGCGTGACCAGCCGCGCCGGATGCCGAGCAGGTAGTAGGCGAGGAGCAGGGCGATCGTGAGGGCCACGAACGGGCTGCCGAAGAACTCGACGACCGAGCGCAGGGTGGAGGGGTCGAGCACGATCGAGGAGAAGGTGGCGGCGAGGATCAGCACCAGCGGCGTACCGATGATGCCGAGGACGGTGCCGAGCGGGACGGGCCGCTCGCGCGGTTCGACGCCCTGCGCGCGCTGCTCCTCGACGACGGCCCGCTTGGCCTCCTCGGCAGCCTCGACCATGTCCTGCGGTACGGGGACGAAGATGCGCCGGCCGATCCAGGCGGCGTAGCCCCAGGCGGCGAGGACGGAGGGGATGCCGCAGACGATGCCCATGAGCAGGACCCAGCCGAGCTGTACGTGCAGCAGTCCGGCGGCGGCGACCGGGCCGGGGTGCGGCGGCAGGAAGGCGTGGGTCATCGACAGGCCGGCGAGCAGCGGCAGGCAGTAGAGCAGGATGGACTTGCCGGAGCGCTTGGCGGAGGCGTAGACGAGCGGCGCGAGGACGAAGATGCCGACGTCGAAGAAGACCGGGATGCCGAAGATGAGGCCGGTCAGGCCCATGGCGAGCGGGGCGCGCCGCTCGCCGAAGAGGCTGAGCAGCCGGGCCGCGAGGACTTCGGCGCCGCCGCTGACTTCGAGGATGGCGCCGAGCATGGTGCCGAGGCCGATGATGATCGCGACATGGCCGAGGATGCCGCCCATGCCGGACTCGATGACCGAGACCGCGTCGGACCGCTGGACCGTGCCGAACAGTTCCGTGACGGAGAGCCCGGAGGCGAGGCCGACGGCTATGGAGACGGCGAGCAGGGCGACGAACGGCTGGAGCCTGACCTTGATGATCAGGAAGAGGAGGAGCGCGATGCCGAGGGCGGCGACCGTGAGCAGTCCGGCCGTCCCGTCGAGCAGGAGCAGCAGACCACCGGTGTGGGGTGGTGTGGCGGGGGCGGTCGCGGCGAGCGGATACGACGACATGGGCGGGGGGCCTCGATTTCGTAAGTCCATCGTGCTTTCGGGCAGGGGGGATCGCGATGCGGCGCGTCCCGGATCGGGGAGCGCCGCACCGTGACGACGTGCGGGGTGCGGGAGTTGACGGAGGCTCAGATCACGCGAGGGTGCGAGCCTCCGGAGGTGTGAGCCTCCGGAGATGTGAGCCGCCGGAGGTGCGAGCCTCCGGAGGTGTGAGCCGCCGGGGAGAAGGAGCCGCCCGGGGGCGCCGGGGGCGTCAGCCGAGGACGGCGAGGACGTCGATCTCGATGAGGAGCCCGGCCGGCAGACCGACGTAGACCGTCGTGCGGGCGGCGGGGGGCGCGGTGAGGCCCTGCTCCTCGAAGTACTGGTTGTAGATCTCGTTCATCTCGGCGAAGTGGCCGACGTCCGTGAGGTAGACGCGGATCATCATCGCGTCGTCCCAGCCGGCGCCGCCCTCTTCGAGGATCGCCTTGACATTGGCGAGGGTCTGGAGGGTCTGCTCGCGCAGGGTGGGGCCCGCGGGCGTCGGGGGCTTGCCGTTCTCGGCGGGCAGGAAGCCGACCTGTCCGGCGACCTGGAGGATGTTCCCCTTCCGCACGCCGTGCGAGAACTTGGCGGGCGGGGTGGTGTGGGTGGAGGGGGTGAGCGCGGTCTTGTCGGTCATGCGGTGATCATTCCTTCGGTGCGTTGCTCGGTGTTTCCTTCACGGGGGCCCTGCCGGAGTAGTCGCGGCTGATGGCGTCCGCCGTACGGCGCACCAGCGGGAGCAGGGTGAGGAGTTCGTCGGCGGTGACGACGACGTTGGGGGCGGAGACCGACATGGCGGCGGCGACCCGTCCGTCGGCGCCGCGGATGGGGGCGCCGACGCAGTTGATGGACTCCTCGTGGCCGCCGAGGTCGGTGGCCCAGCCCTGTTCGCGCACCGCCGCCAGCTCCTTGAGGAAGGCGGGGGCGTTGGGGGTCGAACGGGCCGTGTACATCGGGTAGTCGAGCTTGTCGGCGACGGCGCGCCGCTCGGCCTCGGGCAGGTCGGAGAGGAGCAGTTTGGCGACGGCGGCGACGGTGATGGCGACGGGCTTGCCGATCCGCGAGTACATGCGGACCGGGTAGCGGCTCTCCACCTTGTCGATGTAAAGGACCTCGTTCTCCTCGTACACGGCGAGGTGGACGGTGTGGCCGCAGCTCTCGTTGAGGCGGACCAGGTGGGGGTGGGCGATCTCGCGGATGTCGAGGTTCTCGACGGCTTCCTGGGCGAGCGCGAAGAGCCGGGCGCCGAGCCGGTAGCGCTGGTCGGACTGGCGGTAGACCAGGCCGTGTTCGTGCAGGGTGCGCAGGAGGCGGAGCGCGGTGGACTTGTGGACGCCGAGACGGTCGGCGACCTGTCCGAGGTCGGCGGGGCCCTCGGCGAGCAGCGGCAGGATGCTCAGCGCTCGGTCGACGGTCTGGCTCATGGCGTACGTACCTCCTCCGCGGCCCGTGCGTCGGCTTCGGTCCAGCCGGGGCCGAGACGAAGTGTCTCCCACGCCCGGTCGTCGAGGGCGGCCAGCCGGTCGGCGTGCCCGCGGGCGGGCGGCCTGGCGAGGTCGCCGGGGACGGTGAGGGCGGCGGCGGCCGTCAGGTGGCCGTGCCGGACGCGGTCGCGGACGGACAGCCCGCGCAGGGTGCCGGAGAGGAACCCGGCGGCGAAGGCGTCCCCGGCGCCGACGGCCGCGACGACGTCGACGCGCAGGGCGGGGACGAAGATGCCGTCGGCCGGCGCGGGCCCGGGGGCGCGCCGGTCGAAGACGGCGGCTCCGTCCTTGCCGTGCTTGACGACCAGGACGTCCGGTTCGGGCAGGGCCGCGCGGATGGCGGCGGCGCCGCGCAGGCCCCAGGCGTCCCGTGCCTCGTCGTCGCCGACGAAGACGAGGTCGGCGCGGCGGGCGAGGTCGAGCAGGACGCGCGGGCCCTCGGGGTGGTCGCGCCACAGGCCGGGGCGGTGGTTGACGTCGAAGGAGACGAGGGGGCGGCCGGGGCGCGGGGCGGTCAGTTCGCGCAGCAGGGCCAGACAGTCGGCGGAGAGGGCGGCGGTGATGCCGGAGAGGTGCAGGACGCGGGCGGCGCGGAGGGCGGCCAGGTCGGTGTTCCCGGCGGTCATCGCGGAGGCGGCCGATCCGGCGCGGTAGTAGGCGACTTCGTGGGCGTCGGTGGCCCGGTCGCCGGCGGTGCGGAAGTAGATGCCGGTCGGGCGGCCGGGGTCGCGGCGGACGGCGGAGGTGTCGACGCCGTACCCGGCGATGGCCGCCACGAGGTGGTCGCCGAAGCCGTCGGCGCCGACCCGGCCGACCCAGCGGGCGGAGTGTCCGGCGCAGGCGAGGACGCAGGCGACGTTGGACTCGGCGCCGCCGATGCCCCGTTCGAAGGAGGGCACGTCGGCGAGGCGCCCGGGCCGGGTGGGCAGGAAGGTGACCATGGACTCGCCGAGCGTCGCCACATCGACCGTGCCGGCCTCGGTTCCAGCGCCGGCCTCGGCCTCGGTTCCGGTGCCGGCACCGGAACCGGCCTCGAAACCGGCGCCGATGCCGGTACCGGTCTCGGGGCCGGCGGTGGCCTCGGGGGACGCGGCGCCTGCGGGTCCGTTGCTGGTCACGATGGTGGGGGCTCCTCGCTGTGGCGGCCGACGGCGGCGAACGGCACCGTTGACCCTGCGTTGGCTGGGATGTTAGACAGCAGTAAGCGACATACGCAATGAGCGTTGCACATTCTGCAACGCCCGTCGTGTAACCCCCTCGCATGAGCCGAGCCCGTCGCGCAACGCCGGTCGCACAACGCCGGCCAAGCGACACCGGCCATGCGACACCCGTCGCCCAACGCTCACCCCAGTACCGCACCAAGCTCACCCAGTACCGCACCAAGCTCACCCGCACCGCACCCAAGGAGGTCCCATGAGCGCCGACACCGCCGCCGCCCCGCTGGCCGCACTCGCGGCGGACCGCGTCGACCACCGCTTCAAGGGCCTCCCCCCGGAGGCGTACGGCCTGACCGTCGGCGAGCTGGCCGCCCGACGCCTGAACCTCTTCACGGACGGCTTCACCACCCCGGTGCTCGCCCTCTCCGCCGAGCGCCTGGCCCACAACCTCGGGCTCATGGAGACGTACGCCACCCGGCACGGTCTCGCGTTCGCCCCGCACGGCAAGACGTCCATGGCCCCGCAGCTCTTCTGGCGGCAGCTCCGGCACGGCGCCTGGGGCATCACCCTCGCCGTCCCCCACCAGGTGCGCGTGGCAAGGGAGTTCGGCGTCGACCGGATCTTCCTCGCGAACGAGCTGGTCGACGCGGCGGCGCTGCGCTGGATCGCCGCCGAGCTGGCCGGGGACCCGGAGTTCCGCTTCGTCTGCTACGTCGACTCGGTGCGCGGGGTCGAGCTGATGGACGCGGCCCTCGGCGGCAGCGCCCGCCCGCTGGACGTGGTGGTCGAGCTGGCCGCCGGCGAGGGCGCCCGGACCGGCGTGCGGACGGAGGCGGAGTGCGCGGCGGTCGCGGACGCGGTGGCGGCCACCACGACGCTCCGGCTGGTGGGCGTCGCGGGCTACGAGGGCGAGGTGCCGGACGCCGACCCGGAGCGGGTGCGTGCCTGGCTGCGGCGGCTGACCGCGCTCGCGGCTGCCTTCGACGGCGCCGGACGGTTCCGGGGCGTCGACGAGATCGTGGTGAGCGCGGGCGGCAGCGCCTGGTTCGACGCGGTCGCGGACGTCTTCGCGGAGATCCCCGAACTCTCCCTGCCCGTACTGAAGTTGCTGCGATCGGGGGCGTACGTCTCGCACGACGACGGGCACTACCGGAAGCTGACCCCTTTCACCCGGGTCCCGGAGGAGGGCGCGCTGCACCCGGCGTTCCGGCTCTGGGCGCAGGTCGTCTCCCGGCCCTCCGGGGAGCAGGCGTTCGCCAACGCGGGCAAGCGGGACGCGGCCTACGACCTCGACCTGCCGCTCGCCCAGGTGGTGCGCCGGGACGGTGTGGAGCGCCCGGCGGACGGTGTCGAGGTCACCGGGCTCTCCGACCAGCACACCTGGCTGCGGACGGGCTCCGGCGCGGATCTGGCGGTCGGCGACTGGCTCGGCATGGGCCTGTCGCATCCGTGCACGTCCTTCGACAAGTGGCAGCTCATCCCGCTGGTGGAGGCGGACGGCACCGTCGTGGAATACGTCCGCACGTTCTTCTAGAGAGAGGGTCGGCAAGAGTGGCTTCCAGAAGAGCGGGGCGTTGAGAGTGGGTCGTTCCATGGATCACGCCGATCTCGTCATCCGGGACGCGGACGTCGCCGACGGCAGCGGCGCGCCCGCCTACCGCGCCGACGTGGCGGTCAGCGGCGGCCGGATCGTCGCCATCGTCAAGGAGGCGGCGGCAGCGGGCTGCCTGCGCCCGCGCGGGACGCGTGAGGTGGACGCGCGGGGGCTGGTCCTGTCCCCCGGCTTCATCGACATGCACGCGCACAGCGACCTCGCGCTGCTGCGGGACCCGGACCACAGCGCCAAGGCCGCCCAGGGCGTGACCCTCGAAGTCATCGGCCAGGACGGCCTGTCGTACGCGCCGGTGGACGACCGGACGCTCGCGGAGGTCCGCCGGGCGATCACCGGGTGGAACGGCCACGGCGACGACATCGACTTCACCTGGCGCTCGGTCGGCGAGTACCTGGACCGCCTCGACCACGGCTTCGGCGGCGAGGGCATCGCGGTGAACGCCGCGTACCTGATCCCGCAGGGCACGGTCCGGATGCTCGCGGTCGGCTGGGAGGACCGCGAGGCGACCCCCCAAGAGCTGGACCGGATGCGGCGGTTGGTGGCGGACGGGATACGCGAGGGCGCCGTCGGCATGTCGTCCGGACTGACGTACACGCCCGGGATGTACGCCAAGGACGCCGAACTCACCGCCCTGTGCCGGGTGGTGGCGGAGCACGGCGGCTACTACTGCCCGCACCACCGCTCCTACGGCGCGGGCGCCCTCGCCGCGTACGAGGAGATGGTGGCCCTCACCCGCGAGGCGGGCTGTCCGCTGCATCTCGCCCACGCCACGATGAACTTCGGGGTGAACGAGGGGAAGGCGCCCGAACTGCTCGCCCTGCTGGACCGGGCGCTCGCCGGCGGCGCGGACATCAGCCTCGACACGTATCCGTACACGCCCGGCTGCACCACGCTCGTGGCGATGCTGCCGAGCTGGGCGAGCGAGGGCGGCCCGGAGGCGGTCCTCGCCCGGCTGCGGGACGACACGACCGCCGAGCGCGTCCGGCACCACATGGAGGTCGTGGGCGCCGACGGCTGCCACGGCGTGCCCATCGACTGGGCCACCATCGAGATCTCGGGGGTGAGCGACCCGGACCTCGGCTGGTACGTCGGCCGGTCGGTACGGGAATCGGCCGAGCTGCGCGGCGAGGAACCCTGGGTCACCGCGCGCCGGCTGCTGATCGAGGACGCCCTCGGCCCGACGATCCTCCAGCACGTCGGCCACGAGGAGAACGTCCGCGCCATCATGCGCCACCGCGTGCACACCGGCGGCTCCGACGGCATCCTGCGCGGCGCCAAACCGCATCCGCGCGCGTACGGCACCTTCCCGCACTATCTCGGCCGGTACGTACGGGAGTTGGGCGTCCTGGGCCTGGAGGAGTGCGTGGCTCACCTGACCGGCCGGCCCGCCGCCCGGCTGCGGCTGCCCGACCGCGGGCTCGTCCGCGAGGGTTACCGCGCCGACCTGGTGCTCTTCGACCCGGCGACGGTCGCGGCCGGGTCGACCTTCGCGGCGCCGCGCACCCTGCCGGCCGGCATCCCGCACGTCCTGATCGACGGCCGTTTCGTCATCGAGGACGGCCGCCGCACGGACGTCCTGGCGGGGCGGGCGGTCCGCCGCACGGCATGACCGCCCGCCCCCGAGGTCCCAGGTCCGAGGCCCGAGGCCCCAGCTCCCAGGTCCGAGACCCGAGGCCCGAGGCCTACGGCTTGGGCAGGACGCAGCCGCTCGCGGACAGGTTGAGCTGGTTGCCGGTCGTGAAGCAGGCCGGTATCTGGTACGTCTCCTCGGCGTAGTTGATGCCCTTGCGGACGGTGACGTTGCCGCTCGCGTCCACCTCGCACGGGTTGTTCACCGTGCAGCGCCCGCCGTCCTCGTTGCCGGTGTTGTTGACGGCGACGACCTTGCCGGTGGACTGGTCGATCACCGGGGAGCCCGAGGTGCCGCCGATGGTGTTGCAGGCGGAGGTGTAACGCAGCGAGTCCTTCCAGGTCCAGTCACCCTCCTTGAGCCGGTACACGAACCCGTCGACGTTGCAGTTGTAGAGCCGCTTCCAGTAGCCGGAGGCCACGGTGATGGCCGTACCTGCCGTGGGGTGCGTGTTCTGCACGGTCAGCGCGCTGATCCCGTACGAGTTCCTGATCGTCGCGTAGGTGCTGGTGAGCTGGTAGATCGTGATGTCCGTGTCGGTCATCGTGGAGTACGCGACCTTGCTCGCCCGCAGCGTGGCGACCTTGCTGCCGGCCGAGTTGAGCAGGCTGAAGGTCCGGCTGGAGGACTGGTTGACGATGACCTGGCCGGGCGCCGGGAAGCCCGTCTCCAGACAGTGGCCGTTGGAGAGCACGAGCGCCGGGTCGGTGTCCGCCGAGTTGGGGAAGCGGACGACGGAACCGGAGCAGTTGCTGAGCGCGACGGTCCCGGCGAGGCTGACGGCCTGGAGCGTCGGCGCCGCCGTCTTGGCGCCGGCGGCGGTGCCCGCCGTGGCCGCGGCGGCCGAGGTGCGGGCCGGGGCCGACTCGGGCGCGGGTGCCGCGACCGCGGGTGCCGCGCCCGCCCCGGCGATCACCAGGGCGAAGAGCGCGGCGACGAGAGGCTTTCTCATGTGGGGGTCCCCTCTTGCGACGTAGGCGACCGGAGGTCTTCCGGCCGCCTTCTGTTTTGTCATGCGCATTGTGAGGGGGGTGGGACGGGTGAACAAGAAGCGGTTTCCGGCCGGGACTGTCCCGAACAACACCCTTTACAGAACGGCTTGTTCGTCACCCGGGGCCGCACTCTGCACCGCAGGGGCCGCAGGGATCGCGGACCGCAGGGGCCGCAGGGGTCGCGGACCGCACCGGCCGCACGGGTCGCTGGGCGCACGACCGCACGGGCACGCGGGCACGCGGCACGGGCACGCTGGCACGCGGGTCAACCTACTGGCCGGGACGGCCGGCCGGGGCGCTCGCGTTCCCCCTGAGGGAGGAACCTCGTCGGCCGGGCTCCGCGGCCTTTCGGAGCCGTGCCCGGCGGCCCCGCGACGGTGATCACCAGGGCTTACGCCGCCCCCCGGCGGACAAAGCCGCTCGAACCATCACGTCTCACGTGGTGAAAAACACCCCCCGGTCCCCGTTAGGCGGCCGTAAGCTCACGGACATGCAGGTGATCCAGTCCACGAAGCTCGCCAACGTCTGCTACGAGATCCGGGGTCCGGTTCTTGAGGAGGCGATGCGGCTGGAAGCGGCCGGTCACCGCATCCTCAAGCTCAACACGGGCAACCCGGCCGCCTTCGGGTTCGAGTGCCCGCCGGAGATCCTGGAGGACATCCTCCGCAACGTGTCGTCGGCGCACGGCTACGGCGACGCCAAGGGCCTGCTCGCCGCCCGTCGCGCGGTGGTCATGCACAACCAGACCCTCGGCATCGAGACGGACGTCGAGCACGTCTTCATCGGCAACGGCGTCTCCGAGCTGATCGTGATGGCCATGCAGGGCCTCCTGGACGACGGCGACGAGGTCCTCGTACCGGCGCCGGACTACCCGCTGTGGACGGCCGCCGTCTCGCTGTCCGGCGGCACCGCCGTGCACTACCGCTGCGACGAGCAGTCCGACTGGATGCCCGACCTCGCGGACGTGGAGCGGAAGGTCACCGACCGCACCAAGGCGATCGTGATCATCAACCCGAACAACCCGACCGGCGCCGTCTACGACGACGAGATGCTGCGCGGGCTCACCGACATCGCCCGCCGCCACAACCTGCTGGTCTGCTCGGACGAGATCTACGACAAGATCCTCTACGACGGTGCCACGCACACCGCGACCGCCAAGATCGCCCCGGACCTGCTCACCCTCACCTTCAACGGGATGTCGAAGGCGTACCGGGTGGCGGGTTACCGGGTCGGCTGGATGTCGGTCTCGGGGCCGCGCGAGCACGCCGACTCCTACATCGAGGGGCTGACGGTCCTCGCGAACATGCGGCTGTGCGCGAACATGCCCGGCCAGCACGGCGTGGTCGCCGCCCTCAGCGGACGCCAGACGATCAACGACCTGGTGCTGCCGGGCGGGCGCCTGAAGGAACAGCGGGACGTGGCGCACGAGCTGCTGACCCGGATCCCGGGCGTGACCTGCGTGAAGCCGAAGGGGGCGCTCTATCTCTTCCCGCGCCTCGACCCCAAGGTCTTCAAGGTCAAGGACGACCGGCAGATGGTCCTCGACCTGCTCCAGCGCGAGAAGATCATGGTCGTCCAGGGGACGGGGTTCAACTGGCCCGAGCCGGACCACTTCCGGGTGGTCACCCTGCCGACGGTCGCCGACCTGACGGACGCCGTCACCCGCATCGGCAACTTCCTGGACGGCTACAGCCAGCCGTGACGGGGGGGCGCCCGGCCCAGCGGAGTCGGGAGGCCTGGCGGGGCCCGCGAGGTCGCGACGTCCGCGACGTCCGCGAGGTCGCGAGAGGCCGGGCGGGCGTTCACCCTCTGTGTGCGAACCGTTCGGTTCTGCGAACAGGCTCAACTTTAGACGAGATCCAAGCTAGGATGGTTTCCTGTCAGGCACAGGAGGCCCTCCCATGTACGAACCGATCCGCACGAAGTCGGTCCACACCGTGGCCGGCACCCCCTCCGACTTTCCCCACCGGTCGCGCGAGGAGGAGCTGGACATCCAGCTCGCCGGCCACCTCGCGGCGCTGCTCGCCGTGACGGACGAGATCCGCGCGGTGGCGCCGTCCGCCGACCTCGACACCGCCGCCGAGCGGCTCACCGACCAGGTGGCGCGGCTGCGCGGCGGCTCCACGCCGGTCCGCGCCCCGGCCGGCGCGCCCGGCGAGACCCGTCTGGTGACCCTGCACCGCCGGGCCCACGACCTCGCCGGCCGCGCCCTGCTCGTGGCGGCCTCCCGCGCCGACACGGCCGCCGCGATCCTGTCCGCCGAGCGCATGGACGCGCACGCGGCGGCTACCGAGGCCCGCGAACTCGCCGCGCACTGAATCGCACGCCGAGCCACGCACTGAGCCACGCGCCGGGTCGTCCACCACCGGCACCGGCAGCACCGGCCCTCCGCCCCGGGCCCCTCGAACGGCCTCGGTCCGCGCGCTTCGACCACGACGCGCGGACCGGGTGCCTCAGCCCCTCCCGCCTCCCCGCGCGGGCCCGCACACCTCCCCGCCCGGCCCCGTAGCGGCGGCTCGGCCTCCGGTTGCGTACCGGGACCCGGTGGTCACCCCGCGTTCACCCGCCGAGACGGGGAACGTTGGCTTCCGAGGTGCACGCTCCAGGCGTGAGACGTATCGCAGGGATCGTCCTGGCGGTCCTGTTGATCGGCGGAGTGGCAGCAGCCGTCGTCGCGGGCCGCGATGGTCAGGACAAGAGCACGGCAACGAAGACCGTGCGAGGTGTGATCGGTTCGGAGAAGGCGGAGTTCTTCGCCGACCCCGACGTGGTGAAGGCCCTCGCCGCCAAGGGCTACACCGTACGGACGGAGACCTCCGGGTCCTGGGCCATGGAGGGCCTGGACCTCAAGGGGTACGACTTCGCCTTCCCCTCCAGCCAGGCGCCGGCCGACGAACTCGCGGGCAAGTACCACGTCCGCGAGCCGCTTCCCCGGCCCTTCTACTCGCCCCTCGTCGTGGTGGCCCACCGCAGCGCGGCCCAGGTCCTCGCCGCCAACGGACTGGCCACCCTCGGCGCGAACAGCGGCACGCTGAGGATGGCCGCCTACCTGCACGCCGCCCGGCACGACCGGACCTGGCAGCAGCTGGCGGGCGCCTCGGCGCACGGTGAGCTGACCGGCACGCTGTACATCGCCAGCACCGACCCGGAGACCTCCAACTCCGGCGCCCTCTACCTGGCCGCCGCCTCCTACGTGGCCGACGGCGGACGCGTCGCCTCCGACGAGGCCGCCGTGAACCGCACCGCGCCCCTGATGCGCCGGCTCATCAGCGTCCAGGGCGCCCAGCAGTCCAGCACGGACGCCGAGTTCCGCGACTTCATCAGCGGCGCGGGCAACCCCCTCGTCCTGGTCTACGAGTCCCAGGTCGCGGCGCTGCTCGCGCAGGGCCAGGACACCGGCGACCTCACCGTGCTCTACCCGGACACCACCGCCACCAGCGACCACACGGTCGTACCGCTCACGGCCGAGGGCCGCGCGCTCGGTGAACTCCTCAGCGGTGACCCGGTGTTGCGCAGGCTGGCCGTCCGGCACGGCTTCCGGCCGCAGGGCGCCACCGGCGAGTTCATCGCGGCGACCGCCGCCCACGCCACCTATCTCAACCAGAAGCTGACCGGCGTCCGGCAGGCGCCCGTGCCCGCGTCCAAGGTGCTGCGGGACATGGCGCGCCGCGCCGGGAACTCCGGGAACTAGGGGGAAGCGCATGACCACCGAAGACACCTTCACGCTCACGCCGCCCGAGCCCGTCGCGCCCGTACCCCGGGAGAAGGTCGCGGGGCTCGTCCCCGTGGACGCGGCCGTACGGGACGAGATGGCGCGGCGCGCCGCCGAGTACGTCGGTTCGCTCGCCGTCCTGGACGCCCGCTCGCCGGAGTTCGCCGGCAAGGTCGGCGAGATCGCGGGGCTCGGCTCCGGCGAGATGCGCGGCGCCGCCGCCCAGTCCAACCGCATGCTGGAGCGGACCGTCCGCAGCCTGCCCTCCACGGGCGGCGACGCCCAGTCGCAGGTGGCGGGCTCGCTCGTCGAACTGCGGCGCGTGGTCGAGGACTTGGACCCGCGTGAGCTGTCCGCGAGCCGGGGCCGCAAGTTCCTGTCCAAGCTGCCCGGCGGCAACCGGCTGCGCGACCACGTCGCCAAGTACGCCTCCGCGCAGGGCACGTTGAACAGGATCGTCGGCTCGCTGCGCGGCGGCCAGGACGAACTGCGCCGGGACAACGCGGCCCTGCAGACCGAACGCGTCCGGCTCTGGGAGACGATGGGCAAGCTCCAGGAGTACGTGGTCCTCACCCAGGCCCTGGACAGCGCCGTCGAGGAGCACATCGCGGGCGTCGACACCACCGACCCGGCACAGGCCGACGCCCTGCGCTCCGACGTGCTCTTCCCGGTCCGGCAGAAGCAGCAGGACCTGCTCACCCAGCTCGCGGTCTGCGCGCAGGGGTATCTCGCGATGGACGTCGTCCGGCGCAACAACGAGGAACTCGTCAAGGGCGTGGACCGCGCGGCCACCACCACCGTCTCCGCGCTGCGCATCTCCGTGATGCTCGCGTCCGCGCTGGACAACCAGCGCAAGGTCGTCGACCAGGTCAACGCCCTGCGCGGCACCACCGAGGACCTCATCCGGGGCAACGCCGAGATGCTCGCCACCCAGAGCGGCGAGATCCAGCGCATCGCCGCCGACCCGGCCGTCGGCGCGGAGACCCTGCGCAACGCCTTCCAGCAGATCTACCGCACCCTGGACGCGATCGACACGTACAAGGCCCGGGCCACCGAGACGATGGCCGCGACCGTGGAGTCCCTGACGGCCGAACTCCAGCAGGCCGGCGGCTACTTGGAGCGCAGCCGCGCCCAGGGCGCGCTGGAGGGCGGGCGCTGATGAGACGTCTGCGGCAGGCGGCCTGCGCCGCCGTGGCACTGCTCGCCGTCGGCGCGTGCACGGCTCAGGGCAACGGGAAGGCCGGGGACGGCGACGCCCCCGGGCCGGGCACCCTGCGGGTCCTCGCGTCCAGCGAACTCGGCGACATGAAGCCGGTTCTCGACCGGATCAGGAAGGACACCGGCATCACGGTCGAGCCCACCTACCTGGGCACGCTGGCAGCCGTGGACCTGCTCGCGCGCGGCGCGGCGGACGGCCGCTACGACGCCCTGTGGCTCTCCTCCAACGACTATCTGCGCCTGCGCCCCGAGGCCGCGAGGAAGGTCGTCTCGGAGACACCGGTCATGACGAGCCCGGTCGCCATCGGGGTCAGGCCGGCGACCGTGAGCGCGCTCGGCTGGAAGCCCGGGGACGTCACCTGGTCGCAGGTCGAGGAGGCGGTGGCGGCGGGCCGGCTGACGTACGGGATGACCGATCCGGCGCGCTCCAACTCCGGTTTCTCCACGCTGATCTCGGTGGCCTCGGGGCTGTCCGGCGCCCAGTCGGCGCTCACGGACGCCGACGTGGACAAGGCGACGCCCCGGCTGCGGGAGTTCTTCAAGGGGCAGAAGCTGACCTCCGGTTCGTCGGGCTGGCTGGCCACCGCCTACCGGCAGCGCGGCACCGTGGACGCCCTGCTCAACTACGAGTCCGTCCTCAAGGGCGTCCCGGGCCTCACCGTCATCCGCCCGAGGGACGGCGTGGTGACCGCCGACTACCCGCTCTCGTCGCTCGCCGCGTCCTCCCGGGAGACCCGCGAGACGGTACGGCGGCTCGCCGAGGCGCTGCGCACCCCGGACAGCCAGCGGCGGATCACCGAGACGACCCACCGCCGCCCGGTCGTCGCCTCCGTCGCCCCGGCGGCGGGCCTCGACACCGGCCGCCGTCGCGAACTCCCCTTCCCCGGCAGCAGATCCGTCGCCGACAAGCTCCTCGACGCCTACGAGAACAAGCTCCGCCGCCCGTCCAGGACGGTGTACGTCCTCGACACCTCGGGCTCGATGGACGGTGACCGGCTCGCCCGGCTGAAGCGGGCGCTCGGTGATCTGACCGGCGACTTCCGCGACCGCGAGGAAGTGACGCTGATGCCGTTCGGCTCGGACGTCAAGAGCGTCCGCACCCATGTGGTGCGGCCCGAGGACCCGAAGGCCGGACTCGACGCCATCCGCGCGGACACCCGCTCGCTGAGCGCCGACGGCGGCACGGCGATCTACACGTCCCTGGAGAAGGCCTACGAGCATCTCGGCGCCGACGACGACACGTTCACCTCGGTCGTGCTGATGACGGACGGCGAGAACACCCAGGGCGCGGGCCCCGCCGACTTCGACGCCTTCTACCGCCGGCTCCCGGCCGGGCAGCGGGAGATCCCCGTCTTCCCGATCCTCTTCGGCGACTCCGACCGCGCCGAACTCCAGCACATCGCCGGCCTGACCGGCGGCCGGCTCTTCGACGCCCGCAAGGGCTCGCTCGACGGCGCCTTCGAGGAGATCCGTGGCTACCAATAGGTTCATCGGCTACCTGGAGTCCCGCAAGAACCTCACGGGCAGCGCCTGCGGGATCGCCGGACTCGCGCTGACCTTCGCCGGGCTCGCCGGCACGTACTGGCCGGTGGTCGTGGCGGGCCTGTACGGCGCGGGCGCGCTGATCGCCCCGCCGGACCGCCCCTCTCTGCCCGACTTCCCCGACCCCTCGGCCCAACTGGAGGAACTGCGGGCCGACTTCGCCACCCTGCGCGCCTACCTCGACGGGGTGGACCTGCCGCCCGCCGCGGCCGGCCGGCTCACCGAGCTGACCGAGGTGCTCGCCGCGCTGCTCGACCCCGGCTGGGTCGCCCAAGTCCTCGCGCGGGACCCGGACGGCGTGCACACCCTGTCGCGGGCCGTCCGCCAGGACATCCCCGAGGCGGTCGACACCTACGTCCGCACCCGCTGGTGGACTCGTCTGGCCCCTGGCGCCGAGCCCCCCGAACGCCACCTGGAACGCCAGCTCACCCTCCTCCACCAGGAGGCCGACCACCTGGCGGCCGCCCTCCGCGAAACGGAGTCCCGCCGCCAGGAATCCCACACCCGCTACCTGGAGGACCGCGGCCACTCCCACTGACGACACCTCAGGCGTTCGCCGCGATCAGTACCAGGATCAGGATCGCCGCGATCAGGAGGGTGACCTTGAGGGCGGTCGGCCAGGGGGCCTGTGGGGGTGGGGGATTGGGGGGTGGTGGTGGAGTGGGTGTGGGGGTGGGGGCGTTGAAGAGGTCGTGGTGGGTGGTGGTCGCGCGGGCGCACCAGGGGCAGGCGGTCAGGTGGGAGCCGTACGCGTGCAGGGGGCGGTCGGGGCAGCGGCGTACGAGGGCGCGTTCCTTGTCCAGGGCGCGCAGCCAGGCCTCCGCCGGGGGACGTGCGGCCGGGTCGTGGACGCCGGGCCCGAAGGCGGTGCGGGCCAGGGCGAGGAGGTCGGGCGGGAGCACGGAGGGATCGAGGGTGCCGCGCGGGATGACGACCCGCTCGGGGCGGACGACGTAGGAGCAGCTCGCGGCGATGTTGTCCTTGACGGTCGACTCGGACGCGCTCTCGTGCGGCACGCCACCGAAGGGGTGGTTGCCCGCGGTCAGCAGTTGGTAGACGAGGACGGCGAGGGCGAAGTCGTCGGTGGCGCGGGTGGCGGGGCCGCCGGCCTGCCGCTCGGGGGACGAGTAGTCGGTGGTGTGCATCAGGCAGGGGAAGAGTTCCCCGGTCACCGGGTCGTTGAAGGCGATGGAGTCGCAGTCGAGGAAGGTGACGAAGCCGTTGGCGTCCACGACGACGTTGCTGCTGGAGAAGTCGCCGATGACGAGGTTGTCGTAGTGCATGCGGGCGGTCATGAAGGCGAGGTTCCAGGCGACGCCGAGCAGGAAGCGCCAGTCCGCCCGGTCGGCGAAGAGTTTGAGGCGCTGGGCGCGGGTGAACAGGCCGATCAGCTGGACGTGTCCGGGTTCGCCGAAGCGGTGCATGGCGTAGCCGAGGAACTCGCCCTGGGGGCCGCGGGCGAGCGCGGTCGGCCAGGCGAGTTCGGGTGGCTGGGAGGCGTCGGTGGGGCGGGCCGCGAGCGGGGACATGGTGAGCATCCGGGTCAGCCGCCGTTCCTGCTCGGGGCCCGGCGGCTCGCGGTACAGCTTGACGACGGTGGTGTCGTCGCCGACGACCGGGAAGACGGCCGCCTGTCCGCCGCCCTTGAGGGGCAGTTCGGCGAGCACGGCGGGCTTGCCGCCCAGGTGGACGGTGCGGCCGGTCATGGGCGCACCGCGCGGACGGCCCGCAGCAGGGTCTTGTCGTCGGCGTTGAGCGCGGTGAGCCGGTCGGAGCGGAGCAGGGTGGCAAGGCCCTCGTGGGCGCTGTCGGTGACGGGCCCGGCCCCGTCCAGGGAGCGCAGGACGGCCTCGGCGAACGACGGGTTCGGGGACGGCGCCCCGCTCGCGGAGCGGTGGAGCGCGGCCTGCGCGAGCCCGTCGGTGGACAGCAGCACCCCGTCGATCCCCTCGTCGGACACGCAGTCGGTGTGCACCCAGCGGGCCGCGTCGGGCGAGGTGAGGAAGACGGTCTCGTTGCTGTACTCGCCGGCCGGCGGCGGCTGGGGCAGCAGATGGAACTGGCGCTCGCCGTCCTCCGTACCGGCCCGCAGGACGACGAAGCCGTCGCCGACGCTGAGATGGCCGAGCCAGCCCGGGGCGAGGACGACCACGGTCAGGGTGGTCGCGAAGTCGGCCGCGTCGGCGCCGGTCCGGTCGAGGAACACCTTGGTGACGTCCTGGAAGGCGTCCTCCAGGAGCGCGTGCACGGCCTCGCCGGGCCGGCGGTCCGCCGCCGCCCCCGCCCGGCGCGCGAAGTGCTCGGCGGCCAGTTCGACGGCGAGCCGGGCGCCCTCCTCGGAGCGCGGCCTGCTGCCCGCGCCGTCCGCGACCGCGAGGACCGCGACGGACGCCGTGACCGCGTACGCGCAGGCGTCCTGGCAGGGCAGCCCCTGGCGGCGGTGGCGGTAGCCCTCGACGCTCAGGCCGTGGATCCGCCACGGCGTCCCGGGCCGGTCCCGCCGCTCACGCCGGTGCTGCCGCCCCTGCTCCTGCCGTCCCGGCCCCGCCACGGGCCCCGGCTGGTACCCCTGCCCGGGCCGGGGCCGCCGCTGTTCGGGCCGGCGCCCGTGCTCCCGCTCGTCCCCGTCCCCGTCGCCGTCCCCGTCGCCGCCCTCGTAGGCGTACTCGTCGGCTCCGCTCATCGGTCGGCTGTCCCGTCCGGTCCCCGCCGGGCCATCGTCACGACTCCCAGGCCGGGCGCTGCGTCTTGAACTGGCTGAAGATCTTCTCGAAGACCTCGTCGCCCGCGCCCTTCTGCTCGGCGCCCGCGCTCGCGGACATCATCTGGAGCAGTTCGCGGAAGGGGAACCCCTGGAGGCGGGCGTTGAACTTCGGCGCGAACGCCTGGAGCACCTGCTCGCCCCGGTCGGTGATCCCGCCGACGCCGATCGCGTACAGCCGGAAGCGGCGGGCCCGCTGCTCCTCGGCGAGGACCGGGATCAACCGGTGCCAGGAGTCGGAGAGACGGCCGGTGGCGTCGGTCGGCAGCCCGTCGGTGACGAGGCAGATCTGCGGCCGGTAGTACTGGAGTCCGGCGGCGCGCAGCTCCGCCTTGCGGGCGGCGACGATGTGCATGGACAGATCGAGCGCCTCGGTCATCAGGGTGACCCCGGAGGCGACGAGCTGCGGCGGCCGGAACACATGGGCGGCCACGAAGGGGCTCACCGGGACGCCGGGGGCGAGGAGCTGTGGCCCACGCCAGGCGGCGACGCCCCGGCCGCCGAAGGTGACGACGGCGACCTCGACGCTGTAGCTGAGGCTGACGTCGTCGTGGAGTTCGCGGGTCCACTCCATGAGCGCGTTGTTGAGGGTCTGGATGGGCAGGCCCGCCATGGAGCTGGACGTGTCGAGGCAGAGGACGAGAGGCAGCCGCTGCGCGTTGTTCTCGAACTCGATGTCGGCGTACTCCGCCGGCAGGGTGGGCGGGTATTCGCTGTGCATGGAGGTCTCTCCTGGTCTCAGGGCCGGGCGGCGGCCCGGACGTGCCGTCCGGTGGCCGGCGGGAACGCGTACAGGACGTCGGAGTCCTGCTCGCCCGCGTCGGTGACGTCGACGAGGGCGCCGGGAGCCGGGGGCGGCCGGCCGGGTTCGGCCCACACCGCCCGGTACAGCACGCGGTCGAGTTCGACGTAGCCCTGCGGGTGCAGTTCGGTGCGGACGACGGCGGAGCGGGCGGAGCCCGGTACGTTCCCGACCTGCCGGTAGCGGTGGACGGCCGGGCCGGCGCGCAGCCGGGTGGTGCTCTCGTCGGCGGGCCGGGCACGGGTGGTGTCCTGGCCGGGGCTTGCGGACCGCGGGCGGGTGGTGCTCTCGTCCGGGCTCCGGGTCCGGGTCCGCGTGGCGCCTTGTTCCGGGCTCCCGGTCCGGACGCGGATGGTGGTCTCGTCGGCCGCCCGGGGACGGGGCCGCGCCGCGGTGCCGGGCAGGGCGCCGACGCCGGGGGCGGCGAGCGAACGCCGGGACAGGGCGCCCGGCGCGTGGGAGGAGCGGCGGACCAGGAAGAGGAGGGCGCCGAGGAGCAGCAGGAGTACGGCGCACAGGACGGCGAGGATCTGGGTGGTGGTGTCCCAGCCGGTGTCGCCCCCGCCGGAACCGGAACCACTGCCGGAACCGGAGCCGCTGCCGGAACCGGGCTCACCGCCGGCCCCGGAATCGCTGCCGGTGCCGGAGCCGCTGCCGGCCCCCTTCGCGCCCTCCCCGCTCTTGCCGTCCTTGCCGCCGTCCCCGCCCTTCGTCCCGTCCTGCGCCCCCCGCGTCCGCCCGTCCTTCGCCGTGCCGGACGGGCTCGCGCTCGGCCTGCCCGCCGGGTCCGCCGGGTCCGTGACGGTGTACGTGTGCCGGGCGAGGTCCGTGGCCTGCTGCCCGGCGATGAGGTCCGCGCCGCTCAGCGAGCCCTTGCCGAGCAGGGCGCAGGGGTCCTTGGTGTTCTCGGGGTGGCAGGCGCGCAGGCCGGCCAGTTCGTCCACGGCGCCGGGGGTGAGCCGGTCGATCGTGGCGTCCTTCGCGACGAGTCTGGCCTTCGGATCGGCCAGCAGGAGCAGCGTGGTGCCGCCCGGCCCGGTGCGGGCGCCCGGCGGGACCTCGACGACGAGGTCGCCGCGCCCGTTCCACAGGGTGCGTTCGACGTTCCTGCGGTCACCGGCGCTGCCGTCGAAGGGCAGGCTCCGGTCGAGGGTGACGTGGACCGTGCCCTCGCCGATCCACCGGGACCAGCACTGGAGGCGCCCGGTGAGGTCCGGGCCGCAGGCCGCGCCGGCCGCCGGCACCGCCGGAGCGGCCAGGGCCAGCAGTCCGGAGAGCGCGATGACCGAAAAAGAACGCCGCATGGGAACCCCCCGTCGCCCAAAGGCACACCTCCGTGGCCCGAAAGCACACCCCCGGGGCCCTGAAAGGCACGTGCTCATAGTGGCGGTAATCGGCCGTCACCCGAAAGGGTTTGGGGAATCCGGCGGAATTCACTTCTACAACGCGAATACCTGGTGGCACCGGGTGAACATCTGCCTCGCCCGTTCCACCCAGTCATTGGCCAGAGCATCGAAATCGGCCGGGGTCATCCGGCAGCTCAGCGGGAGATCGCACACCCCGGCGAGGCAGGGGCGGGGCCCCCGTACGTCCCATACGGACAGCATGGGATTGAGCTGTTCGGTGTTCCACGCGTTCGACGCGGCGGCGGCGACGGCGAGTTGGTCCTGCCGCAGCGCGTTCCCGTCGGTCGCGAAGGCGACCAGGAGCCGCTTGGTCGTCATGAAACGTACGGTGACCGTCCGGCCCGTCTCGACCAGGTCGAACCGCAGGGAGACGGAATCGGGATCGGTCAGGGCGGGGACATTGCGTCCGGCCGCCCAGGTGCGGACCAACTCCCGCCAGTGCGCGCCGATTTCCAGGGCCTCGGAGCTGCGGGAGGGAAGGGAGTCAGGCGCCGGCACGGCCCACCGCCCCGGCGACCATCGCGTCGGTCAGTCCGGCGTCGAGCAGCGCCTGGGCGTGCAGCAGCAGACAGGAGGGCACGGAGGCGGTGCCGCTGCCCCGGCGGCGGTTCGCCAGGTCCCGGGTGCGCGCCTTGATGCCGTGGGCCACCGCCGGGGGCGGCCAGGCGGCCGGCCGGGGTTCGCGCTCCAGCAGCCCGGCGAGCAGGTCGTCCAGCGGGGGCCGGTCCTCGGGGCGCTTGGCCAGGCAGCGGGCGATCAGTTCGCGCAACGCCGTCGGGATGCCGTCCAGTTCGGGTTCGGCGAGGGTGACCCGGTAGCGCACGGCCTCGCCGCTGCCGTGCGGAGGGCGCCCGGTGAGCGCGTACACGAGGACACCGCCGAGGGAGAAGACGTCGCTCGGCGGCCCCACCGGGGCTCCGTTGATCTGTTCCGGCGACATGAAGGGCGGGGTGCCGACGACGACGCCGACCTGGGTGAGCCCGGGGGCGCCGTCCACCCGGGAGATCCCGAAGTCGATGACGCGCGGGCCGTCGGCGGCCAGGAGCACGTTGGCCGGTTTCAGGTCGCGGTGCACGACGTGCGCGGCGTGGATCGCCTGGAGCGCCTCGACCAGGCCGGCGCCGAGGAGCCGTACCTGCGGTTCGGGCAGCGGGCCGTCGGCGCGGACGGCCTCGGCGAGCGAGGGCCCGGGCACGTACAGCGTGGCCAGCCAGGGCAGTTCGGCCTCGGTGTCGGCGTCGACGACGGCGGCGGTGTAGGCGCCGCTGACCACCCGGGCCGCCGCGACCTCGCGGGCGAAGCGCTCCCGGAACTCGCGCTCCGCGGCGAACTCGGGCCGCACCACCTTGACGGCGACCTCGCGCCCGGCGGGCGAACGGCCGAGATACACCCATCCCATGCCGCCGGAGCCGAGCCGCCCCACGATGCGGTACGGGCCGATCCTCAGGGGGTCACTGACCGGTGTGCGCACCCCGCCCACCTCATTTCGGGGTTCACTGCTGGATGTCAGGAGTGTCCCGCGAAATCCGCGCTTTTTCAGCCGTTCCGGCTCCGGTGCCGAAAGTGGGGGCGGGGGCGCCCCGGGACGAGACCCCGCCGGGCCCCGCACGGCGGTGTGCGGGGCCCGGCGGGATGCGGTCACCGCGGCCGGTCCGGACGACGTCGCAGGTCAGGGCAACGGGACCGGCCGCGGAGCGGCGGCGGGCCTCAGCCCAGGCGCTTCACCAGCGCGCGGTACTCGTCCCACAGCTCGGCCGGGGTGTGCTCGCCGAAGGTGTTGAGGTGCTCGGGGACCAGGGCGGCCTCCTCGCGCCAGACCTCCTTGTCGACCGTGAGCAGGAAGTCGAGGTCGGCGTCGGCCAGGCCGAGTCCGTCGGTGTCGAGGGAATCCCGGGTCGGCAGGACGCCGATCGGGGTCTCGACGCCCTCGGCCTTGCCGTCGAGCCGCTCGACGATCCACTTCAGGACACGGCTGTTCTCGCCGAAACCGGGCCAGACGAACTTGCCCTCGTCGTTCTTGCGGAACCAGTTCACGTAGTAGATCTTCGGGAGCTTCGCCGGGTCCTTGTCCTTGGCGACGTCGACCCAGTGGCCCATGTAGTCGCCCATGTTGTAGCCGCAGAACGGCAGCATGGCGAACGGATCGCGGCGCAGCTCGCCGACCTTGCCCTCGGCGGCGGCGGTCTTCTCGGAGGCGACGTTCGCGCCGAGGAAGACGCCGTGGTTCCAGTCGAAGGACTCGGTGACCAGCGGTACGGCCGTGGCGCGGCGCCCGCCGAAGAGGATCGCCGAGATCGGCACGCCCTTGGGGTCCTCCCACTCGGGCGCGATGATCGGGCACTGCGAGGCGGGCACCGTGAAGCGGGCGTTGGGGTGCGCGGCGGGCGTACCGGACTCGGGCGTCCAGTCGTTGCCCTTCCAGTCGGTGAGGTGGGCCGGGGTCTCCTCCGTCATGCCCTCCCACCAGACGTCGTTGTCGTCGGTGAGCGCCACGTTGGTGAAGACGGAGTTGCCCCACAGCGTCTTCATCGCGTTGGCGTTGGTGTGCTCGCCGGTGCCGGGGGCGACGCCGAAGAAGCCGGCCTCGGGGTTGATGGCGTAGAGCCGCCCGTCCTCGCCGAAGCGCATCCAGGCGATGTCGTCACCGATGGTCTCGACGGTCCAGCCGGAGACGGTGGGTTCCAGCATGGCGAGGTTCGTCTTGCCGCAGGCGCTCGGGAAGGCGGCGGCGACGTACTTCGACTCGCCCTGCGGGGGCGTCAGTTTGAGGATGAGCATGTGCTCGGCGAGCCAGCCCTCGTCGCGCGCCATCACCGACGCGATGCGCAGGGCGTAGCACTTCTTGCCGAGCAGCGCGTTGCCGCCGTAGCCCGATCCGTACGACCAGATCTCGCGGGTCTCGGGGAAGTGCGAGATGTACTTGGTGGAGTTGCACGGCCACGGCACGTCGGCCTCGCCCTCGGCGAGCGGGGCTCCGAGCGTGTGCACGGCACGCACGAAGAACCCGTCGGTGCCGAGTTCGTCCAGGACGGGCTGTCCCATGCGGGTCATGGTGCGCATGGAGACGGCCACGTAGGCGGAGTCGGTGATCTCGACGCCGATCGCGGAGAGGTCCGAGCCGAGGGGGCCCATGCAGAACGGGACGACGTACATCGTCCGGCCCTTCATGGAGCCGCGGAAGACGCCCTGTTCTCCCGCGAAGATCTCCCGCATCTCGGCGGGGTCCTTCCAGTGGTTGGTCGGGCCCGCGTCCTGCTCCTTCTCGGAGCAGATGAAGGTGCGGTCCTCGACGCGCGCGACGTCGGTCGGGTCGGAGGCCGCGTAGTAGGAGTTGGGGCGCTTGATCGGGTCGAGCTTGCGGAAGGTGCCCTTGCGGACCAGCTCCTCGCTCAGCCGCTCGTACTCGGCCTCGGATCCGTCGCACCAGACCACGTCGTCCGGCTGGGTCAGTTCGGCGATCTCGTTGACCCACGAGATCAGTTCCTTGTGGTTGGTCGGGACGGGAGCCGCGATGTCGCGCGCCACGATTGCTCCTAAATGAGGGTGTGTTGTTGTGCCCCGTGGGGGCTGCGACCCGGATGCTTCACGGTGGTTGACCCCCTGGCGCTCATCCGGTGCCGACCGCACTCATTTGATCATCCGACTGTTCCGCCCATATGTCCAGAGGGCCTCACACCTGAGCGGCGTGAGCATCGCCACTCGCCGGAGGGTTTCCCGCCGCTTACTCCGGGTTCACCACGGGTACCCCGGCGGCGCCCCGACAGCCGCGTGAGAACATGGCCACTCCGGCCGGTTCCTTACATCGGACTGACGCGTAACTTACGGTTCCGTAGGTACGATTCGGCGTATGACTGCGTCCGTCCCCGACGCGCCAACGGACACGCCGGCCACCGGCCCCGCGTCTGTCGCGCACACCCTGTCGGAAGAGATCAAGCCCAAGCTCCGCGGCTGGCTGCACCTCGGCATGTTCCCGGCCGCTCTCGTCTCCGGACTGGTTCTCACCGCACTGGCGGACTCCCCCCGCGGGCGCCTCGCCTGCGGGATCTTCGCCTTGACGGCCTGCCTGCTGTTCGGAGTGAGCGCCCTCTACCACCGCGGCGACTGGAGTCCGCGCATGGACGGCGTCCTGCGCAGACTCGACCACGCGAACATCTTCCTGATCATCGCGGGCACCTACACCCCGCTGACCCTGCTCCTGCTGCCGGACTCCAAGGGCCGCTGGCTGCTGTGGAGCATCTGGGCCGCCGCCGCGGCGGGCATCGCCTTCCGCGTCTTCTGGGTCGGCGCCCCGCGCTGGCTCTACACCCCGTGCTACATCGCGATGGGCTGGGCGGCCGTCTTCTTCCTCCCGGACTTCATGCGCACCGGCGGGGTCGCCGTCCTCGTCCTGGTCGTCGTCGGCGGCCTGCTCTACAGCGCGGGCGGGATCATCTACGGCATCAAGCGCCCGAACCCCTCCCCGCGCTACTTCGGGTTCCACGAGGTCTTCCACTCGCTGACCCTCGCGGCGTTCATCGTGCACTACGTCGGCATCTCGCTGGTCGCCTACCAGCACGGCTGACCCACCCGGGCCCACCGGCCCTCTCCGGTCCACCTTCTCCCCCAGTGGCCGCGGCTTCCGAGCCGCGGCCACTGCGCGTTTCCGGGGGATGGAGCCCGGCTGATGCTGAACCCCGGCTGACGGTGAATCCCGGCCGATGGTGAACCCCGACTGACAGTGAACCCCGGCTGACGGTGAACCCCAGCTGATGGTGGAGCCGGCCAGCGATAGACAGTCGACGTTTATTGACAGCAGGCACCTTTTGAGAGCTACTCTCATTTCATGGTGACTCTCACGAACGATGACGCCGTTCAACGCGACCCCCGCCGCTGGTGGGCCCTCGGAGCCCTGGTCGCGAGCATGCTCGTACTCGGCTTCGACATGACGATCCTCAACGTCGCCCTGCCGGCCATGGCCCGCGACCTGGGCGCCTCCACCGGCGAGCAGCAGTGGATGGCGGACGCCTACGTCGTCGTCTTCGCCTCCCTGATGCTCCCGGCGGGCCTGCTCGGCGACCGCTTCGGCCGGCGCCGGATGCTCATCACCGGCCTCGCCCTCTTCCTCGCCGGCTCGCTGGCCGGCGCCCTCGTCTCCGACGTGACCTGGGTGATCGTCGCCCGCGCCCTGATGGGGGTCGGCGGCGCGCTGGTGATGCCGCTCGCGCTCGCCGTACTGCCCTCGCTGTTCGGGCCCGACGAGCGCACCAAGGCGGTCGGCGCCGTCTCCGCCGCCTCCGCGCTCGGCCTGCCGCTCGGCCCGGTCATCGGCGGCTGGCTGCTGAACCACTTCTGGTGGGGCTCGGTCTTCCTGGTCAACGTGCCGATGGCCGCGCTCGGCATCGCCGCCTGCGTACTGCTGCTCCCCGAGACCCGGGACCCCGCCGCGCCGAAGGTCGACACCGTCTCCACCGCGCTCACGGCGGTCGGACTCAGCGTGCTGATCTACGCGATCATCGAGGCCCCGGGCCGGGGCTGGGGCGACCCGCTGGTGCTCGCCTGCTTCGCCGCCGCCCTCGTGCTGATCGCCCTGCTCGTCGTGCGCGAGCGCCGCGCCGCCCGCCCGATGCTGGACCTCTCCCTGCTCGCGCAGCGCGGCTTCCTGCTGAACACGCTCGCGGCGACCCTCGTCATGTTCGTGCTGTCCGGCCTGATGTTCGTCCTGCCGCAGTACCTCCAGGCCGTGCTCGGCCACGACGCGCTCGGCACCGGTGTGCGGATGCTGCCGATGATGGGCGGGCTGCTCGTCGCCTCCCGGGCCGCGCAGCCGCTGCTCACCCGGTTCGGGGCCCGCGCGGTGATCAGCGCCGGTCTCGTCGTGCTCGCCTTCGCCGCCTTCCTCGGTGCCCGTACGAGCGTCCACGACGGCTACGGGTTCACCGCCCTGTGGCTGTCCGTGGCCGGGGTCGGCTTCGGGTTCGCCGTCGTGCCCGCGATGTCCGCCGCCCTCGGCGCGCTCCCCCGCGACCGGGCCGGCAGCGGCTCCGGGCTGCTGATGACCGTGCGCCAGGTGGGCGGCGCGATCGGCATCGCCCTGCTCGGCTCGCTGCTGGCGAGCGCGTACGCCGGCCGGCTGGACACCTCCGCGCTGCCGCACCCGGCGGCGGACGCGGCGGGCGACTCGGTGGTCGGCGCGCACGTGGTGGCCGCCCGGCTCGGCGACCACGCCCTGGCCGCCTCCGCGGACGCCGCCTACGTCCACGGCATGGACCTGGTGCTGCTCGTCAGCGGGGTCGCCGCCCTGGTCACCGCCCTGCTCGCGGCGGCGCTGCTGCCCGGCGCCCGCCCGTCCGCGCCCGCACCGAAGGAGGACACCACCATGGCCCCGGCCCCGGCGGATGCCGGACAATGAGGACCATGGCCGCCACCGCACAGAGTTCCACTCCCGCCGCGGAGCCCCAGCCGGGGCTCCGCGAACGGAAGAAGATCAAGACCCGTATCGCGATCCGCGAGGCGACGTACCGGCTCATCGAGGCGCAGGGGTACGACGCGACGACCATCGAGCAGATCGCGGAGGCGGCCGAGGTCTCCCCCTCCACGGTGTTCCGGTACTTCCCCACCAAGGAGGACATCGTCCTCACCGACGAGTACGACCCGCTGCTGGAGCGGGAGCTGCGGGAGCGCCCGGCCGACGAGCCCTGGTTCGACTCCCTGCGCCATGTGCTGCGCGAGGCGATCGGCCTCGGCGCCTCCGAGGACCCCGCGGTCGCGCGGCTGCGCACCCGGCTGATGGTCGAGGTCCCGGCCGTGCGGTCCCGGATGATGGAGAGCGCCTCCGTCACCGGGCGGATGCTGAGCCGGGCCATCGCCGAGCGCGCCGGCCGCGACCCGGACAGCCTGGAGGTCCGGGTCTTCGCCATGTCGCTGGTCGGCGGGCTTCTGGAGACCTCCCTGTACTGGGCGGAGACCGGCCACCGCGAGGAGTTCGCCGATCTGGTCGACCGGTCCCTCGGCGTCCTGGAGCACGGTCTGCGGCCCGCAGGCACCAAGGCCGCGGGCACCAAGGCCGCAGACACCAAGGCCGCAGGCACCGAGGCCGCGGGCACCAAGGCCGCAGGCACCGAGGCCGCAGGCACCGAGGCCGCGGGCACCGAGGCCGCAGGCACCGAGGCCGCGGGCACCCGCCGGGAGTCCGGAAACCGGGAGGCCGGGGGCACGCGCCGGGGGCCGGGAAACCAGGAGGCCGCGGGCGCGCCCCGCGTGTCATCCTGACCGGGTGAACGGACCCGAGATCCACATCGAATTCGCCCCCGAACTGGGCCTGTTCGTGCCGCCCGCGCGCCGCGCAGGAGCAACCTCGGCAGCCACCGACGGCTCCTCCACCCTCGGCCATGTCGTCGAGTCGCTCGGCGTTCCGCTCACCGAGGTCGGCGCCCTGGTCGTGGACGGCCGCGAGGTGCCGTTCTCGCACATCCCGGCGGCGGGCGAGTCGGTGCGGGTCCGCGCCGTCGAGCGCCCGCAGCGCGTACCGGGCGCCCCGCTGCGCTTCCTGCTCGACGTCCACCTCGGCACCCTGGCCCGCCGGCTGCGGCTCCTCGGCGTCGACGCGGCCTACGAGTCCACCGACATCGGCGATCCCGCCCTCGCGGCCCGGTCGGCGGCCGAGCGCCGCGTCCTGCTCAGCCGCGACCGCGGACTGCTGCACCGCCGCGAGCTGTGGGCGGGCGGCTTCGTCTACAGCACCCAGCCCGATGACCAACTCCGTGACGTACTGGGCCGGTTCGCGCCCGAGCTGAAGCCGTGGACACGCTGCACCGCCTGCAACGGGCTGCTCGCGAAGGCGACCAAGGAGCAGGTGGCGGACCAGTTGGAGGGCGGTACCGAGCGGTCGTACGACGTGTTCGCGCAGTGCGGGGCGTGCGGGCGCGCCTACTGGAAGGGCGCGCACCACGACCGGCTGGAGACGGTCGTGGAACGCGCCCTCGCGGAGTTCGGCACCTGACGTCACCGCCGTCCGGCGGGCAACCTCCCGGCCGGTCCCCGGCGTGCACCTCCGGCCCGCCCCCGGCGTGCACCTCCCGGCCGGCCGCCGCCCGGGCGCCTCTCGGCCGGCCGCCGCCCGGGCACCTCGCGCCCGGCGCCGGGTCCTGTCAGGCGTTCGGGCTGATCAGAGCCGCCCGCAGTTCCTCGGGGTCGGTGGTCGGGGCCTCGCAGACGAAGTGCCGGCACACGTACGCGGCCGGCCTGCCGTCCACCAGGGGGCGCCCGGCGAGCAGCGGCAGTTCGTCGCTCTCCGGTGCCCCGGACGCCACCACCGCTCCGGGCGCGGTGCCCAGAAGTGCCGTACGCAGCAAGGCGGTTGTGGCGGGATCGTCCGCCGCGCCCACGACGGCGATCTCCCGGGGTCCGTCGAGCAGCGCCTCGGAGACGGCGAGCCCCCATCCGATGAACCGGGGCGCGCGCGGGCCGAGGGCCTTCACCACGCCCAACGCCCGGTCGGCGGCGGCCCGATGGGGTGCGCTGCCGGTCTGCGCGGCGTACGACAGCAGCGCCCCGGCCGCCGCGCTCCACCCGGAGGGCGTGGCGTTGTCGGTGGGGTCCTGCGGGCGGCGGATCAACTGCTCGGCGTCCGCCGCCGTGTCGTACAGGGCACCGGACTCCGCGTCCGTGAACTGGGCGAGGACGTGGTCGAGCAGGAATCCGGCGAACTCCAGCCAGACGCCCTCCCCGGTGACGGACGCCAGCGCGAGGAAACCCTCGGCGACGTCCGCGTAGTCCTCCAACACCCCCGCGTTGGCGCCGACTTGACCGTCCTTGCTGGTCCGGGCAAGCCGCGCGTGCTCGTCCAGGTGGAGGCGTACGAGGAGGTCGGCGGCGCCGATCGCGGCCTCCACCAGGTCGGGGCGGTCGAAGTAGGCGCCGGTCTCGGCGAGGGCGGCCACGGCGAGGCCGTTCCAGGCGGCGACCACCTTGTCGTCCCGGCCGGGGGCGGGCCGCTCGGCGCGGGCGGCGAGCAGCCGCTCCCGCAGCGAGGCGACCTTCGCCGCGTCGAACACCTCGTCCTGCTGCGGGAGTTGGAGAACCGAGGCGCCTTCCTCGAAGGTGCCCGTCTCGGTCACGCCGAAGTACCGGGCGGCGAGTTCGGCGTCCGCGTCCCCGAGCACCTCGCGCAGTTGGGCGGGCGTCCACACGTAGTACGCGCCCTCGACGTGCCGTCCGCTGCCGCCGTCGCTGTCGGCGTCGAGCGCGGAGGCGAACCCGCCCTCGGCGGTGCGGAGTTCACGTACCAGGAAGTCGGCGGTCTCCAGGGCGACCCGGCGGGCGAGCCCGGAGCCGGTGGCCCGCCAGAGGTGGGCGTAGACGCGGCAGAGCAGGGCGTTGTCGTACAGCATCTTCTCGAAGTGCGGCACGACCCAGTCGCGGTCGACGGAGTAGCGGGCGAAGCCGCCGCCGAGCTGGTCGTAGATGCCGCCGCGGGCCATGTGCTCGCAGGTGTCGGCGGCCATCTGGAGCGCGCCCTCGGAGCCGGTGCGCGCGTGGTGGCGCAGCAGGAACTCGATCACCATGGACGGCGGGAACTTGGGCGCGCCGCCGAAGCCGCCGCGCGTGGCGTCGTACTCCCGGGTGAGCCCGAGCAGCGCCCCGGCCAGGTCCTCCTCGCCGGGCACACCGCTGCTCTTGAGGTTCAGCTCGCGCTCGGCGAGGTCGCGGGTGATCTTCCCGGCGACCTCGGCGACCTCGCCCCGCCGCTCGGCCCAGGCCCCGGCCACCCCTTCCAGCACCTGCCGGAAGGAGGCCATGCCGTGGCGGGGCTCGGGCGGGAAGTAGGTGCCGAAGTAGAAGGGCTCGGCGTCCGGCGTGAGAAAGACGGTCATGGGCCACCCGCCCTGCCCGGTCGCCGCCTGCACGGCCTCCATGTACACGGCGTCGACGTCGGGCCGCTCCTCCCGGTCGACCTTGACGCTGACGAAGTGCTCGTTCAGATAAGCGGCGGTCACCTCGTCCTCGAAGGACTCGTGGGCCATGACGTGGCACCAGTGACAGGCGGAATAGCCAACCGACAGCAGGACGGGCACATCGCGCCGCCTGGCTTCCTCGAACGCCTCGGGTCCCCAGGGCCACCAGTCGACCGCGTTGTCAGCATGCTGAAGCAGATACGGGGAGGTCACACCAGCCAGCCGGTTCATGTCGCCATCGTTGCACGGCGCGTGGGCAGCGGGCGCGTTCGAAGCCGTCGACACCGGCCGTCTAGGGATCTCGGTGGCCTCCCGCGTCGGCTCGCTCGCTGGTCAACCCATAGGTTCCCGCAGGCCTCATTGGTGTGGATCCCGCAAACCGGCGTAGACGGTAACCACGGGGTCCTCCGGTCGTTTGTAGCCGAACCAACTGATGCGCCGCCCTTGTCCGGGTGTTGGTCCGCCAACGGTTCGCAGTACTTCTTCCAACGCATCCGCGGCGATGTCGGATCGGGCCAGGAGGGGAACAAGAACATCTCGGGCGGCGGCATCGTTGGGCAAATTCGGGTACAGCGGACAGTACAGGGTCGCGGAGGTGGGGCAATCGTGCCCGGGGACGAAGGACAGTGCCGTCATCGGCGCTTTTTTCAAGCTTTCGGTGGAAGGCCCGAAGGTCGAATGAAGGATCTCTTCAAAGGCGCCGGGTATGTAGTTTTTCGCGACGGACGAGATGCTGTCGATATCCGATGCGGTGGTCTGGCTATGGCGGAGATAGACCTTGACTCGCGCTTCAGGATCCGAGCTCAGGTCCAAGGCCACTATGCACGCCTCACGCGCCCTCGGGGGCAGGGATAGCGCGGCCATGGCGCGCTCCACGTGGGCCCAGGCCGCGGCCAGGCCCAGGCGGTCCATGGCGGCGGAGATGGTCGGACCGGCGGACTCTCCGGCGGCTTCGGGGTTGAGGTAGGCCTTGTGCAGTAAGGAGCCTCCGTCCAGGGGGAGTTCCACGGCATGCATGAGGGCGAACGCCCCGGCCGAGTCCGCCGCGCCGGGCGGGAAGAAGAGGTCTTCGATCGCCTGATAGCGATCGATATTGACGTCGGCCTCCTTGGCGAGGCGGCGCAGCAGCCGCTGTCCGGCCCGCTGGCCGGCGAGTGAATCGCCGCCGACCGCGATTTCCTCGGTGAGGATCCGCAGCTTCGCTCCTGCCCGGGCGAAGGCGAAGGACAGTTCCAGAGGCCACTCGTCGTTGGCTACGAACGACCGGTGCCCGGCCAGGTCTTCGATGTGAACGCGTGACCAGGGCCCCAGCGAACTGACGAAGCTCTCGGCTCGGCCGTACACAGTGGGATCGGCGGGTTTGAGAGCCGAGAGAGCCGCGTCTATGTGCTCATTCAGGACGCTGTTGAAGGTTCGCAGCGGTCGACGGGTGACGGCATGCCACACAGTTGTGCCTCCAGCAAGAAGTAGCGACAAGAGCACCCATCGATACGAGCGCAATTTTCCCCTACCCCGGGATATCTAACCCCTCTTACGCGCCCCACCGGCCTGTGTTGAGCCTCAAATGCTTGCCGAGTGATGTCAGGTTGATAAGCCTCGTCGGGCACGACACGACGCCCTAGGGGAGAACAGCAATGACGGCCAGCCGACTGCCTTCTCCAGGGCGCCGATCATGCGAACGCTCGGCTGGACAGTCCCAGCCGAGCGTCTAGGCAAACCACTTCCCGCCTGATCAACACGACCACGTGTTGGGACAGCCCCAAGGTCCGGGCGATATGGAATCAACCGCGCGCTGCTCGCGGTGACGGGGCAAGTGAAAATTTCAGCCTATGCGGTCGGCTGATTCACGACTTCAAGCCCCGCGGCTTCAAGAATGTCCGCATCCTCGACACGGGAAAGTTTTTGGAGATCATCCGAACCACCGGAAAGTTCGCGGTCCACCGGCTCGGCCATCTGGGGGGACGCCAGCGCGGTCAGCGCGCCTCCCGACGCGTCAATGTTCCCGCCGGTCATCCACCGCGCATCCTCGGAGGCAACGAAAGCCACGATGTCAGCCACTTCGGACACGGTCCCGAGGCGGTTGAATATCGAAAGGCCGGCTGCCCACTTTCGGAATTGCGGGTCTTGGTAAAACGGGTGCTCGGTTACCGTCACTCCCGGACTTACGGTATTTATGGTGATGTTGCGGGGCGCCAGAACCGGCGCCAGGTGCTGTGCGATCTGCTCCAACGCGCCCTTGCTCATGGAGTAGGCGATCGACGGCGGTGAAGCCATCCGCGTACTACTGGACGAGATGTTGATGATCCGTCCACCGTCGGGCATCAGAGGCAGGGCCTTCATGATGAGGAAGAAGGGTGCCTTGGCGTTGACGGTGAAATAGCTGTCCACGGTCTCTTCGGTGAGGGCATCCAGCAGGTCGAACCCTTTCATTCCGGCATTGTTCACCAGAATGTCCAGCTTGGACGATCCCGCGTGCTCGACGAAGCCGGCTTGCGTCGCGTCGAGGAGATTTTCCACCGCGCTCGCCGTACCCAACTCTGCCTGAACGGTAAAGGCGCGGCCTCCGGCTTTCTCGATCAGCGCTACCGTTTCGTCCGCGGCGCTTTTGTCGCTCGCGTAGTTCACTGCGACGATGGCACCATCCTGAGCCAGTCGCAGGGCTATTCCACGTCCGATACCTCGGCTGGCGCCGGTGACCAGCGCCGACTTGCGTCTCAATCCATGCATGACAGACCCTCCAGGTGAGGACGACGCATTCGACCCTGACGCACGCACCCCTGTTTGAAACGTCGCAGTGCCGAGCGAAACGGACGCGACGCGGGGGGGGTATCAGTTTGCCGAATGGCTGGTAGGTGCGCTTGACCCCAGAAGCGGGGATTTGCTTGATGGCCAGTCAACCAGAGCGAGCTTCTCTACGTCAATGAGTTGTCGGTGTCGCAACAACCCATGAGTCACATGGCGAGTCCGGCCCCCGAGCCGAAGTCTCCGCCTCGGTTGTCCTCTGAAGTGCCTTAGGTAGCTGGGAAGTTGCAGCTCGACGCTGCTCACGGCCTCGCGGAGCCACGCGGCCGTATAGCTGTCGGCGCGGGCCGTCGGTCGGGTAGGTGTCTCGATTAGGTTGTCGGAGGTTTAGGTGGCCATAGGTGTAGGTGGTCGAGGGGAGTGTGTGGCGCATACGGACCGCACCTTCCGAAGGGCTCGGCAGGTGCGGGGTGGGCCGATCTTCCGGCGAGGGTGTGGTGTCGTGAGGTGTGGGTGGATGCCGGGTAGCCCCGTTCTGTCACGGCGACGCAGGTCGACCTTGCTCGTTCACCACCCGCCGCCAACGGCCCGGCACACCCGCGCTTATTTGCGAAAGGGAATCTCTAACATGAGACAGACTCGCTGGTAGAAACTATCACCCGTCGCACGACTATTCCCTATTGCGACCATCAGTGTACGGATGGCGGGTGAGTGCCGGACGGGGCTGCCACTGTGGCGGAAGTGTGACAAAAGCCGGACAGCGTCGACGACACACCACACGTACAACTGTAGTGACAACCTATTCGATCTGATCTTCCAGGGAGCCGACATGGATGTTCAGGGGACAACCGACAAGATGATCCGAATCGCCCGTGTCATGGAGTCCTACTCTGAACCGGATCAACTGTCCCGACTGGTCTCGCTCGCGGACGACCTCTACCGACAGGCACGCTACGAACTGGCCGAGCAGACGAGCCAAGGCGGCGCGGTGGACAGCAGGCAATGGGTCAGGGCGACGGACGCGGAACATCCCGAAGACGTTGTCGACTTGGCCTTGGACGCTACGCCGCTGGGTATGGCCTACCACGAAGTGGTGCGCAGGGCGTGGTACTTGGCCTGCGGCTAGGGCCGCGTACAGGCAGGGCGAGGGCTTCAACTGAAGTGCTCACGCACGGTATGCCGGATGGGGAGTACTCGGGTCCGGAGAGTTTGAGAGGCATCTGGGGCGCTCTCGGGGATGTCGTCCAACAGGTCTACCGCGCGGCCGATCAGACCTTGGCGGGCGGACCCGCGGTGGTCGGCCCAGGCCTTCGGCCGAACTGTGTCCTCGCGTCAGGTGAGGAAATCGGTGAGCGTCTTCGTGAACCACGCGGGGTCTTCCTCGGCGACGAAGTGGCCGGTCGGGGCGAGCGCGGCCGTCACGTCGTCGGCGTACGGGGCCAGGGCGTCGGCGGTGGCGGTGACACTCCGGGCGGCACTGACGGCGAGGACGGGCATGGGCAGCTTCCGGCCGGCCAGCAGCGCCCGGTTCTCGCGTCCGTCGTCGAGAAGCGTGCGGTAGTGCTCGAAGCCGCCGCGCAGGCGTTCCCGGCCGGTGTACGCCCGGGCGTAGGCGGCCAGGTCCTCGGGGCCGAAGGTGCCGGGGTTGGCCATGGCGGTGAAGGTGGCCGTGAAGAACTCCAGTTCGTGGCCGTCGAAGAGCATCTCCGGAAGGTGCGGGGTCATGAAGAACCCGAAGTGCCACATGCCGCCTTCGGCGACGTTCATCGCCGCCTCCAGGTCCAGGCCGGGCAGGAGGGCGTCCACGAGGACCAGACGGGACACGTCCTCGGGGTGGGCCGCCGCCCAGGCGAAGGCGATCATCGAGCCGATGTCGTGCCCGGCCACCGCCACCGGCCCGGTCAGGTCCAGGGCCGCGAGCAGGCCCCGCAGGTCCTCTGCCTGGTTGGTCTTGGCGTAACCGCCGTCCGGCCGGTCGCTGTCGCCGGTGCCGCGCAGGTCGGGCACGACGACGGTGTACCGCTTGGCGAGCGCGGGCATCACACGGGCCCAGGCGCGGGAGGTCTGCGGCCAGCCGTGCAGCAGCACGAGCGTCGGCCCACTGCCGCCGACGGCGACCGCCAGACGGGTGCCGTTGGTGGCGACCTTGCGGGTGGAGAAGCCCTCGGGCAGCCAGGCGGCCACCTCCGCCTTCGTGTGCGTCTTCGTGTTGGCGTCTACGTACCTGTCCGTGTCGGCGTACGTGTCCGTGTCGGCGTACGTGTCCGTGTCCGCATCCTTGTTCATGGGAGTGCCCTTCCGGGGAGGTGAGCGCGGGGGTGGTCTGCGGGGTGGTGTGCGGCGGGCCGGTCGGGGCGGGCGAGTTTGCGCAGGCGTTCTTCGCCGATCAGCGTGAGCAGGTCGGTGTGTTCGGGACGCCAGCCCAGTTCGCGCCGGGTGCGAGGGGCCCGTATACGGCTGGAAGCGGCCATGACGAGCGCGCCGAACTCGCCCCACACGGCCGCCGCTTGACCGGGGGTGACGCTGCGGGTCCCGACGCCGAGGTCCTCGGCGACCTTCTCCGCGATCCAGCGGTTGGGAATCTCCCCCGCCACCGCGTGGTAGAGCGCTCCCGTCCGCCCGTTGTCCAGCGCGAGGGCGAACAGGCGGGCCACGTCGTCGACATGGACGTGGCTGTAAGTGTTCAGGCCCTCGCCTACGTACGCGGCGGCTCCGGTTGCGGCGACCGACTGGTAGATCATCGGCAGGTGGCCGTGGTCGCCGGGGCCCCAGATCAGACCGGGCCGGACGACCATCGTGCGCGACTTCGGGCCCGCGACGGCCAGGACGGTGTCCTCGGCGGCCTTGCGGAACGCGGCCGACGGCTCGGGCGTGAACACGTCGTCCTCGGCGAAGACGTCCGGGCTCCACGCTCCCCCGGTGCGTTGCAGAAGCACGCCGCTTCCCGACAGGAAGACCAGTGTCCTGCCCGTACCGGCCAGGGCGTTGGTCAGTTCCGCGACGGTCGCGGTTTCCCGGTCCGGGCCGGCCTGGGCCGCGTAGACGACCTCGTCGGCGGCCGACGCCGCCTCGATGACGGCGGACCGGCGCGCGTCCAGGTCGCCGGCGACCGGTGTGACGCCCTGGGACCGGAGGGTCGCGGCGGCCTGTTCGGTGCGGGCGAGGCCCGCGACGGTACGGCCGCCGGCGGCCAGGTGCCGGGCGATGGCGCCTCCGACGAAGCCGGTGGCACCGATGACGAAGGTGCTGGTCATGGCCGGCCTCCCTCCCTCAGGAGGGCAGGGCGCTCAGTTCGCCGCCATCGGCGAACAGGACGGCTCCGTTGACGTACGAGCTGGCCGGGCCGGCCAGGAACGAGACGATCTCGGCGATCTCGGCCGGGTCGCCGGCGCGGCCCCGCGCGTTGGTCCTGTCCAGCATCGCGATGTGCTCGCCGAGCATCGCCCGGGTCCCCTCGGTGTGCACCGGGCCCGGCGAGACGGCGTTGACCCGCACGCCCGAGGGGCCGAACTCGGTGGCCCAGTAGCGGGCCAGGACCTCCGCGCCGGCCTTCGAGGCGGCGTAGGCGGCACCGACCGGCGCGGGCATACGGGCCGCGCTGGAGCCGACGATCACGATCGAGCCCCGCCCGCGCTCGGCCATGCCGGGGGCCAGCGCGCCGACCAGGAGGAACGGGGCGCGGGTGTTGACCGCGCTCTGCCGGTCGAAGCTCGCGGCGTCGGTCGCCGGGGTCGGCGCGAACTCGTACAGGCCCGCGCTGTTCACCAGGATGTCCACGGCCCCGGCCTCGGCGGCCAGGCGCAGCGTGTCCTCGGCGTCGGCGAGGTCGGCGGCGATGAAGCGGGCAGTGGCTCCGTCGGCCTCGATCTCCTTGGCGAGGGCTTCGCCGCGCTCCTGGTCGCGGCCGTGCAGCACGACGGCCGCGCCCTGTCCGGCCAGGTTCCGCGCGATGGCCTTGCCGATGCCTGACGTCGCCCCGGTGACCAGGGCGGTGCTGCCCCGCAAAGCGGTACTGGTGCTCATGGTGGTCTCCCCTGCTGTGGTGCTCTCGGCCCGCTCGACGGTTCCCACAGCGGTTCCCACGACGGGTTCCGACCGGGCGACGCCCTGACGTCCTGCGCCATCCACTATGCACGCCAGATAGTCTGTCGGCAAGAACATCTGGTCGTGAGCGCATTGTGCTACGGTGCGCAGGTGAGCGCATCCAGGCCGGAGAAGCAGGCGCCCGGAAAGCCGGCGCCGTCCGTGAAGTCGCCGTCCGTGAAGTCGGCGCCCGTGAAGTCGGCGCCCGGGAAGCCGGCGTCATCCGTGACATCGGCGCCCGGAAAATCGGCGTCCGGGGACGGGAAGCGGCGCGACGAGTCCGCCGACCTCGCGCTGGACACCGACCTGGGCTGGGCGATCCGCCTGGTCTCCTCGGCCTTCCGCCGCGTGGCGACCGCCTCCGTGACCGACCTGCCCGGCGGGGCACGCGGCTACCTCGTCCTGGTCGCCCTGGCCGGCGGCGGCGAGCCGCCCTCGCAGCTCGCGCTGGCCAGGGAGGTCAGCCTGGACCGCACGGTGATGACCTACCTCCTGGACGACCTGGAGAGCCACAAGCTGGTGACCCGTACGCCGGACCCGCGCGACCGGCGCGCCCGGCAGGTCGTCCTCACCGACACCGGCCGCGCCCGCCTCACGGAGGTCCGCCGCAGCCTCGCCGCCGCGGAGGCCCGGCTCCTCGCCGACCTGGACGAACAGGACGCGGAACACCTGCGCACACTGCTCGCCCGGGTGGCGCAGACCGCCCAGCGCGAGGTGATCAGCCCCGGCGAAGCGGAGTGCTGACGGAGCGCCGATGGAGAGCTGATGGGCCGCTGGTGGGGTGCTGATGGGCCGCTGACGGGGGGCGCGGCCCGCCGAAGCGACGGGCCGCGCAGCCCAACCACCCTCTCCGCGGTACTAGTTGATCTCTCCGCCATACGGGGACAGCTGGACGATCAGTCGGCTCGGCCCGCCGCCACGCGACTCCGCCGCCACGGAACCCCTGCTCGCGGTCCGCAGGACGACGTTCTCGGGGTAGAGGCGTCCGAGCAACGCCAGTACGACGAGGGCGGGTTGGCCGGTGCCGTCCACGACGACGTCACCGGCCCGCGTCCACACCAGTCCAGGGGCGCGCAGCGCGGCCCACAGCCCCGCCGTCCGGCCGGAGTCGGAGCCCGAGGGATCACCCTCGTCGCGGGCGGCGAAACGGTGGCCGCGCAGGGCTTGCCCGAGGTCGACGCGGGCGACGCGGGCGACACCTGGGGCGGTGGCTCGGCCGCCGGTTCCCTCACCGGCCTCACCGTCGTCCACCCCGACGACGACCTCGTCAATCACCCCGTCGATCGCCCCATCAATCCCCTCGTCGGTCACCTCGATGTGCGCGTGGCGGACCCCGTCCTCGGCCGGCCCGGCGACGATACGGCCGGCGAGAGCTTCCGGTTGCGTCGTCGCGTCGGTCGCCAACTCCTCCACGAGGGTGCGCGGTTGGGCGTAGTAGTCCCGTATCCGGGTGACATAGGTGGCGGTCTCGCGGATGGCGGGGTCGGAGCGCCAGGTCAGCAGATACCGGGGAGCGGAGAGCGGGAGCGTGTCGAGAACGGCGGGCAGTACGGTGCCGCCGGGTGCGTCGAAGCCGTAGCCGTCGGGGCCCGAGGCGCCGGTGACGACGTGGCGGGCGAAGCCGACGATGCCGGCGTGGCGGATCTGACGGACCAGCAGTTCGGTGAGGAAGCGGTCGCGGGCGGCCTCGATGTGCCGCAGTCCGGCGGGAGTCACCTGGAGCGGGACGTCCTGCCAGTTGGTGAAGGGCAGCAGGGCGTCGCGCAGCAGGACCATCTGGTGCAGCCACTCGTTGTAGAGCTGCATGGTGACGGGGCCGCCTCGGCTGCCCCGCAGCAGGTCGGCCGCGGCGGGCGTGAGGACATGCCCGTAGCAGTGGCTGCGTACGACCAGGGGGCCGGCGGGGAAGGCGATGGGTTCGGCCAGCAGGTGTTCCAGGGCGTCGGTGGCCCAGGAGGCGATCCGCCGGCCGATGGTGTCGGCCTGGGCGCCCAGTTCGCGGGCGGCCGTGGCGCTGTCGGGGCCGACGGACAACGGCAGGGAGGTCTCGCGGGTGTTCAGGCCGAGCGTCGCGCGGATCTGGTCCTGAAGTACCGGGCCGTCCGCGCCGGTCAGGGCGTTGTCGTCGATGATGCCCTGGAGCAGCGGCAGGGTGGCGTCGAAGAAGGCGCGGGCGGTCAGGGCGCCCGTCTCGGGAAGGGTGTTCCACCGGCTGCCGCCGAGGGCCGGCACGGTGTCGGGGTGTGCGAGGGACATGGTTCCTCCACGGAGCTGGCCGGTGATACCTCCGGCCACTTATCTGGATCGTTCGATACAGATTTTGGGTACGAAAAAATCAGTCGAGCGTGGTCAGGGCGACCTCCACGAGGGGTTCGAGGGCGCGGGCGTCCGGGGTGACCTTCGAGGCGACGAGCAGGCCGTTGAGGAAGGTCACGAGGAACGCGGCGAGGGTGGCCGGGTCGTGGCGCGGGGTGATCTCGCCGCACTCCTCCGCCGCGCGCAACAGCTCGGCGAGCGCGGCCTGGTTGGCGTCCAGCACGTCACGGACGGTGCGCCGGGTCGGCTGGTCGTCGGGGAGGCGCTCGGTGGCGGCGTTGACCAACAGGCAGCCCCGGCCGCCGTGTTCGACGGCGATACGGATGCGCTCGACCAGCAGGGCGCGGATCGCCGAGCGGGCGTCGGCACCCTGGTCGAGGCTGTGCAGCGCCGCGGCGGCGAAGGTGGTGCGGTAGTGCTCCAGGGCGGCACGGTAGAGGCCGTCCTTGCCGCCGAACGCGGCGTACAGCGAGCCCTGTCCGATCCCGAGGTGCTGGGTGAGGTCGCGTACGGAGGTCGCCTCGTAGCCGTGCGCCCAGAACAGGTCCATGGCGCGGCTCACCGCCACCTCGGTGTCGAACTCCCGGACTCTCGCCATGGTGACACCGTAGCTTAACTGGATCGGTCGTTCAAGAAAGGGTGGCCGGGGGACGCCGGGGCCGTGAGCCCGAGGGAGCCCTCCCCCGGCGACTCCATCCCCTCTCCCCGTCCCCACCTGCCACGGTCAGAAATCGGACTCGTCGATGAGAACGGAGCCTGCGGGCGGCCAGGCACCCTTCGGGGGCCCGGCAGCGACCGGTACGTGGGGCCCGACGGGGTCCGCACCCGGCCGGCCGAGGGCCGATCCGTCCTCGGTGGATGCCACCGGGTTGAACCAGTCGTTCACCCCGGCGTCCCCGGCCGGGAGAAGGTGGGCGGTTTCCAGCGACGCACCCGTGGGGTCCCGGTGACCGCAGAACTGACATACCGAGCCGGACTTCGGATGCAGTGACTCGGTCTCCACGCGGCGCCACAGCACGTTGCGCTGCTCCCGCGTCAGCGCTCCACTGTCCATCAGCCGATGGCAGTTGACGCACAGTGACGCCGCCATGGGCGAACGCGCGTCCCTGGCCTGCGGCCCCGAGGCACCGACTCGCCGTCTCCGGCTCGACTTTCCGCTGAGCCGGCCCCCTGCGAGGGCGGGCACAGCCGCGGACAAGGCGGCGACCAGCCGCCGCGGCAACCCCCGCTGCCGACGCGAGAGGAGGACGGACAGCACACAGCCCCCGACGATCAGGGCGATCACGATGACCACCCAACTCCCGGTCCACCACCACTCGTCCACCGGCAGGACCGGACGCGCACGGGGGTCGTTGGCGGGTGTGGCGCGCTGGAGTCTGCCGCCGGTTGCACACAGGAGGGCTGTCAGGACGCCCACGACCGCGGCGGCCAGACCTGCCCGCAGTATGAGCATGGCGCGGGCGGTGTGCCGGGCGACGGTGCCGGGGTGCTTGCCCATGAGTACGGCCGTTTCACCCCGGGTGTAGTCCAGGGCGTGGGTCGCCCACACCGCCGTACGCTGCGGCACCGACAGTCCCAGCAGCGCCCGGTGCACCGCGTCTCTGTTGTCCACCAGGGCGCTGAAGTCGGGGGTGTCGGGGGGAGGGCAGCAAAGGGGGTCGGCCGCCCGCCTCTCGTCCAGCCGGCGGTGCTCCGCGCGACGATTCGTCAGGTGAACGACCTCGGTGCGGATCACCTGGTAGAGGTAGGCGCGTGGCTGCCGTACGGCGTCGGCGTCGCGCCACGCCCTGAGGAACGCGGTGCTGACGATGTCGTCCGCGTCGGCCACGGACGGCGGCACCCCGGCGTTCTGCAGCAACTTGCGGGCCTTGCCCGTCATTTCGTCCCGGTACTTCTCGAACACGCCGGCCAGCGACTCGCCGCTCACCCCCTCGCCCTCACCCACGCGCCTCCCCCTTCTCCCGCTTCCGTACGGCAGCCTGCTTCCGTACGTTCCCCCGCTCGCGTACGCCCTCCCACATCCGTTCGTCCTCCCGCACCCGTACGCCCTCCCGCCCGTCTACGGCAGACCGCTCCTGCCGCGTGTCCCCGACCGCCCGCTCGGCGCGGATGATCTCGGCCTTGCCCCGGGCCCGGTTCCGGAACGCCACGCTGTCCAGCAGTTTTCTCAAGCTCGGGAGCAGCAGCACAGCCACCATCGCCACAACGCCGAAGACCTCCACGACCCGACCTCCTCTTCACCGCGCGGCCGTTCGAGGCTCGGGAAACGAGCGCGGCCGATCACACCGAAGAGACGCGAGCGGACGGTTCTGATGACAGCCCCTACAGGATTTTTCTTTCGCCGTCCGGGGTGAACGAGTGGTGGAAGGTGAAGGCGTGCGGTGCGGGGCCGTGGGCGTGGAGGTGTTCCAGCTTGGAGACGCCGTCCTGCCAGGTCGGTATGGTGCCGACGGGGACCCACCAGAACACGTAACCGGGGTGTCCCGTCCGCTCGAACCAGTCGTAACGCCTGTTCAGGGCCGTGCGGTGCACTCCGGTGTAGACGGCGTCGAAGGCGGAACGCGGGTCGGTCCAGAGTGAGAGGGTCGCGGCCAGGGCCGCGGTTTCCACGGTGCGCCCCTTCCCGTACCAGGCCGGAACGGCGAACTCCCCCCACTCACCCCAGTCCGCGTCGAAATCCGTCCGCGCGCCCAGACCGCGGTCCGTCGCCTCGGCACGAGCGACATACCCGGCGTGCCGGGCGACCTCCCCGTAGACGGCCCCACCGCTCTCGTGGAACTCCCGGACAAGACGCCCGGGATCGGTGAGGGGCGACTTCAGAACGCCGAACGTGTACAGAGCAAGCTGGTGCATACGTCTCTCCCGGACCGTAGGAGCGGAACGCCGCCGACGCCGGCCACCCCTCCCCCTGCGGACAACTCAGGCTGCGGGAACCCCTGCGCGACTGCGAACACCGCCAAACGCCAGGAGAAGCTAGCCCGCACGAAAGATCCTGTCGAAGTTGCGCTTTTCCGGTGCAAGTGGCCTGCCATGCCAAGGACTTGGCAATCCCGCCACGCCAAGCACTACGCGGGCTGGACAGGCTGAACGGGCTGGCCGGGCTAAACGACCGTGAGCGCGATCTTGCCCTGGATGTGGCCCCGGGACGCCCGCTCGTGTGCTGCTGCGGCTTCCGCGAGAGGGAAGGTGCTGTCGATGGCGACCTGGAGGGTGCCGGCGGCCAGGAGGGCTGCCAGGTCGGTGAGTTGGGTGCCGTTGGAGCGGACCTGGGTGCCGGTCACGGTGACTCCCAGCTTCTCGTTCTCCTCCTCGTCGAACTCACCGAAGTACACCGGGTAGAGGGAGCCTCCGCGCTTGACGGTGCGCAGGAAGCGCCTGCTGCGGGGCCCTCCGACGGCGTCGAGGACGAGGTCGACGTCCCGCACGACGTCCTCGGGGTTCTCCTTCGTGTAGTCGATGAACCGGTCCGCGCCGAGCCCGCGCAGGAACGTCTCGTGGGCACCGGAGGCCACGGCGATCACCTCGGCCCCCTTCCACTTGGCGAGTTGGAGGGCCAGGTGTCCCACGCCTCCGGCGGCCCCGTTGACGAGCACCCTCGTCCCGGCGCCGAGCGGCATCGGGCGGTGCCTGGCCTCCTGGAACGGCGAGGGGTGGTCGTGGCCGACCTCGATCAGGAACTGCCACGCCGTGAGCCCGGACATCGCCAGTGCCGCCGCGTGTACGTGGTCGACGCCGGCCGGCTTGTGGGCCAGGTGAGCCACGGGCGCGGTCACGTACTCGGCGTACGCGCCGCCCTGGAGGGAGGCGGGGAAGCGCAGCAGGCCGAACACCTCGTCCCCGACCGCGAAGTCGTGGACGTCGTCGGCGACGGCCTCCACCACGCCCGAGGCGTCCGTCCCCGGAATCAGCGGGAGCCGGAAGGAGGGCTTGAACTCGGGAGGCACGTCGGGCATGCCCTCGCGGGCGTACCAGTCGGGAGGGTTGAGGCCGACCGCGTGCACCCGGACGAGGACCTCGCCGGGACCCGGCACGGGCACCGGCACCTCCTCCAGGCGCAGCACCTCGGGACCGCCGTGCTCATGCAGCCGGATGGCCTTCATCGTGTTCGCCGGCATCGTTTCCTCCTGGCCCCGGGGGGCGGGTAGGCTGAATGGATCGGCGATCCGTTTATCCGGATCACTGGTACGAATATATGGACCACCGATCCGGAACGTCAAACAGGGCGCCCCTCCCACCCCTCCTCCGGGCGGCCGGAAACGCCCTCGCGACACCACTCCGGGCAGTCAGAACGGACACACAGATGCGGGCCGACGCCAGGAAGAACCGTGACCACCTGCTGACCGTCGCAGGCGTCGTCGTCGCCGAGCAGGGCGCGGAGGCCTCGCTGCGCGACATCGCCCGCCGGGCCGACATGGGCCTCGCCACGCTGCTGCGCCACTTCCCGACGCGCGAGGCGCTGCTCGTCGCCCTCCTCCGTACGAGCTTCGACGAGCTGACGGCCAAGGCCGACGAGCTGGAGACGTCCAGCTCCCCCGAGGACGCCCTCGCCTCCTGGCTGCGCGACTGTGTCACCTGGACCACGACCTACCGGGGCGTGACCGAGCTGATGGCAGCCGCCATCAACGACCCCGAGTCCGCGCTGCACGCTTCGTGCGTGACACTGCGCGCGGCCGGCGCCCGGCTCCTCACCCGCGCCCAGGCCGCGGGCGCGGCGCGCGACGACATGGACGGCACCGACCTGTTCGCCCTGGTGGCGGCGCTGGCCTGGCTCGGCGACCAGCCCTCGCTCGCCCCCCGCGCGGACCGCCTCTTCGGCGTCGTCGCGAGCGCGATCCTGACGGGCACCGGGAACGGCACGGGGAAGGGTCTCGGCGACGGTGGTGTCAGCGAGGGGGGCGCGGGCGCCGACAGTGGCGCGGGCGGCGAGGGTGCCGACGCCGGCGGTTCCGGCGCCGATCGCTAGCCGTTCCCGGGCGCTGGCCGTTCCGGCACCGGACGCCGACACTCAGGCACCGGACGCTGGCCGTTCCGGCACCGGACGCCGACACTCAGGCACCGGACGCCAACCGTTCCGGCGCCGGACGCCCCTACGCAAGGGTCCCCAGCCCCCAACCCCCAACCCCCAAGCAGCTACCCGCCGACCCCCACCGCCCCCACCCGCGACATCGCACGGAAGCGCCCCGGCGGTACGCCCCGCGCCCGGCTGAAGGCGCGGCTGAACGCGTACACCGACGTGTAGCCGACGTCCTGGGCGATCTGTTCGAGGGTGTCGTCGGTGTCCCGGAGGCGGCGGGCGGCGAGGTCGAGGCGGCGGCGGGTGAGGTAGGCGGCCGGTGTCTCGCCCAGGACGGCGGGGAAGCGGCGGGCCAGCGTGGCGCGCGAGACGGCGGTCCCGCGGGCCAGTTCCGTCGTCGTCCAGGCCCGCCCGGGGTCCGCGCCGATCATCGCCATCGCCGCGCTGACGACGGGATCGCGCAGGGCGTTCAGCGGGGACGCCGAGCTGTCGACGTCCTGTTCCAGCCAGTTGCGCAGCGCCTGCACCAGCAGCACGTCGACCAGGCGGGCGAGGACGATCTGACTCCCCGGCCGGGGCGAGGTCAGCTCACGCCCGACCAGGCGCACGGTCTCGGCGAGGGCGCCGCCGTCCCCCCGGCCGCGCAGCAGCACGGTCTCGGGCAGCGCCGCCAGCAGCGACGCGGAGGCCGTCGGATCGTGCGTGTAGTGAGCGCAGAGGATGTACGTGTGCGCCGGCCCGGCGCCCATCCGGACCGTGCCGTCGCCGGCGACCGTATAGCCGTCGGACCGCTCCGGGGACGTACGGGCGAGGGCGTCGGGGTCGCTCGCGAGGGCGTGGGCCCGGCCGCCCGGCAGCAGGAGGACATCGCCGGGCAGGAGGTGCAGCGGCTCGGAGCCCTTGGGGGCGATCCACACCGAGCCGGAGGTCACCGCGTGGAACGCGGCCCCCGTCGCCTCGGCCGACCACCACCCCCAGTCGTCCCCGGCGGCGATCCGCGCGCCCAGCACACCCCGTACCGCCTGCGCGTCGATGAGTCCCGTCAGAGCATCCATGGTCTCAGTGTGCCACCAAACTGAGCGCTACGGATATGGATGTGAGCAGAAGTGTCATTGAGGCTCGCATTAGTGCGCTCTAGCGTTGAGGGCATGAACATCGAAGGAAGCATCGCACTCGTCACCGGCGGCAACCGCGGCATCGGCCGGCACTTCGTAGAGCAACTGCTGGAGCGGGGCGCCGCGAAGGTGTACGCCGCGGCCCGCGACCCCCGGGCCGTGGACGTGCCCGGCGCGGTCCCGCTGGCACTCGACATCACCGACCCCGACGCGGTGGCCGCCGCCGTGGCGACCGCCACCGACCTGACCCTGCTGGTCAACAACGCCGGCGTCACCACGGGAGCCGATCTCGTCACCGGCGAACTCACCGCGATCAAGCAGGAGTTCGACACCAACTTCTACGGACCCCTCGCGATGGTCCGCGCGTTCGCGCCGGTCCTGGCCCGCAACGGCGGAGGCGGCATCCTCAACGTGAACTCGCGCATGTCATGGCTCGCCTACCCCGGCGTCAACGCCTACGCCGCCTCGAAGGCCGCCGCGTGGAGCATGACCAACGGGGTGCGCCTGGAACTGGCCGGGCAGGGCACGCAGGTCACCGGCCTGTACATGAGTTCCACCGACACCGACATGATGGCCGCCTGGGACATCGAGAAGAACGACCCGGCCGACGTCGTACGCGCCGCGCTCGACGGTCTGGAAGCGGGCGCCCCCGAGGTGCTCGCCGACCAGGAGACCAAGGAGGCCAAGGCGGCCCTCGCCACCTGAGCCGGGGCAGCCCCGAAAGCGGCCGGTGATCGTCGGCCCTCTCGCGCTCTCGGCTCTCCCGAAGGACACTCATAGGCCAAGGAGTTGCTGCCGGAGGGGGACGGGACATGCGGGAGAGCCACCGGGCGGAGGCCGAGCGCCTGTTGGCCAGGGCCGTCGAGGAGGAGGTGCGCCGCTCGGGAGGGCGGCTCGACGGCGGGGTGCTGCTGTCGCGGGCGCGCGGCGCGCTCGACGCGATGGCGGAGACGGCCGCGGAGGAGTACGAGACGTACACGCGGGCGCTGGACGAGGCGGCGGCGGGACAGCAGACCTTCGGCCAGCGCTACGCGCGCGAAGGGTCCGGAACTCCCCTGCTGGTGGCGGCTGTTGGCGCGCTGGCGGCGATCGTCGCGGACCTGGCGTTCGGCACCGGCGCGGGTACGGCCGTCGGCACCGGGGCGACGGTGGCGGTGGCGGGCGCGGCGGCGACCGTACTGAAGGTGACGGCCACGCACGTGCCCGCCGCGAGCCGCCGCGCCGGGGCGCTGGGCCAGCCGGGCGGCCCCGAACAACTGCGCCTCCAGTGGCTGACGGCGCTGGAGGTACGGGGCATCCGGCCGTTCCTCGACCAGCAGCGGGTGCTCAACGCGTCGACCGGCGCGAAGAAGGGCGCCCCCCAGTTGCGGCGCACCGACAAGAGCGCGGCGGCCCGGCGGCGTAACGTCCTGGCGCAGTCCTTCGGCCAACTGCCGGACTCCGAGGGCCCGTTCGCCGGGCGCCGGAGCGAGCTTTCCCGGGTCGCGCAGTGGGTGCAGGCGGCGCGGGCGAGCACGGAGACGAAGCCGACGGTCGTCGTGCTGCACGGCGCGCCCGGCTCGGGCCGCAGCACGCTGGCGATCCGCGCGGCGCACGCCCTCAAGGACCAGTTCCGCGGCGCGTGCGTGGTGGACCTGCGCGGCGACAGCCCGGACGATCCGCCGCTCACCACGCGCGACGCGCTGCTGCACCTGCTGAACCGGCTCGGCGCGCCCCGCGAACAGCTTCTGTTCCGCGAGCGTTCCTCGCAGGATCAGCAGGTCAGGCGGCTGAGCGAGCTGTACCACCAGCATCTGACGGGTCTGCCGGTGACGATCGTGCTGGACGACGCGAGCGACGCCGAGCAGGTGCGCACCCTCGTCCCGGAGCGCTCGGAGAGCCTCGTCCTGGTCACCGCGCGCAAACCGCTCGACCTGCCCGCCGACCTGCCGGCCTGGGTGCACCAGCTCCCCGTCGAGGCGCTGGACGCGGCGGGCGCCGAGGAACTGCTCGCCGCGGCGGCGCAGGACGCGTCGGGACCGTACGACGCCGAATCGACCGACCACGTAAGGGAGTTGTGCGGCGGTCTGCCGCTGGCGCTGCGGGTCGCGGGGTCCTCGCTCGGCCCGCGTACGGCGCGTCAGCTCGCCACCGACCTTGCCGCGTACGGGCCGGTGGAACCCGTCGAACGCGTGCTGTGGCTGCGCTACACCGACCAGTCGGACGCGGCCCGCAGGCTGCTGCGCCGGCTCGCGCTCGCGGGCCGCGCCTCGCTCGGCGCGGCGGCGGCGGCCTCCCTCCTCGCCACGGACGAGCCCGAGGCGACCCGGCATCTGACCGCGCTGTCCCAGGCGGGCCTGATCGACCATGTGCGCGGCAGCCGCTACCGCCTGCACGACCTCGTCCGCTCCTTCGCGGCGGCCCGGCTGCTCGACGAGGAGCCGGCCGACGAGCGTACGGCCGCGCAGGAACGCCTGATCGTGAACTACGCGGAGCTGGCCGACTCGGTGATCCGCCTGGTCGACGGCAAGACGTCCACCCGCGCCGACCAGTTCGGACCGCACGGCTTCACCTCGCTGGACGCGGCGCTGCGCTGGCTGGACGACGAGTCGAGCTTCATCACCGCCGCGCTGCGGCACGCCGAGGGCGTGGACCAGGCGGCCGTGCTGAACCTGCTGGGCGCCCTGTGCGACTACTGCCTGCTGCGCGGCGACCTCTACCGGCTCGGCGAGATCAGCGAGCTGACCCAGGCCGTCGACCAGGGGCTCCTGGTCCGCTCGGTGCAGTGGCGCACCGGTATCGCGGCCCGTCAGCTCGGCGAGCTGGACAAGGCGCGCACCACGCTGGCCTCGGTGGTCGACCTGTACTTCGAGGCACACCACGACGCCGGCGCGGCCCGCGCGCTGTGCTCCCTCGGCATCACCCTGCACCACCAGGGCAACCTGACCGAGGCGGCGGTCAAGCTCCAGGAGGCCATGGATCTCCAGGCCTCACCCGAACTGGCCGCCGACCGCGCCTGGACCATGCACGCGCTGGCGGCGGTGGAACGCGACAGGTCCCGGCTCACCCACGCCCTCGACCTGCTCACCGAGGCCCTGGTCCTGCACCGCGCGAGCGGCTCGGTGCACGGCGAGGCCTGGGCGCACTTCCAGCTCGGACAGCTCGGCCTGCGGATGGGCGACGTACCGCGCGCCGACCGGGAACTGCGCGAGGCACTCGATCTGTACGGGCGTACGCGGGACGCGCGCGGTGAGGCCTGGGCGCTCACCCAGCTCGCCCGCGCCCGGCTCGTGGAGGGCGACGCCTCGTCCGCCGTCGACGGACTGCGCCAGGCGGCGTCGCGCCACCGGGAGAACGAGGACGCCCGCGGCGAGGCCTGGACCGTCTACTACCTGGGCCAGGCCCTGGAGGAGACCGGCAACCTCAACCAGGCGGTGCGCGAGCTGGAACGCTCCCGGACGATGTTCTCCCGGATGCGGGACGTCTACGGGCTCGCCTGCGCCCGTCACCACTCGGCCCGGGTCACCCGCGACCAGCGCGCCGCGCAGACCGGGTCGCTGCGCAACTCCGGCTTCGCCCGCCAGCTCCTCGTGGACGCCCGCGCGGACTTCCAGCGCATCGGGGTGGCGCACGGCGAGGCGTGGACGTGTCTGGAGCTGGCCGTGGTCGACGCGGGCAACGGCCGGGCACAGCAGGCGCTCGGCCTGTGCGACGAGGCGATCGGCCTGTTCGCCTCGTACGGCGACCACCGCGGCGAGGACTGGGCGCGCTTCCTGCGCAGCACCCTGCTGCCCTACGCGGCGCCCGGCGGATACGAGGTGGGGGCCGCCGTCGCCCAGGAGGAACTGGCGCAGCTCTCGCGCACCGGCCACGCGACCCGGGACGGCAAGCTGGACGACTGCATCGAGGCCTACCAGCTGCTGCTGGAGCGCGGCGTCGACCTGGACGCGGGCTGGCAGGCCTGGCGCCTGGGCATGGTCCCGGGCCGCCACGCCCGCGACGTGATGGGCGTGACGGTGACGACGGCACGGGACTGAGAACGTGCGGCGGCAGCAGCGGCGGCGGCAGCAGCAGTCGCGCAACGCCCGTACGCGGCCGTACGCGCCCGAGACACGGGGCTGAGGGCGGGCGGGCCATTGCCGGGCCGGCGGGCCTTGCCCGGCGAGGGGGCCGTCCTCGTGCGAGTGACCCGCCCGGCCCCGGGCTCAGCTCTTCGCCGGTGCGGGCCCCCCGGAGCCCGAGGTGCCGGAGGTGCCGGAGGCGGTCCGGTCGGTGGTGCCGGAGTCCGCGTTCTCCGCGTCCTCCTTGAAGGTGACCTTGCCCATGTGCCGGTTCATGGACTTCATCAGGCCCCAGACGGCCAGGGCCATCACCGCGAACACGATGAAGCCGAGGACGCCGGGGGTGACCTTGTTCTCGTCGACCTCCTTGGCGAGGGGGACGAGGTGCGTCAGTGCCAGGCTTGCGCTCATGTCAGGCATTGTCGCGGATGCCCGCAAAGAGGTCGTCCTCGGGGAGGGATGTATCGACGAGGGACTTCGCCAGCTCGTACTCCTCCGTCGGCCAGACCTCGCGCTGGAGGTCCATCGGGACCCGGAACCAGCCGCCGTCGGGGTCGATCTGGGTGGCGTGCGCGATGAGCGCCTTGTCCCGGATCTCGAAGAAGTCCGCGCAGGGAACGTGCGTGGTCAGCGTGCGCTCGGTGCGCTCGAACTCGTTCCAGCGCTTGAGCCAGTCACCGTAGGGCGACTCCATGCCCCGGTCGAGGAGCGCGTTGTGCAGCGCCTCGGTGCGCGGGCGGTTGAAGCCCTGGTTGTAGTAGAGCTTCTGCGGCTGGAAGGCCGGCCCGAACTCGGCCTCGGGGTACTTCTCGGTGTCCGCCGCGCCCTCGAACGCCACCATCGTGATCTTGTGGGTCATGATGTGGTCGGGGTGCGGGTAGCCGCCGTTCTCGTCGTACGTGGTGATGACCTGCGGGCGGAACGAGCGGATCTGCCGGACCAGCCTGCCTGCCGCCTTGTCGACGTCCTCCAGGGCGAAGCAGCCCTCGGGGAGCGGCGGCAGCGGGTCGCCCTCGGGCAGGCCGGAGTCGACGAAGCCGAGCCACTCCTGCTTGACGCCGAGGATCTCGCGGGCCTCGTCCATCTCCTTCTTGCGTACCTCGTGGATGTGCTCCTCGATGTACTTGTCGCCCTGGAGCTTGGGGTTGAGGATGGAGCCGCGCTCCCCGCCCGTGCAGGTCACGACCAGCACGTCCACCCCCTCGGACACGTACTTCGCCATGGTGGCCGCGCCCTTGCTCGACTCGTCGTCGGGGTGGGCGTGCACGGCCATCAGTCGCAGCTGGTCAGTCAAGACTCAATCCTCGGTCAGTCGGCTGTCGCCTGAGTAGGTCGGCTGTCGGCGCCCGGCGTGAATCCGCGCGATGGGCGGCTTCTATAGTGACGGAATCGGGGGGCGAATAATTCCGGGGTCCCCGTTCGGGGGCCCGGCCGAGAGGACGATCATGACCACGGCGAGCACGCGGCTTCCCGAGGGCCGCTACGGCCGCTCCGCGGACGAGCGCGCGGACCGCAAGCTGAAGGCCGTCGGCGGGGTCCTCGGCGTCGTCCTGATCGCGCTGATCGGCTGGTTCGGCTACGACTACATCGGCGGCACCAAGATCAGCGCCCAGGTGATCACCTTCAAGGCCGTCTCGGACACCGCGGTCGAGGCGCACCTCGAGGTCCACAAGGACGCCGGTTCGAGCGGCTACTGCACGCTGCGCTCGCAGGACGCCGACGGCGTCGAGGTGGGCCGCGCCGACTTCCGCTTCGACCAGGACGCGTCCCGGCTCGACAAGGTGGTCACGCTGCGCACGACGGCCCGCGGCTCCACGGCGGAGCTGCTCGGCTGCCACAGTGACTGAGCTGCGGCGGGACGCGGCCCGGCATCACTGTCGGTATCCGCCGCTGACCTGCGTCGACGTAATTCTGGTGTCTTATGTCCTCCCCTCCGGGCCGCTGAATTGTTAGGCTCGTGGTTTCGCCCACCCGTGAAAGCACATTCTTCTGGGTAGGGCGATGCTTTGTATCCCAGTACCTACGAGGAGCACCTGTGACCCAGACCAGCGAGAACGTCACCTGGCTGACCCAGGAGGCGTACAACCAGCTCAAGGCCGAGCTGGATCACCTGTCTGGTCCTGCGCGCACGGAGATCGCCGCCAAGATCGCGGCCGCGCGCGAGGAGGGCGACCTGCGCGAGAACGGCGGGTACCACGCGGCCAAGGAAGAGCAGGGCAAGCAGGAGCTCCGTGTGCGCCAGCTCACCCAGCTCCTGGAGAACGCCAAGGTCGGCGAGGCCCCCGCGGCGGACGGCGCGGTCGCACCGGGCATGGTCGTCACCATCGCCTTCGACGGCGACGAGGACGACACCCTGGACTTTCTGCTCGCCTCCCGCGAGTACGCCAGCTCCGACATCGAGACCTTCTCCCCGCAGTCCCCGCTCGGCTCCGGTGTGACCGGCAAGAAGGTCGGCGAGGACGCCGAGTACGAGCTGCCGAACGGCAAGCTCGCCAAGGTGAAGATCCTCAAGGCCGTGCCCTACCAGGGCTGAGCCCCGGCCGGCTCAGGACCAGCGACTACGGCGATGCCCCCGGCCCCGAACCGGGGGCATCGTCATGTCCGGACACTTCCCTGACGGGGTCGGCCCTGGAGGGTCAGGCCGTCGCCGAGCGGTACTTGCGGACGGCGAGGGTCCGGAAGATCAGCACGATGAGGACCGAGTAGATGACCGAGGCCCAGACCGAGTGCTGCATGGGCCAGGCACCGGACGTCGACTGCCCCGGGTTGGCGAACAGCACGCGGCAGGCCTGCACGGTGGCGCTGAACGGGTTCCAGTCCGCGACATGCCGCAGCCAGGGCGTCATGTTGCTGGTGTCCACGAACGCGTTCGAGATGAACGTGACCGGGAAGAGCCAGATCAGGCCGCCCGAGGTGGCCGCCTCGGGAGTCCGCACCGACAGCCCGATCAGCGCGCCGATCCAGGTGAACGCGTACCCCAGCAGGAGCAGCAGTCCGAAGGCTCCGGCGACCCGGAACGCGTTGGTGCTGCCGTACGAGCCGACGCGCCAGCCCACCAGCAGGGCGACGCCGGCGAGGACGAGCAGGGTCAGCGCGGTCTGCACGAGGTCGGCCAGGGTGCGGCCGGTCAGCACCGCGCCGCGCGCCATGGGCAGTGATCTGAAGCGGTCGACCAGGCCCTTGTGCATGTCGTCGGCGATGCCCGCGCCGGCGCCCGCGGTGGCGAACGTGACGGTCTGGGCGAAGATGCCGGCCATCAGGAAGTTGGTGTAGGCGGAGGAGCTGGTGCTGCCGCCGATCTTCATGGACCCGCCGAACACGTAGGTGAACAGCACCACGAACATGATCGGCTGGATCAGCCCGAAGATCACCACCTCGGGGATGCGGGACATTCTGATCAGGTTCCGCTTGGCCATGACCAGGGAGTCCCGGACGGACTGGCCGACGGCGCTCCCGCGCGGCACGACCCGGACGGTGTCGGTGGCGGCGCTCATTTCGCGGTCTCCTTGCTCTGCCGGGCGCGGGATGTCGCGTCGGTCTCGGCGTCCTCCGCGGCCTCCTCCTCGGCGGCGTGGCCGGTGAGGGAGAGGAAGACGTCGTCGAGGGTGGGGCGGCGCAGGCCGATGTCGTCGATCTCGATGCCGCGCGCGTCCAGTTCGCGGATGACCTCGGCGAGGAGCTTCGCGCCGCCGCTGACCGGCACGGTGAGCTTGCGGGTGTGCTGCTCGACGGTGGTCTCGCCCTTGCCGAAGCCGCGCAGCACCTCGGAGGCGGTCGCGATGTGGTCGCGCTCGTGCACCACGACCTCGACGCGCTCGCCGCCGGTCCGCGCCTTGAGTTCGTCGGCGGTGCCGCGGGCGATGACACGGCCGTGGTCGACCACGCAGATGTCGTGCGCCAGGTGGTCGGCCTCTTCCAGGTACTGCGTGGTCAGCAGCAGGGTGGTGCCGCCGGAGACGAGCTGCTTGATGACCTCCCACAACTGCTGGCGGTTGCGCGGGTCGAGGCCGGTCGTCGGCTCGTCCATGAACATGACCGGCGGGGAGACCACCAGGGCGGCGGCCAGGTCGAGCCGGCGGCGCATCCCGCCCGAGTACGTCTTGGTGGTGCGGTCGGCGGCGTCCGTGAGGTGGAACTGCTCCAGCAGCTCGGCCGCCCGGACCTTCGCGGCCTTCGCCTTCATCTGGTAGAGCTGGCCGACCATCTGGAGGTTCTCGCGGCCGGTCAGATACTCGTCGACCGCGGCGAACTGTCCGGACAGGCCGACGCTGCGGCGGACCGCGTCGGGGTTCTTGACCACGTCGATGCCCGCGACCACGGCCTTGCCGCTGTCGGGGCGCAGCAGGGTGGTGAGGCAGCGGACGGCGGTCGTCTTGCCCGCGCCGTTGGGCCCGAGGAGGCCGAGGACGGTGCCTTCCGGGACGTCGAGGTCGACGCCGTCCAGAGCCCTTACGTCACCGAAGGTCTTCACCAGGCCTTCGGCGTAGATGGCGCCTGGCATAAGAGTTCTCCACGTCGTTGGGGATTTCTCGGTCTTGGCGGATCTGGAGATTCTGGGATTTTCACCCCATGAGCATATTTTTCGGTACGGCTTCGCCCGGATCTCGGAGCCGAGCCGGGCCGTCACACACACCATAACGCGATGTATCGCGTCTCACAATGGTTTTTCTCACGGAGGGCGACCGGACGGTGACAGGATCTTTGGCAGGTCCTGTGACAGGGCCTGTGACAGGGCCTTCGACCTCAGTCGATGACCGTGTAACCCGCCTCGCGCAGCGCCCGGTTGACCTCGGCGCAGTGCTCGGGGCCCTTCGTCTCCAACTGCAGCTCGACCTCCACCTCCGTGAGCCCGAGCCGCGGGTCGGTCCGTACGTGACTCACGTCGAGAACATTGGCATCCGCCACTGACAACACCCCCAAAAGCGTGGCCAGCGCGCCGGGCCGGTCGGTCAGCCGCAGCGTCACCGCGAGGTAGCGGCCACCCGCCGCCATGCCGTGCCGCAGGATGCGCTGCATCAGCAGCGGGTCCACGTTCCCGCCCGACAGCAGCGCCACCACCGGGCCCTCGAATGCCTCCGGATCGGCCAGCAGCGCCGCGACCGGGCTCGCGCCGGCCGGTTCCACGACCAGCTTGGCCCGCTCCAGGCACAGCAGCAGCGCGCTGGACAGATGGTTCTCGGAGACCGTGCGGACCTCGTCCACCAGCTCCTCGACGAGCCGGAACGGCACGTCACCGGGGCGGCCCACCTTGATCCCGTCCGCCATCGTCGCCGGGCGCTCGATCGACACCGGCCGCCCGGACGCCAGCGACGGCGGATACGCCGCGGCCCCCTCCGCCTGCACCCCGATGATCCGTACGTCGGGGCGCAGCGCCTTCACCGCGACCGCGACACCGGCCGCGAGACCGCCGCCGCCGATGCCGACCACGATCGTGCGGACCTCCGGGCACTGGTCCAGGATCTCCAGCCCCACCGTGCCCTGGCCCGCGATGATGTCGGGGTGGTCGAAGGGGTGGATGAACACGGCACCCGTCCGCTCCGCGTACTCCTGCGCGGCGGCCAGCGTCTCGTCGACGACCTGACCGTGCAGCCTCACCTCGGCGCCGTAGTGCCGGGTGGCCGCCACCTTCGGCAGCGGGGCGCCGGTCGGCATGAAGACCGTCGAGCGCACCCCGAGCAGCGAGGACGCGAGGGCGACACCCTGCGCGTGGTTGCCGGCGCTCGCCGCGACGACACCCGCGGCACGCTCCTCGGGCAGCAGGCCCGCGATCCGCACGTAGGCGCCGCGCAGTTTGAAGGAACCCGTCCGCTGGAGGTTCTCGCACTTGAGGTGCACCGGCTCGCCCACCAGCCGGGACAGGTACCGGCTGCCCTCCAGCGCGGTCGTCCGGGCCACCCCGGTGAGCATCTTCTGCGCGCCGCGCACGTCGTCCAGGGTCACACTGGGAAGGGAGTCAGCCGTGCCGTAGCTCATGACCCCAGTCTCGCAGTTCACGCGGGCGCACTCCCGTCGTGACCACCCTCCGAGACCGGGTTTGCGCAGCCCCGGTACGGCCCGCGCCCCAGCCGCGTACCCTGTCCCCCAACCCAGCTCCCCACGCATGAATTGAGCCCCCGGCCATGCCCACAACACCAGAGATGTCGATGGACATGACGACCGTCGGTGACACCGGTCTCCTCGAAACCCTCCAGCACGAGGTCGCGGTCTTCGCGCGCCGTGCGGAACAGACCCGGCTCGGCGGAGTGGGCCAGGTGCGCAACTCCATGGACCGCGCCGCGTACCTCCTGCTCAACCGCCTCGACAAAGAAGGCCCGATGGGCGTCAAGGCGCTCGCCGCGAGCATGGGCATCGACTCCTCGACGGTCACCCGGCAGGTCGCCCCGCTCGTCGACACCGGCCTCGTCAAGCGCACCTCGCACCCCGAGGACGGGCGGGCCGTGGTGCTCCAGCTCTCCCCGCGCGGGCAGGCCCGCCTCGACGAAGTACGCACCTCACGGCGCCGGTTGATGGCCGAGCTGACCACCGGGTGGAAGCCGGAGGAGCGCGAGGCGTTCTGCTCGCTGCTCACCCGCTTCAACACCGCGCTCTCCGCCCGCCAGGCCGCCCAGGGCGTACCGGCGGCGGACGCCGAGCCGGCCTCCTGAGCAAGGCCGGTCCCCCGCGCCGTCCCGCTCGCTTCGGGTCTTCGGCGACCCGCACGCGCGCGTGTGCCCGCCCGACGTCCGCGCGCGCGTAGACGCCCGGCGAGCGCCGTGACCCCGCGGTACCAGACCACCCGACGTCCGCGCGCGCAGACGCCCGCCGAGCGCCGTGACCCCGCGGTACCAGACCACCCCGACGTGCGCGCGCGTGGACGCCCGGTTCGCGGGTGGGCCCGCGGTTCGCCTGCGCGTGTGCGCCGGGCTCTTGACCGGAAGGCGGCGGCTGGCCTCATATGAGACCGGGTCCCCCGTCGTACGCGGTGCGGCGGGCCGTACGCGCGGCGGACCCGCTTCCACAGGTCGCCCTCGGACGGGAGGCACGGTGCGAGAACGGCATGTGTCCCACGGTGTCCGCCGGGCCCGGGAGTTCGAGGCGTTCGTCGCGGGCGCGGCGGGCCGGCTGCTCCAGACCGCCACCCTCCTCACGGCGGAACCCGTCGACGCCAACCCGCGCGCGCGGCGCCTGCTCACCCTGTCCCTCGCCCACACGTACGCCCGCTGGGACCGGCTGCACGGCGAGGACCCCTACGACAGCACCCGCCAGCAGCTCGCCGTGCGCTTCCAGCGCGCCGCCTGGCACCAGTACGGCGGTCTGGGGCGGCTGCGCCCGTCACCGGCCCCGGACAGCGTCCTGGCCCGGCTCACGCCCCATGAGCGGCTGATCCTCGTCCTGCGGCTGTACGAGGGGGTCGCCGAGGAGCAGACGGCGGCTCTGCTCGGGCTGCCCGTGGAGCGCGTACGGGCGATCTGCGCGCGGGCGATGGCGACGCTGCTGTATCCGCCGCGCGGGCCGGCGCCGGCCCGGATGGAGGTGGCTCCGTCGTGAACCTGCCGGAGCGGGAGGCGGCCGTACGGCGGCTGCTGGAGCGGACGGCGCCCGTGGTGCCGCCCGACCTGTACGGCGAGGCCGTACGGCGTGGCGGGCGGATGCTGCGGCGCAGGCGGGCGGCCCGGCGCGTGCTGTGGGCGGTGCTGTGCGCGGCGGCCGTGGTGTTCGTGATCTGGGCGGTGACGGTGCATCCGTGGGTGGAGCCGCCGTCGCAGACGACTCCACCCCTGTCGGACTGGTGACGGCCCCTGTCGGACTGGTGACGGCCCGCCCTTTGCCGGAGTTCCGGGGCCGGATTCCCAGGGGGCCGGATTCCCAGGAGGCCGGTTCCGGGGGCGGGTCTCCCGGGAGGGGGCTCCGGGGGCCGGTACGCGCCGGGAGGCGGTCTCCGGGGGCGGGCCGCAGTACTAGCCGAGAGCCTGCTGAAGGTCCTGGAGCAGGTCGTCGATGTTCTCGATGCCCACCGAGACACGGACGAGGTCGGCGGGCACCTCCAGGGCGGAACCGGCCACCGACGCGTGCGTCATACGGCCCGGGTGCTCGATCAGCGACTCCACGCCGCCCAGCGACTCGCCGAGGGTGAACACCTTGGCGCGGTCGCAGACCGCGACGGCCGCCTCCTCGCCGCCCGCGACCTGGAAGGACACCATGCCGCCGAACGCCCGCATCTGCTTCGCGGCGACCTCGTGACCGGGGTGGTCCGGGAGGCCCGGGTACAGGACGCGCGTCACGCGCGCGTGCCGGCTGAGCATGTCCGCGACCCGGCCCGCGTTCTCGCTGTGCCGGTCCATGCGCACGGAGAGCGTCTTGGTGCCGCGCAGCACCAGCCAGGAGTCGAAGGGCCCGGCGACCGCGCCCATGGCGTTCTGGTGGTACGCCAGCTCCTCGCCGAGTTCGTGGTCCCCGGTGATCAGGGCGCCGCCGACGACGTCCGAGTGGCCGCCCATGTACTTGGTCAGGGAGTGCACGACGACGTCGGCGCCGAGTGCCAGCGGCTGCTGGAGGTAGGGCGTGGCGAAGGTGTTGTCGACCACGAGGCGGGCGCCCGCGTCCCGCGCGACCTGCGCGACCGCGGCGATGTCCGTGATGCCGAGCAGCGGGTTCGAGGGCGTCTCGACCCAGATGGCCTTCGTCTTCGGGGTGATGGCGGCCCGCACCGACTCGACGTCACTGGTGTCGGCGACCGACCACTCCACGCCCCAGCGGGAGACGACCTTCGCGAAGAGGCGGAAGGTGCCGCCGTACGCGTCGTTCGGGATGACCACGTGATCGCCGGGGCTCAGCAGCGTACGCAACAGGCAGTCCTCGGCCGCCAGTCCGGACGCGAACGCGAGTCCGCGGCGACCGCCCTCCAGGGCGGCGAGGTTCTCTTCCAGGGCGGTCCTGGTGGGGTTGGCGCTGCGGCTGTACTCGTAGCCGCCGCGCAGCCCGCCGACGCCGTCCTGCTTGTAGGTCGAGACCTGGTAGATCGGCGGGACGACCGCGCCGGTCAGGGGATCGGCGGTGTTGCCCGCGTGGATCGCGAGGGTCTCGAAATGCTGACTGATGTGCCTGTCGCTCATGGGTCCCGAGGGTAGTGCTCCCGCGAGGGTGATGACGGACGGCGGGCGGGGGCAGCCGGCACGGGCCCGGGGTGGTTGCGTCGTGGAACCAGGTTGGCCAATTGTCGGACCCGTCTGGTTCGCTTGTGACATGGAGATTCTCTGGGTCCTGATGGCGCTGGCCATGTTCAGCCTGGTCCTGCTGCCGGTGCTGCGGCGCAGGCGCGCCGGTGTGCAGCTCGTCGCCCCCGGCGACCCGGACGCGGCGGACCCGGCGAACTACGGGTTCCTGCGCCAGGAGGAGCTGGACATCCGCATGCCGGGCCCGGACGCGGACCTGCTCGACGTGCTGGACGTCGTGCAGCGCGGCCAGGACTACCGCGCGGCCTCCCAGCTCCTGGCCGGCACGGAGACCGACGGCGAGACGCGCTGGCAGCGGGTGCAGGCCTTCGCGGGGGCGGCGTCCCTGGAGCTCCAGCAGCGGCCCGGCGGGGTCAGCGAGACGCCGGGCGGGCAGTGGCTGCGGGTGTGGCGCGCCGAGGCGCCCAAGGACGCGGGCGGCGCGGCGGTGCACGCCGAGTTCCTGGTCCAGCAGGCGTGGCGTACGTCGACGCCGGGCACGGACGACTTCCGGATCATCATGGAGGAGGCACGGGCGGCGTGCGGCGAGGCGGCGCTGCTGTCCCCCGGTGACCCGGTCCCGTACATCATCGAGCTGTCCGTGGCGCGCGGACTGGCGTACTCGCGGCCGGAGTTCGAGAAGGTCTGGCTGAAGATCCTGGACCGGGCGCCCGCGCACATGGGGGCGCATCTGGCGGCGCTGCACTACTGGTGCGAGAAATGGCACGGCTCGCGCGAGGTGGCGTACTCCTTCGCGGAGGCCGCGGCGGCGCGGGCGCCACGGGGTTCGCTGCTCGCGGCGATGCCCCTCTTCGCGGTCTTCGAGCACCTCCCGGAGGTGAACCTGGTCCGCGGCTTCTACCAGAGCGAGGTCGTCACGAAGGCCGTCCACGGCGCGCTGTACGCGGTCCACGCGGCCCGCCCCGACGACCCGATGCTCGCGCACGTGCGCCATCTGCTGATCTTCTTCCTCGTCCGCGGCGAGCGCTGGTCCGAGGCGATGAACCAGCTGGTCCACGTGGACGGCCACGTCGGCGCCCTCCCCTGGACCCTGACGCACGACCCGGCCGCGGACTACGCGATATACCGGGCGATGGCGGTCGCGGGCTACGAGGCGAACGGCGGAAGCCCGGCGACGCTGTCGCACTGAGCGGGTGTCCCGCGAGTCGGTCACTCAGCGGGTGCGTGCGGGGTCAGATTCGTCGCCCGACGGCCAGGGTGGTGTTGCCGGCCGAGCGGGGTTCGTGTCGAAGACGACCCGTGCGTACTCCGGGGTCTGGAACAGGCCGGGGACACGAGAGACCTCCAGGTCGCGGATCACCTTGGTGTTCGCGGCCTGCCGGACGGCGATCTCCTGGCGGTCCCGGTGTCCGCCGGCCGGCTGGCGGCGCCTCGACCGGTGTCGCCGCTTCGTGTCAGCAGCGCCAGGTGCCCGGGGCCGGTCTCCCGGTCGCCCGGGGAACCGACTGTGCGCTCGACAGGCAAGTCCCCTTCGTTTCGGGCTGGTTCGAAACGAGGCCTGGCGTCCCTGGAGGGCGCCTAGCATCCTCCGCATGATGATTCGCCGGACATTACGGATGTTCATCGTGCTCGCGCTGGCTCTTGCCGGGGCGGTCGGGGGTGGGGTGGGGACCGCGCAGGCCGAGGGGGCTTCGTCGGGCCATGATCGGCAGCTGCTGTTCCTCAACCACACCTACGGGGTCTTCGACCGGGAGACCGCCGACGCCATCGAGCACTCCGACTATCTGCGGGACTTCGCCAACTTCCAGGTCCGTACCACCACCGGTGCCGACGGACAGACCTGGACCGGCCGCTACCTCATGGGCCGCGAGACCTATCTCGAACTCTTCGGGGTCGGGGACGTCGCCGGCCAGGACGGCACCCTCGGCTCCGCCGGCCTCGGGCTCTCGACCGAGCGGGCCGGAGACATCGCGACCGTCACCGAGCGGCTGAAGGACCAGGGCGTCGCCGACCCCGTCTCGTTCCTCCAGACGCGGGACTTCGGTGACGGCGTGCCCGTGCCCTGGTTCGACGCCGTCCTCACCGCGACCGAGTACGACGCCTTCGGCGCCTGGGCGATGGAGTACCGGCCGGAGTACTTCGCCGACCCGCGCGGCAACACCGAACCGCCGAGCTTCCCCGGTGACGTGGGCCGCGAGCGCTACCTCTCCGACGACTACCGCGGTCACCTGATGCGTGACGTGACCGCCGTGCGCCTCGCCGTCACCCCGGGCGATCTCGCGGACACCGTGCCGCTGCTGAAGGCGGGCGGGTTCGCCGTCCGGTCCGCGCCGAACGGCGACGTCGTCGCGGAGCGCGCCGGCACCACCCTCCGGTTCGACGCCGTCCCCCGCGCCCAGGCCGGCCTGCGGCAGGTCGAACTCTCCCTCAACCGGGCCGTGAAGCACCGCCATGTGGAGCGGATCGGCCACTCCACGCTCGTCATCGGGCCCGGCAGCCACGCCGTGTGGACCTTCGCCGCGAACGGCGGCACCGAGTAGCGGCGGCGGACGCCAGGGCGCCGCCCGCCTCCGGGGCGATACCGCCCCCCGCGTACGCGGTGCGAGCGCCGCCCCGCGTACGCGGCGCGAGGGCGCCGTTCCAGTCGTACGACCGGAGCGGCGCCCTCGCTCAAGGGGTCGGGAACCCCGCGGAACCGGAACCTACCGGAACCTAGATGGTCGCCGTGTCGATCACGAAGCGGTAGCGGACATCGCTCGCGAGGACCCGCTCGTAGGCCTCGTTGATCTCGGACGCGGCGATCAGCTCGATCTCAGCGCCGAGGTTGTGCGCGGCGCAGAAGTCCAGCATCTCCTGGGTCTCCTGGATGCCGCCGATGCCGGAGCCCGCGAGGGTCTTGCGGCCGCCGATCACCGAGAACAGGTTGAGCCGGACCGGCTCCTCGGGCGCGCCCACGTTCACGAAGGCGCCGTCGGTGCGCAGCAGGGACAGGTACGCGTCCAGGTCCAGCGGCGCGGAGACCGTGGAGAGGATCACGTCGAAGGTGCCGCGCAGGTCCTCGAAGGTCTTCGGGTCGCTGGTGGCGTAGTAGTGGTCGGCGCCCAGCTTCAGGCCGTCGTCCTTCTTGCGCAGCGACTGGGAGAGGACGGTGACCTCGGCGCCGAGCGCGTGCGCGATCTTGACGCCCATGTGGCCGAGACCGCCCATGCCGAGCACGGCGACCTTCTTGCCGGGGCCGGCGTTCCAGTGCTTGAGCGGGGAGTACGTGGTGATGCCGGCGCAGAGCAGCGGGGCGGCCACGTCGAGGGAGATGCCCTCGGGGATGCGCAGGGTGTACGCCTCGTCGACGACGATCTTCTGCGAGTAGCCGCCGTAGGTGGGCTCGCCGTCCTTGCCGACGGAGTTGTACGTGCCGACGTTGCCGTTGAGGCAGTACTGCTCCAGGCCCGCCCGGCAGTTCTCGCACTCGCGGCAGGAGTCGACCATGCAGCCGACGCCCACCCGGTCGCCGGCCTTGAACTTGGTCACGCCGGAGCCGACCTCGGAGACGATGCCGGCGATCTCGTGGCCGGGGACCATCGGGAAGATGGCCTCGCCCCAGCCTTCACGGGCCTGGTGGATGTCGGAGTGGCAGATGCCGGCGAACTTGATGTCGATCAGGACGTCGTGCTCGCCCACCTCGCGACGCTCGATGGTGGTGCGCTCCAGCGGAGCCTTGGCGGCGGGAGCGGCGTACGCAGCGACTGTGGTCATGCCGGAGCTCTCCTCGGGAGTGGTCTGTACGGTGCCCGGCCGTCTGGTCTCTTGCATCGGGCACGGCTTCAAGCCTGCCCCCGATCGAAGAATTCACCCAGGTCACAGCTCTGCGTACGTTCGCTGGTCCTACCACTGGCGGGGTCAGGCTCTTCGTCGTACGACCGGGAATACTGGACGTATGGACGAACAGCCCTCTGTGGGGTCCGCCGGTGAGGCGGGCCTGCCGCTGGACCGGCGTGCCGAACTCAGCGAGTTCCTGCGCACCCGCCGGGCCCGGCTCAAGCCCCAGGACGTCGGGATGCCGGACTTCGGGCGGCACCGCCGGGTGCCCGGACTGCGCCGCGAGGAGCTGGCGCAGCTCGCCGGGGTGTCCGTGGCGTACTACACGCGCCTGGAGCAGGGCAACGGGCGGAACGTGTCGGCGGAGGTGCTGGACTCGATCGCGCGGGCGCTGCGCCTGACGGACGCCGAGCACAACCACCTCACGCACCTCGCGAAGCCCAAGCAGCACAAGAAGAAGCAGACCGCGCGTCCGCAGCAGGTGCGGGCCTCGCTGCGCCAGCTCCTGGACACGATGGACGGCGTCCCGGCGTACATCACCGGCCGGCGCTCGGACCTGCTCGGCTGGAACCGGATGGCGGCGGCCGTCTTCGGCGACTGGTCAGAGCTGCCGGCGCAGGACCGGAACTGGGCGCGGATGGTGTTCCTGCGGCCCGAGTACCGCGAGCTGTACGTGGAGTGGGAGCAGAAGGCGATCGACGTCGTCTGTCATCTGCGGATGGACGCGGGGTGCCATCCCGACGACCCTCGGCTGTCGGCGCTGGTCGGCGAGCTGTCGGTGAAGAGCGAGGACTTCCGCCGGCTGTGGGCGACGCACGACGTGAAGGAGAAGAGCCACGGGGTGAAGCTGCTGCGGCATCCGCTGGTCGGCGATCTCGCCCTGCGGTACGAGTCGTTCCGGCTGGTGGACGACGCGGAGCTGGCGCTCGTCACGTATCACGCGGAGCCGGAGTCCGCGTCGGCGGAGGCGCTGCGGCTGCTGGCCGCCTGGGGCACGGACGCCACCCGCGCGGGCGCCTCCACGACCCCGTAGGCCGGGACGCCCGTCCATCCCCGTGGACCGGCATGCCCGTCGCCTGCGCGGGGCGCCTCCGCGACCCGTAGACCGGCGCGTCCATCGCCTGCGCGGGCGCCTCCCCATCCCCACAGGCGGGCGCGTCCGGCGTCTGCCTCACGGCTGATACGGCGGGGGCGCCGCACCCCACGTCCACGCCGGTACGGGCTGTTCGGCGGGCGCGCTCGCGTCCGGGGCGGAGAAGTGGACGGCCAGCCGGGTGCCCCACTCGATGTAGGCGAGGAAGGCGGAGCGGAACTCCGCGTCGGTGGGCAGCCCGGCCTCGTCGGCCGCGTCCTGGATCAGGTTGACCCAGCGGCGCCGCTGGACCTCGCTGATGTTCCTGCCCATGTGCGCCGCGACCATGTGGCCGTGGCCGCCCTGGGTGTCGGAGTAGTCGGTCGGCCCGCCGAAGACCTCGCCGAGCCAGGCGGCGACATGGGCGGCGTGCTCGGGCGCGAGCCCCCCGAAGAGGGGCGCGAGGAGGTCGTCCTTGAGCACCTTGCCGTAGAACACGTCGGTGAGGCGGTTGAAGGCCTCGGTGCCGCCCGCCCAGGTGTACAGCGTGGGGACGGCGGAGCCCCGGCCGCGTACGGCGGTCGGCTTGTAGTGGCGCGTCTCCTCGATGTGGCCGGAGTACGGGTGGATCTCGGCCAGGAAGTCCCGGCCGAGGTCGGACCGGCGGAAGCCTTCCACGTGGGCCTCGGTCGACGTCCAGGTGATCCGCAGGATGAAGTTCTCGAAGTCGCCCTCGCTGCGGGCGAGTTCGTAGTCCAGGCACTCGGGGGCGGCGGCGAGCCGGCCGGCGGCGTGACGGTAGGCGGCCAGGAACGGGCCCGACTGGTCCTCGGGGATGCGGTAGCGGATGTATTCGACGGTCGATGCGGTCATGGCCCCACAGAAACACGAACGGCCGCCGGAAGTACGGTTTCCGGCGGCCGTTCGCTGCGGGCACACCATCAAGTGCCGCGCTACGCCTTCGCGTTCTCCTTGACGGTGATCCGCCCCTTGCGGATCGTGGCGAGGCGCGGGGCCTTCTTCGCGATCGAGGAGTCGTGGGTGACCATGATGAAGGTCAGCCCGTGCTCCTTCCACATGGCTTCGAGTACGTCCATGATCTCGTCGCGCATGGACTCGTCGAGGTTGCCGGTGGGTTCGTCGGCGAGCAGCACCTTGGGCTGCTTGACGAGGGCGCGGGCGATGGCGACGCGCTGCTGCTGGCCGCCGGAGAGTTCGGCGGGCAGATGGCGCAGCCGCTCGGCGAGTCCCACCGACTCCAGTGCCGCGGCGGCCCGTTCACGCCGCGCGGCCGGTTTCACGCCGAGCGGGACGAGCGCGGTCTCGACGTTCTCCTGGGCGGTGAGCGTGGGGATCAGGTTGAAGCTCTGGAAGACGAACCCGATGTTCTCGCCGCGCACCCGGGTCAGTTTGGCCTCGGACAGTTTCGCCAGGTCCGTGCCGTCGAGTTCGATGCTGCCGGCGGTGGGCCGGTCGAGTCCGCCGAGCATCTGGAGCAGCGTGGACTTGCCGCCGCCGGTGGGGCCCTGGATGACGAGCCGGTCGCCGTCCCCGATCGTGAGGTCGATTCCGGCGAGCGCGTCGACCGTCTCCCTGCCCCGCGTGTAGCGCTTGGTGACGCCTCTGAGTTCGTACATGGTGCAACTCCTGGGATACGTAAGTACGTTCGGGGCGAGGCCTATTCGACGCGGCGCAGGGCGTCCGCTGGGCGCAGCCGGGAGGCACGCCAGCCGCCGAAGGCGCCCGCGATCAGACCGCCGGCGACGGCCAGCACGACCGCCACGACGATGGTGTTGACGCTGACGGGCGCGGTGAGCGCGACGTCGAGGGCCTTGGACGCGCTCTGCCGGGCCGGGCCGCCGAAGCCGCCCCCACCGCCACCGAATCCGCCGCCCGCACCGCCGAAGCCGCTCCGGCCACCCGTACTCCCGAGCTGCGCCTGGAGGTTGGGGCTGATCTCGGTGACGGCGTAGGCGCCCGCGAGGCCGAGGGCGATGCCGAGGACGCCGCCGACCAGGCCGTTGACGACGGCCTCGCCGACCACCTGACGGGTGACGCGGCCGGACTTCCAGCCGAGCGCCTTGAGCGTGCCGAACTCGCGGACGCGGCGGGAGACCGCGGAGGAGGTGAGCAGCCCGGCGACCAGGAAGGCGGCCACGAGCACCGCGATCGACAGCCACTTGCCGACGCTGGAGGCGAGGTCGGAGGCGGTGGACAGGGAACCGGAGACGGTGTCCGCGAGGTCGGCGGAGGTGGTGACCGTGGTGCCCGGGATGTTCTTCTGGATGGTGCTCTTGACGCCGGAGATCTGCTGCGAGTCAGCGGCCTTGACGTAGATCGTGGTGACCTTGTTCTTGGCGTCGCCGAGCGTCTGCGCCTGCTTCAGCGGCATGTAGAGGTTGGCCGCCGCGTCCCCGCTGTCCGGGGTCGCGATGCCGATGATCTCGTACTTGACGCCCTTGACGGTGACGGTCCCGCCGACCTTGAGCTTCTTCTCCTTGGCGTACGAGGTGTCCGCGACGACGACCTTGGCGTTGGTCTCGGAGGTCTTGAACGTACGGCCGCTGGTGATCTTCGACGAGGTCAGCGGGCCCAGGGCCGGCTTGGTGACGTCGGTGCCGTAGACCGAGTAGTTGTTGACGTCGAAGTCGGCGCCACCGCCCTTGACGGTGCCCTGCGGGGAGGGCTGGGCCCCGCCGCGCCCGCCGCCGCTCTGGCCGGGGGCCTGCTGGAACTGGCCGCGGGTGAACTGGCCGTTGACCCGGATGACTTGGAGACTCAGCCCGCCGACCGCGTCCGCCACGCCCTGCTGGCCGTCGACCTTGGCGACGGTGGAGGCAGCGAGGGTCTGGAAGCCCTGGACCATGACGCGGTCGCTGCTCTGCTCCTTGTCGGAGCCGTTGTCGTTCGCGTCGAAGTTGAAGCGGGGGCGCTGGGTGGTGGTGGAGGAGGGTTCGGCCGCCTTGGTGACCGTCATGTCGGTGCCCAGCCCGTAGAGCGACTGGAGGACCTTGCCCTGGGCCTTCTCCATGCCCGAGGAGACGGAGCCGACCACGATGACCAGCGCGATGCCGAGGGCGAGCCCGGAGGCGACGACGAGGGCCGCCTTTCTGCGGCGGCGCAGTTCGCGCCTCAGGTAGGTGAAGAACATGGCCGCAAGCTAGGCACGGCGCGTGATGACGGGATAAGGCCGAAATAAAAGAACGATGAGAAGACCGGACCCGGCCTCGGAAACCTCCGGGAGCGGCCCCGGAAGCCTGTGTGGCCGCCTCGGAAACCGCTCAGGCAAGAACGCCGACGCGGCGGCGACCCGTGGGGGTCGCCGCCGCGGCGGCGTGCGCTGTGCGTGCGCGCATACGTGCCTACGCGCATATGTACTTGCGGATATCAGATGGCCGAACCGGCCTTCCAGGCCGCCCAGTCCAGGTTCCAGCCGTTGAGGCCGTTGTCCGGGGCGATGGTCTTGTCGCCGGTGTTCTTGACGACCACGACGTCACCGATCAGCGAGTTGTTGTAGAACCACGCGGCGGGCGTGTTGGGGTCGTTCGCGCCCTTGGTGTCCGACATGCCGACACAGCCGTGGCTGGTGTTGGCGGAGCCGAAGATGGACTTGGCGCCCCAGTAGTTGCCGTGGATGAACGTGCCGGAGGTGGACAGGCGCATCGCGTGCGGCACGTCCTTGATGTCGTACTCGCCCTTGCCGTCGTCGCCCTTGAAGCCGACGGTCGAGCCGTCCATCCGGGTCTCCTTGAACTTCTGGGAGATCACCATCTGGCCCTGGTAGGTCTTGTTCTCGGGGGAACCGGCCGAGATCGGGATGGTCTTGATCGTCTTGCCGTCCTGCGTGACCTTCATCGTCTTCGACTGGGCGTCGACGACGGAGACCTGGTTGCGGCCGATCTTGAACGTGACCGTCTTCTGCTGCACGCCGTACACGCCGTTGGCGCCCTCGACGCCGTCGAGGTCCAGCTTCAGGGTGACGGTGGAGCCGCCCTTCCAGTAGTCCTCGGGGCGGAAGTCCAGGCGGTTGGCGTTGAACCAGTGACCGACGACCTCCTGGCCGCTGCTGGAGGAGACCGAGATCCCCTTCTGCACGGCGGCCTTGTTGGTGATCGCCTTGTCGAAGTTGATCGAGACCGGCATGCCGACGCCGACGGTGGACCCGTCCTCCGGCGTGAAGTTGCCGATGAAGCTGTTCGCCGGGGAGACGGTGCTGAACGAGGCGTTCTCGTGGGCGACGCGGCCCGCGGAGTCGGCGGCTTCCGCGGCGATCTTGTACGTGGTCGCGCGGCTCAGCTGCCCGGTGGGCTTCCAGCTCTTCTTGTCCGCGGATATCTGGCCGGCGACGGGGGTGCCGGTGGCGGTCTGCATGGTGACGGACGTGAGCGAACCCTTGCTGACCGTGACGGCCGTGCCGTTGTTGATCGAGGCGTTGTCGGAGCCGTCCTTGGGCGTGATCTTGATCTGGGCCTCGGAGGTCTTCTTGGCCGCGGCCTCGTCGACCTTGGCCTGCGAGGAGGCACCGCCGTCGGCACCGTCCGATGCGCTGGCCGTACCGCCACCGTTGCCGCCTCCGCTGCACGCAGAGAGCACCAGCACCCCGCCGAGCAGTGCGGACGCGGTCATCAGACGCTTGCGCCGCTTACTGTCCGTCATCACACGCTTCTCCATCGTTGCCGAATCTCGAAAAGACACGAGAGCCCCGTAAGAACTGTCAACACTACGACCGGTTCGTCCCGTTCCACTTCCCGCTGAGGTGTGGGGCACGCCACGTCCTGGGACGCGGACGGAGCGGTACGCGGGGGGCCCGTGCGTCTGCGGAGACGAGAAAACCCCGGGCGGCGGTTGCCGCCCGGGGCCTGGTAATCGCCCGGACCGCGTCAGCCGCGCACGTCTTCCTCGTCGTCCTCGTCCGCATCATCCTCGTCAAGGTCCCAATCAGGCGAATCGGGGTCGTAGTCGATGGGCTCGCTGCTCCAGGACGCCTGGGCGAGTTCGGTCCCCGGCACCTCGCTGACCAGGTCGAACGGATCGACGAGATACGCGAGTGCCTCCGCAGTGTCTTCCGTCACGGCGTCCTCGGCGTGCGCCCGCTCCTCGGCCGGCATGGCCGCGTCCTCGGCGATACGGGCGAGCGCGGCCTTGGTGACCGCATGGGCGTCACCGATCTCCAGCACCAGTTCGACACGAAGCCGGACAAACTGTGATGTCTCAGGGGTACTCATGGGACGGAGCGTACGGCCCGTGGGTTACGCGACTTTCCCACGACCCGCGCCTTTCATTAGCATCGCCCCACACGGCCAATTCGCCAGCGCCACAAGGGGATCGATATTTCGTGTCCGCCGCACGTCGATCGTTGCTGACCGCCACCGCAGCGGGGACCCTCCTGGGTGCCCTCTGGTTCGTCCCGTCCGCCAACGCGACCCCGGACGCCCTCGTCTCGCACGGCTCGGCGCCCGCTTCGGCACCGGCCGGCGCCACGACGACCGGGTCCGCCACGGACTCGGACCACACGTCCGGCACGGCCTCGGACGAGGCGCCGGACACGTCGTCGGACACCTCCTCGGGCACCGGCCAGGACACCGCGTCCGACGGTGCCGGGCCCCAACTCGCCGACACCGGCAGCGTGGACACGACGCCCTACGTCGTCGGCGGCACGGTCTTCCTCGGCCTCGGTGCCGGATTCGTGGCGTACTCGGTGCGCCGCGAGCGCACGATGGCCCTCTGACCCACCACGGCGGCCCGCTGGACCGAGCCGACCGCGTTCCGTTCCGGACAACCCACGGGGAAGCCATGCGAGAGCTGAGCGAGCTGACCGACGTAGCGGAGCCGGCCTGGCCGCTGCTGGCCAAGGCACTGGACACCAGCGGTGTGTCGATGGAGGTCCTGCCGGTGGACCCGGCGCTGGGCCGCGCGAGCCTGCTCCAGCTCCAGGTCACCGCCCGGTCCTGGCTGGGCGGGATGGTGCTCAACTGCGGCGGGGTGGTGCTGGACAGCGGCTGGCTGCGGATCTACGGCAGTCCGGCCGAGGACCCCGCCGCCGGGCTGCCGGGCGGCCCGACGGACCTGCCCTCGCTCGCCGAGGTCAACGACTTCCCCGAGCGCTACGACCCGGCCTGGCGCCCACGGGACGGCGGGCTCGTCGTGGGCCATGACGTCCTGGGCGGGGTGTTCGTCCTCAACGGCCATGACCCGGAGTCGGTGGGGCGGCCCGGACACCCCGGCGAGATCGTGTACTTCGCGCCGGACTCGCTGAAGTGGGAGGCGCTCGAAGTCGGCCACGGGGCATGGCTCGAATGGCTCCTCGGCGAGGGCACCGACCGTTTCTACGACACCCTGCGGTGGCCCGGCTGGCGCGCGGAGTCCGGCGCCCTGAGCGGCGACCAGGGGCTGTCCGTCGTCCCGTACCTCTGGTCCGCGGAGGCCCGCCGCGACCTCATGTCCACGAGCCGCCGCCCGGCGCCCCTGGCCGAGATCCTCTCCCTGCACAGGAATGTGGCCCTCGAACTGGACAAGGTGGACCCGGGCTTCCTGGGCGACTTCTGACCGCCCGGGCGAGGACCGGCCTGCCCCGAGCCCAGGGCGGAGAAGCGGAGACCCCGGCGCGCCTTCGGAACCCGGGAAGCGGCGGTCCCCGGCTCCTCGTCGGGACCGGGAAGCGGCATCCCCGGCTCATCGTCCAGTCCGGACACGGCGGCGGCCCCGCACCCCCTGTGGGGTGCGGGGCGCCCGGGCTCACCGCGGCGGCCCCCCACCCCCGAGCGGGGTGGGCGCCGGTTCGGGAAAAGTGTGGGGGGGGGGGGGGTGGTGGGGGGGGGGGGCGGTGGGTGTG